>CAYSOV010000012.1:12696-14596 GCA_964432785.1 uncultured Gammaproteobacteria bacterium
GTAAAATAAGCAAAGCTTAGCTTGGCCTGGTGGCGAAGTGGTAACGCAGCGGTCTGCAAAACCGCAATGCGCGGGTTCAATTCCCGCCCAGGCCTCCGAGTTTGGCTAGTAACCATGTTTCCTGCAAAGCAGGATCACGCTCTGTGTGACAACTCCGGTCTGGGCCTCTAAGATTGACGGGCAAAGCCAGATCCTGCTCTGCAGGACAAAAATTTTATATATGCAGTATAATGCTATTATGTGGATAAAGACGGCCTTTGGAGGTCTGCTCTTGTTGACTAATTTAGTTTTTACTTCTCTTGCTTTTGCTGGAGGGGGACCGGTTGAATTTACTATTGATCCCAACCAAGCTCTAAATCCAGGGGAACAATATATTGTCCATGCTAGAGTCTGGGCAGATGGGTCATTTGTAGTTGAACCCTATCCTGCCTATTGCAAGAATTGCTTTATCAAACTAGCATTGCAAAATCCTCAAGATGGTGATTATATCGCCCAAAACGACAATGTGACCAATGATGAAGGTAGAATATATGCCAAAGTAATATCTAAGGTGCCGGGCAATAGAACTATTTATGTATCAGAGTTAAGAAATATTGATGGTACAAGGATTCCGGCCTATTCCACAGTTGTACTCCCATACACAGGAGAACCCATCTCAATTCCAACACCTAATCCTACCCCGACACCTGCACCACAACCGACTATTCCTCCTTCGGGGAATATCTATGTTAAAGTGGGTGTTCAAAGATATGTTGAGGGACCAAAACGCTATGTTTATCTAAGTTGGAGCAAGGTTGAAGGGGCTATTAAATATAATTTATACGCTCGTCTTTCAGACATGAAAGATTACGGGGCAGCTATCGTTGGGACAGGCAGTCTTAGTACAGAGATTGGCATTAATGCCTTTTTGGATTACTATGTAAAAGTTGATGCCTGTAACTCGGCTGGTTGCATTACTTCAAGTGAAGTGTTTGTACCAAGGATGAAACAGGAAGAGGGTGGAACAGTTGTTGCACCTTCACCTTCTACTGTAACCCCGACACCATCTTCTAATAATTCAAATATCGAGGACTTAAACAAAAAAGTCGAAAACCTGCAAAATCAATTGGAAGAATCAAAACAAAGACAAAGCTTTTTAGAGACTAGAATTAATCAACTGGTTTCTTGGATTAAATCCGTATTTCCTTTCTTCAAGTAAAAAATAATCCATCCAAAGTTTATTCAGTACTGTTATCCCCGCTCCGGCCTCAAATTCTCCTGATAATAAACCCAAGAAAGAGCATGGGTTTGACTTCGCAGGGTATAATCAAATTACCTTAAACAAAGCGTCGTTTAAGCTCGACTATCTTTGTTTACCGCAGGTTTTACAGGCGGATACCGAAACGGTCGCGAACACAAGCGCAAAAGCGCAAGAAGGAGGCAGGCAATGAGCGGCTGTGGATATGGTAGCTCCAACGGAGGCTACGAAGGCAGTGGCTCTCGGAGCTCCATCAACAAAACGACTGTCGTGCAAGTGGCTATATGGATCGGTATGACTTTTGCACTGACATTTTTAATGTGGGCATTCTTTGGGTGGCAGGACTTTGTTCGTTTAACCATTGTCGCATTGCTCTTTTTCCTCCTGGGCCCACCCATCTGCGCGATAGCCTTTGACGAGTAAATACCGCTTGGAGTATTCGCCTTGGGGCGCTCTGGCACAAACTAAATTTTCTCAACCAGCCAGAGCGCCCCTATTTTTTCTTAAGCTTCTTCTAAATTTGACCCTCGGCCCGAAACTTGACCCGTCTAAACTTACCTCTTGCCTTAGTAGATTCCTACTGCGGCTCGAGGAGCGTTCTTGACCGGGTCTGCGCCCCGATGATTCAGCCTAGCTGAATAATATCGTGGGCTTGACTTTTGA
>CAYSOV010000013.1:0-4340 GCA_964432785.1 uncultured Gammaproteobacteria bacterium
AATACGGATATGATTTAGCAGAAGAGCTTGGGGATTTGGAGCGCAAAAGCCTCTATATGAGACTTGCAAAAACTACACCCCGCCAGCTTCTTGAGCAAGCCCGTTATTTTGTTAAAGACGCAGGGCAGGTTAAATCGCCGGCAAGGTTGTTCATGTGGAAATTGAAACAACTGCGAGACGAATGGAAGGCAAAGAAGAAAAGTGAATTATGAATTTTGAATTATGTATAAGAATACCGGAATCCACGTTTTCGCAGGTGGGAAAGTCCAAGGAGTTTTCTTTCGCGCGTTCATTAAAAAGCACGCCACGGGGTTGGGTGTTTGCGGTTGGGTACGAAACACGGAGGATGGAAGGGTTGAGATTGTTGCGGAAGGGGAAAGGCGAAAGTTGATTAAGTTAATTGAATTGGTTAGAAAAGGTCCGCCGCTGGCAAAAGTTGAGAAAGTTGATGTTTCTTGGGGAGAAGCAACGTGGGAATTTCAAAATTTTAGTATTGTGAATAGTGTATAATTCATGCGATGGGGAACAGAGTTTTTATTTTATTGATGGCGGCGGTTCTTGCCGGGGGCGGTTTTTGGCTATGGAAAGAGATTGCAAAACCATTGCCGGGGCAAACGGTGTCCAGTATGGGCGAGAACCATGTTACCGATATTTCCGGCGTCCGGTATAACTCCAATCCGCCAACATCCGGTCCTCATTTTCCAATTTGGGCAAAAAAAGGAGTTTATGACAGGGCGATTTCGGACGGACATCTTCTTCACTCATTGGAACATGGATATGTCGTCGTCAGTTATAACTGCGACGAAAGTAAAAAGCAAAACGTAAAAAGCAAAATGAATTTGGTTTACGCACACGAAACGGATGAGCCGCATGAAGAGCCGGTCGCAACCGAATCGGCCGATGCCACACCCGGCGCACAGTCCTTGATGCGTATGAGTTATACTCCGCAAGGAAATACAAGCTGGTTTACTCCGGAGAATCCGCCGGAAAAAGAAGCAGAGCTACCGGAGAGTTTTAACCAGCAAGAATGTAAAGATTTGGTTTCAAAACTTTCGGAAATGACAAAAGTTGCAGGCAAAGTAATTGTCGTTCCGAGGCCTGCCAATGATAGCCTAATTGCCTTAACTTCTTGGGGAAGAATAGATAAGATGGACGATTTTGATAAAAAGCGAATAGAGAGTTTTATTAGAGCTTGGGAAAACAAAGGACCGGAGAAAACGGTAGAATAATGTAGTATTTACTGTTTTTCTATTTTCTATTTATGGAATTAGGAAAGAAATTTGTAACTGGAGGGTTTTTGGGTCTTTTGGGTTTTTTGTTTTTTTGGTTTCTTTGGGAGCCGGTGGGGAAGATGAGGGTTGTGGCGCAGCCGGCGAGTGCAACACGAGACGAGCTGGTGCAACTTCAAAATTTGGCAATCCAAAAAGCAAAGTCGGAAGGAAAATATAAATGCTGTATCGAGCCT
Source organism: uncultured Gammaproteobacteria bacterium (assembly GCA_964432785.1). Classification (GTDB taxonomy): domain Bacteria; phylum Patescibacteriota; class Microgenomatia; order UBA8517; family UBA10165; genus CAYSOV01. The sequence goes on from CAYSOV010000013.1 coordinate 1,466, forward strand.
CCCTGCACAATGTGTTTTTGGGAAGGGAACGAGTGGAACAATAATATTCCGGGAACCTGCGCCTGCGATGATTTAATTGCCGAAGGCAAAGAACCCTGTCCCCAATGCGCAAGAGCTATGGAGGAGGGAAGGGGCAAGTGCGGGCACGACGAGACTTCTTAAGCTTTGACAATCCCAAGGACTGTAAACAGAGAAAAGCCCCCAAAAAACAGGAATGCCGCAAGCATAGCCAAAATTCGAACAGGAGAAGGTCTTAGCGGCTTTTCAAGAGATGTTAAGTTGACCCATAGAACAAGAGCTATATAAACAAACATTGCTATTGCGTTGAGGGAAGCTCCAATGATAATAAGGGCTAAGGGTTCTGCAAAGTCAAGCAAGAATATTAAAACCCCAAGACTTATTTGAAGCCAAAGAAAAAGGTAGAAGTTACGCCGGATTGTTGTAGTCGGGAAATGCTTTCTTGAAAGAAGGCTTAAATTTTCAGTTAGGATTCTTGAAGTGGTGTCAAGAACCCCCAGTTGTGTTGAGAAAAGCATGGCCGCCGCTATTATCAAAAACAAAACACCTAAAATAGGGAAAGCTTGGCTTGATATTGTTGCTGCTTCTTGGAACAAAAACTGTATGCCGCCTGCATTTGTTCCAAAAATCGTAATGAAGGCAAGAAGGGCAAGAAGAAGCATGGTTACGGCTCCCGTTAGCCAAAAAACCACGAGGTGTTCAATGTTAATAAGTCTCCACCAGCGCTTGAAACAATTTATACTTTCCGTATCGCAGGAAAAAGTCGTGCCCTCAAGCTCTACTTTTTCTTTTTTACCGGTTAATATACTTGTTATTCTTCCTGCGTACCCGCCCATTCCATAGCCTTTTTCTTTTACATAAAAAGATTGAGCAAGGTTTAAGTTTCCTCCTGCTCCGGAATATGCGAGTGCTCCCAAAAAGGCTGCAAGAGGAAGCCCCGCCGGTATAAACCAGTATCCGTCTCCTTTGCCTAAAACCCCCAAAGCCAAACTTGACCAATCGCGGATTTCTGCAAGATAAATTGCAAGGGCGAATATAAAAGGAACGCCTACAAATATAAGTGTTCGCTGTATTAGCTCTTGTGTTTTGTAAAGCACGGGTCCAAGAGTCAGAATGATTCCAACAAAGAGAAGGAGCCCTATTGAAAGAAATTTTGTATTTTCAATTCTCAAAAGTGTTCCAAGGACAACAGCTGATGAGCCTATTATTCCCGGCCACATCCAGGGGACAATTGTTGATAGAATGAACCAAATAGGAACAAGACGCAGCTTCCGGGCAAACCCGACAAAGATTGATTCTCCGGTGACTAGAGCATAGCGTTCTATTTCCATATTGATAAAGAACTGGAAAGTAATTCCAATTAATGCCCCCCACATTATCCCAAGACCAAAGTTTGAAGCAAGATGAGGCCAGAGAATAAGTTCTCCCGATCCGAGCCCGAGCCCCAAAAGGATAAAACTGGGACCCAAAAGCTTGCGAAGAAGCGGAGGCGGTGGTAGACTCGCCTTTTTTAGAGGAGCAGGCGACATTAACACTAGTATACAAAAAATTTAAGTATTGACAAAGAGGTTCGGAGATAATATATTCGATATTGCGAATATGTATCAGCAGGTATTTGGGCTTCATGCAGAGCTTCTCCGAGCCATGTCTCACCCAAGACGACTTGAGGTTATTCATTTACTGCGCGGGCGGACCCTTTCGGTGACCCAAATCCAAAGAATGCTTGATCTTCCCCAAGCAAATCTAAGCCAGCATTTACAGGTTCTGCGCCAGGCCGGGATAGTAGCAACAGAAAAGAAGGGGAAGCGGATTTTTTATCGTCTGGCCCACAAGAACTTTGCTGGGGCAAGCGATATGTTGCGTGAGGTGTTAATTAGGAAACACAAAGACGGCCCTTTGGCAGACGAGCTGACCTTGAAAATGGCCGATTTGGTGCCTGTTGTTAAGGATCCTGTTTGCGGAATGAGGATAAGCCCAAAAACCGCCGCCTATGCTCACAAAGCAAGTGGTCAAACTTTTTATTTTTGCGCATCTGGTTGTTATCAGAAATTTAGGGCAAATTCCGGGAAATTTACAAAATGACGAAAAGCCCAAGCAAAAAATTAAGCCTAATTGCCCTTGCCGCCATAGCGCTTGTCCTCGTTGTTTGGGTGGCACTGTTTGATGTTCAATTACAGCCGAGCATAAGGGCGGCGGCGCTTATTGGCATTTTGCGGCCGACTCCCAGTCCCTCACCCCAGCCAAGTATTGAATTTTTAACCCGGCAGGTTATTCCCAAGGAGGGTTTTACGGTCAACATCAAATGGGGAGATACGGGAATGAAGTTAGTAAAGGCCGGTGGGGTTGATATTAACAAATACCAAAAAAACTATGCCGACCCTGCGTATAAAGAATTGCTTAGTTACTTGACCGAGGATCAACAAAGGGGAATAACCATTACACAAGACAACGCTTATTTTTGGGTAAACACGCTTTGGGCCTTGGGACTAACCCAAAAGTCCGATGTTTTGGATAAAGGAGTTATGGGGACTCAATATAGAAAAGACCTCGGGAATTTTGCCTCAACCGGAGGTTGGACACTGGGCGCAAAAGATGCCGTAAAACTCTACAGCTCGTCGGAAATAACTCCCTTAACCAAAGAACAGCAGGCCTTGGTGGAAAAAGTCAGCAGTGGAATTTACAGACCCTGCTGCGGAAACCCGACCTCTTTCCCCGACTGCAACCACGGCATGGCGATTTTGGGGCTTATTGAACTTATGGCAAGCCAGGGATTTTCGGAAGACGAGATTTACAAGGCGGCGCTTGCCTTTAATTCCTATTGGTTCCCTCAAACTTATCTTGATTTGGCTTATTATTT
>CAYSOV010000013.1:4440-12630 GCA_964432785.1 uncultured Gammaproteobacteria bacterium
ATGGATGTTTTATTAATTACATCTCTTGTCGCCTCTTTTTTTGCCGGCGTTGCGGCTTTATTTGCGCCGTGCTGTATTACGGTCCTTCTTCCTTCATATATAGGGTCAATTTTTTCTCAAAGAAAAATGGTTTTGGGTATGACCGGAGTGTTTTCGCTGGGACTCCTTTCTGTTTTTCTTCCAATTGGTCTTGGCGCAGCCTACCTAGGCAAGCTTTTTACCGTTTACCATGATCAAATTTATATTCTTGGAGCACTTTTTCTTTTGGGTCTTGGGATATGGCTTCTCCTTGGGAAGAGTTTTTCTCTGCCTTGGCATGCGACTCTGGCGCCCTCCGATAAGCTTACGATTGCTTCTATATTTGGGCTTGGGGTTTTCTCGGGTTTTGCAACCTCCTGCTGTGCGCCGGTTTTGGCAGGACTTGTAGCCCTTTCTGTTCTTCCGGGCTCGCTTTTGTGGGGAGGACTTTATGCGGCGTTTTATGTTTTGGGCATGGCCGCCCCGCTTTTTGCCTTGGCATGGGTTTTGGATAGAACCCGTTTCACCCAGAAGTTTTTCTTGATGCGAAAAACTCTTTCCTACACATTGGCGGGTCAAAAAGTTGAGGTGACCGCAGCAAGCCTTCTGGCCGGAGTTATCTTTCTTCTAATGGGTGCTCTTATCTTTTATCTTGCCCTAACCGGCAATCTTCGTTTGGAAGGGGATTATAAAATTACTATTAATGCATGGGTAGCATGGATGGTTGAGAAATTGGGAGGAGCAAGATGAAAAACTGGATATTTCTCGGACTTTTAGTTGTTGGTGTCTTTGTTGTGGGCGCGGTTTCGGGGCAAATGCTTTTGGGAGAACAAGCAGGAACAGGAACAGATAAAGAAAAAGGGGTTGTCGGGAAAAGAGCGCCTGACTTTGAGCTCGGGGACTACGGCGGCAATACTGTAAAACTTTCTGGCCTTAAAGGAAAGCCGGTGCTTTTATTTTTCAACGAGGGGCTTATGTGTTATCCGGCCTGCTGGGATCAAATTGACGCTTTTGGCAAGGATACAAGATTTCAGGAGTCAGGTATTGAGGTGTTCTCTATTGTCGTTGATCAGCCGGTAAATTGGAAGGGGGCTCTTGCAAAGATGCCGTCACTTGCCCGAGCAAAGGTTTTATTTGACGCAACAAAAGGGGTTTCAAGAACTTACGATGTTTTAAATACCGAATCCTCTATGCATAAAGGCTCGTATCCCGGACATACTTATGTGGGAATTAACAAAGACGGGGTTATAGAGTTTGTTTGGGACGACCCGGAGATGGCCATAAGAAACGATGAGCTTTTAGGAAAAATGGGCGTTGCCGCTTCTTCCCCCAAGACCTATATTCAAAAATTGAGGGCACAGGATCAAGGACAGGGCGAAGTAGGCGTAAATACGACCCTCGATTCTATCCCGGAGGGCGATGAAGGCGAATATATAGTTTGGGCCTCGTTTGATACCCATTCGGCGGACCTTGTAAAGTTTGATATTCTCAAGAATGCAGTGCTTGTGGTAGGCGGGGAAACAGTCTCTCCTGTTCGGTGGGATGAGGAAGCAGGAGCATCTGCCCATCACCGGAGCGGAAAGCTGGTTTTCAAAGGCAAAAAACTTGATCCTAAAGAGCTTGCTCTTATTGTCCGAAACCTTGCAGGAGTCAAGGAGAGGAAGTTAGTGTGGAGTCAATAATGGCCCGCTATAGTTTTTAAGGTACTCGAGGAGGTGATGGAAGATGAAGTTGAACGAACAAGGCTTAGCGAATGCGTCGGCAGTGCTGGTGGCGGCAGTTTATATTATTTGCGCCCTTTTTGTTGTCGTCCTTCCGGATTTTTCAAAAGCGGTAGCAGGAAGCTGGTTCCATGGCATTGATTTGGATGCTATTTGGACCGGGGCTCCGCGGGGAAACTTTATCTTGGGATTTGTAAGCTCGGTTGTTTTGGCTTGGACAGGGGGCTGGGTTTTTGCTTGGGTTTATAATAAATCTGTGAGGTAAAGCGGCACCTTTGCTCGGCAATGCTTTTTTCGGAAACGCGGTCGGCTGTCTGGGTAGTAAGTCGAAAATTACATTCGGCCGCCGCTGCGGGTCTCGTCCGCCAACACATTTTTCTTAAATTGTTAAGAAAATTTGGGCGGACTGCGACAGCTTCCTCAAAAAGATTGCCTCGCCGGTGCCTACTTAAGGAGGTGAAGAAAAAAATGTTGATGTTACATGGAATGGGATATATTTTGGGGAATGCCACAGAATCTGCCGAGTGGCGCGAGATGGCCGGTTTTATGCGCGAAATGATGGGACCTTATAGAGCAGGCGGAGGGTACTGGTTTTGGCAGCTGCACTGGGTTTTAGAGCTTTTGACCTGGGTTCTTTTTACCGCTCTTCTTGTAGCGGCTATCCGCTGGCTTTGGAAGAAAGGGAATAAGTGAAAGAACAATAAAGATGGAGAGAAAAAGAATATGAAAGTGAGGTTTTTTAAACCGGTCAGAGACGCTTTCCTGGGAGGAGCTGCTCTCCTTTTGGTATACTTTACGGTTTTGGCTCTGGTCAGCGGGTGGGATTTTGCCCGGACACAGTTTTTGAGTTTTTGGTACTTTATTGTAGGTCTTGCCGCGGGTTTTGGGGTTCAGATTGGTCTTTACAGCTATCTTATAGGGATGACTAAAAAACATACGGAGTCCGGGGGTATAGTTATGGTTTCGGGCGGCACATCAACACTTGCCATGATTTCTTGCTGTTCCCATTATCTTGCTAATGTTCTGCCTGTCCTTGGAGTTGTAGGGGCCGTAACTTTTATTGCTCAATACCAAATAGAGCTTTTTTGGCTGGGACTGGCCTTTAACCTACTGGGCATATTCTATTTAAGCAGGAAGGTTTTACAGCTTTCAGGAACACAATATGCCAAGTAATATTCCGAAAGTCGCCATTTTTGCAATAGCCTTTGCTTTTGTCGAGGCGGCGGTTGTTGTGTACCTTCGCCATATTGTCGGATTTGCGCCGCTGGAGGTTAGCAAGGATGAAGTAGCGCTGGTTTTGCCCGGCATTGCCTTTTTGAAAGCAAACGCGGCGGTAAAAATTATTGATAGCAGGGCACTCCTTAATATAGAGATGGTTCGCGAGGCGGCAACAATTGTAATATTGGCTTCCGTTGCCCTGCTTGCCGGCAAAAAATTTTGGGATAGGGTGGCTTATTTTTTCTTGGCTTTCGGGATTTGGGATATCTTTTATTATCTGTTTTTAAGGGCGACGGTTGGCTGGCCCCAAACCCTTGCCGATGCCGATGTTCTTTTTCTTCTTCCCGTGCCTTGGGTCGGCCCGGTTTTTGTTCCGGTTTTGATATCAGGGGTTTTGGTTGCCGGCTCGCTTTTCTATCTTAGAAGGAGGGAGAAATGAAAAAATACACATGTCCAATGCCCCAGTACCAGAGCGTAGCTCGGTACGGGGCTACCCCGTACTGTCCCGCAGAGCGGGACTAGTACCGGGGTGCATCCTGGGAATTATGGATAAAAAACAATACTTTTGCCCCATGCATCCAACAATAGTGTCCGATCGGCCCGGGAAATGCCCGAAATGCGGGGGGATGGAGCTTGTTGAGGTGGGGGAGATGGGGGGTATGGGGGGGGATCATATGGAGCACCATCGCGCAATGGCGCATGACTTTAAGCGCCGCTTCTTTATTATCCTTCCCGTTACGGTTGTAATTCTTCTTCTGTCTTCAAAGATTCAAGATTGGCTTGGTATTCGTCTTGATTTCCCCGGGCGGGAGTTCCTTCTCTTTATTTTGGGGTCGGTTGTTGCCTTTTGGGGAGCCCTGCCTTTTTTTACTGCCGCAAGACAGGAATTGGGGAGCAGGAATTATGGGATGATGACCCTGGTTAGCGTAGCGGTGCTTAGCGGTTATTTATTTTCGGTTGCTGCCACATTTCTTTTTCCTGCCTTCGCTGGAGCTTCGGCGGGCAAGCCGGGCGAGAGCCTTTGGTGGGAAATATCAACATTGGTCTTGGTATTTCTTTTTGGCCACTGGATAGAGATGTCGGCGGTTTTGGGAACGGGAGGTGCCCTGCAGGAGCTTGCGAAACTTATTCCGCCGACGGCGCACAAGATAAGTGAGGGAGATAAGGGAGATGGGGGAAACATAGTCGATGTGGCGACAGAGAGTTTGGTAAAAGGAGATTTGGTTTTGGTGAAGCCCGGAGAAAAGGTGCCGGTTGACGGGGTGGTTATTGAAGGAGAGTCTTCGGTAAATGAGTCAATGATAACGGGCGAGTCGCGGCCGGTTTTTAAGAAAAAGGGGGACGAGGTTATCGGAGGAACAATAAACAACGACGGATCGCTTACGGTCAGGGTAACAAAGGTTGGAGCAGAGAGTGCATTATCCCAGATTATGAAGCTTATACAAGAGGCCCAAGAGACAAAACCTTCGGTTCAGAAACTTGCCGACAAAGCCGCAAACATGCTTACCCTAGTTGCGATTTTTGTGGGTTCGGGGACTTTCGTTTATTGGATGTTTATTAACCCACAAGGAGGGGTGCTGTCTGGTACCCCCCAGGGTGCAATTTTTGCTGCCACCCTGGCGATTACGGTCGTAGTTATTGCCTGCCCGCATGCCCTAGGGCTTGCGATTCCAACGGTTACGACTATAACGAGCGCTCTTGCTGCCAAAAACGGGATCTTAATAAGGGATATGAAGGCTTTGGAAATTGCAAGAAGACTGGGCTGGGTGGTTTTTGATAAAACAGGAACGCTAACAACCGGCGAGTTTGGGGTTTCCGAGACTGTTTCCTTTTCGAATACTAAAGAGAATGAAATTTTGAAGCTTGCGGCCTCTATTGAGATTCATTCCCAGCACTCTATTGCAAAGGGAATAATAGAGGAAGCAAGGCGGAAAAAGGTTGGCTTTTCTGCCGCACGCAAGTTTAAGTCCTATCCGGGCAAAGGGGCAGTTGGCGAGGTTGGCGGAAGCAAAATAGTTGTGGGTAACTTGGCCATGCTTGAAGAGGCCGGTTTTAGTCTTTCGGCAGTGGAGAATATAGTAGGGAAGGTGAAGTCCGTTGCGAAGACTTTTGTTTGGGTAGTGAAAGATAAGAAAATCATTGGTCTTATTGCCCTTGAAGATCGGATTCGTGAAGAGTCGAGGGACGCTGTTAAAAAGTTGCATGAGATCGGAATCAAGGTAGCGATGCTGACAGGGGATAAGGAAGAGGTGGCAGGGGATGTTGGAAAACGGCTTGGTATAGATACTGTTTTTGCCCAGGTTTTGCCGGAGGATAAAGTAAACAAGATCAAAGAATTGCAGAAAACCGGAGTGGTGGGAATGGTTGGGGACGGGGTAAACGACGCGCCGGCTCTAACCCAGGCCCATGTCGGAATAGCCATTGGTGCGGGAACCGATGTTGCGGTTGAAGCAGGACAGATAATTTTGGTGAAGAATAATCCGCTGGATATAGTCAAAGTTATAAACTTGAGCCGGAGAACGGACACTAAAATGAAGCAAAATCTTGCCTGGGCCGCAGGATACAATATCTTTGCAATCCCCGTCGCGGCAGGGGTGCTTTATGATTACGGCATACTTCTCCGCCCGGAATGGGCCGCCCTTCTTATGTCTGCCTCTTCTATAATAGTAGTCTTCAACGCGCTTCTTTTAAGAAGAGTAAAACTATAGATGTATGATATATCGTACAGCGCGGGGGGAAATGGCGTAGTTTTTGGGGTTGACGCAAAAGGGTAGGTTTGTGTTAAGCTGTTAACATGCCGACTGTTGCAGTTGCAGACGGAGATTTTGAGACCAAAGTATTAAAAAGCACAACCCCGGTTCTTGTTGATTTTTGGGCTTCTTGGTGCGGTCCTTGCAAACTTGCCGAGCCGGTTCTTGACCAACTCTCGGATGAGTATAAAGGCAAAATAGTTATTGCAAAACTTAATGTTGACGAGAACCCTAAAATGACCGAGAAATTCGGCATAATGTCCATTCCGACAACGATTCTTTTTAAGGGCGGAGAAGAGATTGGAAGGCAAATCGGATTTGGAGGAAAAAAGCCGTTTGAAGAATTGATAAAGAAGGCTTTATAAAATTCGAAGCACGAATTTTAAAGCACGAAATTCGAATATCGAAGCACGAAACAAATCATAAATTCAAATTTTCAAATGTTTCAAACATTAGAATTTTGAACATTTAATATTGTTTCGGATTTCGGATTTAGTATTTCGGATTTATTCTTAAAGGAGGTGATTAGAGAGTATGGATCCACAGAATCCAAATAAATCGCAAAATCCGCAGAGTCAGGGTTCGATGCCGGCAGAGATGCCGCAGCCAAACCCGCCGTCTGGTGGTGCGCAGCCGGTTCAACCAGCTCAACCGGCACAACCTCCGGCCCGGCCAACAGCGCCTAATGAACCGACTACTCCCAATCCGGAACCATTGGCGCCCGTTGCTCCCGAGCAACCACAGTCCGAGACGGTGCAGGATCCCAAACCCGGAGAAGGGGGTGCCAAATAGAGCCAATGCAAGATATTATTGCGTCCAAGCCCGGCCCGACAGGGCCATATGATGTTATTATCGTAGGCTCCGGACCCGCAGGTCTTACGGCGGCCATTTACACGACTCGCGCCGCTTTGTCGACTTTAATTATAGGCGGCGCAAAATGGGGAGGGCAGTTAATGCTAACGACCGAGGTTGAGAATTTTCCCGGATTCCCGGAAGGGATACAAGGGCCGGATTTGATGGCTAATATGCGAAAGCAGGCGGAGCGCTTTGGGGCTGTCTTTGTTGCGGAAGATGTAACCGGGGTTGATTTTAATCCGCCAACTGGCGGACCCTTTAAGGTAAATGTGGGGGATGGAGGATATGAGGGGAAGTCGGTCGTCATAGCAACCGGTGCGGAGAATCTTTGGCTCGGACTGCCCGGCGAGCAAAAGCTTATTGGTCGCGGAGTTTCCTCCTGCGCTCCCTGCGACGCGCCGTTCTTCAGGGACAAAAAAGTAATCGTTGTGGGAGGAGGAGATTCGGCAATGGAGGAAGCGTTGGTTTTGACAAAATTTGCAACTTCGGTGACGATTGTCCACAGACGAGACAGCTTCCGGGCTTCGGATATTATGCAAAAAAGGGTTTTGGAAAATCCTAAAATTAAAGTTTTATGGAACAGTGCGATGGTAGAAATTTTGGGGGACTCTCCTTCGCCGGAGGCTTCGGCGGAGCAAGGTCAAAAAGTGGCCGGGGCAAAGATTAAAAACATCCAAACCGGCGAAGTTTCCGAAATGCCGATTGAAGGAATATTTGTAGCAATTGGGCATGCGCCTTCGACAAAGATTTTCCAAGGTTTGGAGCTTGACCAAAAAGGCTATGTTGTAGTTCACGACCACACACGCACCAGTATTGGGGGGGTATTTGTAGCCGGGGATGTCCACGATTGGCATTACCGCCAAGCTGTCACTGCCGCAGGCCTCGGTTGCATGGCGGCAATGGATGTGGAGAAGTGGTTAGAAGAAAGAAAAGAACCTTTTACTTGAGGGCTAGCGCCTGATCTATTATCTGCTTAATTGTCGAATAGGGAACTGCTCCGGGAACTATCCAAGCGTTGCCTTTTTTATCCAGGAGAAAATTGCCGGGGGTTCCGTTCACTCCGGCTTTTGAGCCGCCCTGGAAATCTTCTTCAACATGTTTTGCGTATTTCCCCGAGTCAAGACAGGGCTTGAATTTATTTTGGTCAAGACCAACTTGGTCGGCTAATTTTGGGAGCTCATCAAGGTTTAGCCCGTTATTCGAGGGTGTAACTTCGAAGATTTTGTCGATCATCTTCCAAAAACCGTCATTCCCTCCAAGTTCCCCGGCGCATTCTGCGGCTTCGGCTTCCTTGTCCGCCTTCGGATGAATTTGGTCAAGAGGGAAATGGCGGTATACCCAGCGAATTTTTCCCTTATATTCATCAAGTGCTTTTTGCAGATCCGGATGAATTTTTTTACAGAACGGGCATTCAAGGTCGGAGTACTCGATCCAGGTAAGCTCGGCATCTTTTGCTCCTTTAATATGGTCGGCCCCGGTTACTTCCGGAATATTTAAGCTGTCTGCTTTCACCGGTGTGTAGGGGTTTGTAGGCTGGGAGGGTTGTCCCCCGGTCGGAGGTGATTCTGTTCCGGTTTTGGTTGTCACCCCTCCTTTTTCAAGAAGCGAGACTTTTGTCCAAAGGGAGC
>CAYSOV010000013.1:12730-14247 GCA_964432785.1 uncultured Gammaproteobacteria bacterium
GTTTTGGTTGTCACCCCTCCTTTTTCAAGAAGCGAGACTTTTGTCCAAAGGGAGCCGATTAGGAACGCCGAGATTACAACAATAACCACAAGGCCGGGTACAAGAAAATTTCGGGGGGTAAATTTGGAAGAGTTTTCCTGGGACATCTTTTCAAAAATAGGCTATCATAGCTTAGCTGTTGAGAATGGGGGTTGTCAATAAGATGATTCCCAGGTTGCCGGATATCGGGTGTCAGGTTGTCGGATAATTTGAGAACTGAAAACCGAAGGCTGACCCGCTTCGCCAAAGCGCGAGCGAGGCGAGCAACCGAGAACCAAATAATTATATACTACGCCTATGATTAAATTTGGAGTCAGCCCCGGCACCATTCGGTGCGGGGCAAGAGAATTGCGAAAGAAAAAGCCGACGGAAGAGGAGTTGGCCAAAATTAAAAGAAGGCCGATATACCTTATATTAGATAATGTACTTGATACTTATAACATCGGCGGTCTTTTCCGCTTGGCCGATGCGGTGGCGGCAGAAAAAGTCATTCTTTGCGGAGAGTCCGAAAGCCCACCTTCTTCAAGAATTCATAAAGCCGCGGTCGGAACGGAGGAGTGGGTTCCTTGGAGCTATTCTCCGACTGCCGTCGGAGCGCTCCAAGAACTAAAAACAAAAAACGAAAAACTAAAAATTCTCGTAGTGGAGCAATCGGAAAAGAGTGTCCCTTATACCCAAATTCCTAATTCAAAATTCATAATTCATAATTCACCGATTGCCGTTGTTGTCGGCCACGAAACAGAGGGTGTTTCAAAAGAAGTTTTGGATATGGCAGATGTAGTTGTTGAGATTCCTATGTTTGGGGTGAATAAATCCTTGAATGTCATAGTCTCGGCGGCGATAGTTCTCTATGGAATAATTAAGCTATACAATTGACTCTTGACCGGGATTTAGGTTTATGTTACTCTGAAACTGCAATGAGCAGTTAGTTGCCAAGTCGGTAAACGGCTTTTGCCGGTTACCAGTTTTTTGCAAAACCCGACTTGGTCGGGTTTTTTAGTTATTGGCAGGCACCTTAACATTCAAAATGTGACTGGAAGCCAGGTACGTTAAATTACATTAACGTACCCAGTGGTCATTTTTTTGCCCGCCTGATCTTATCCTTCGCCTTACCCCGCTTAGCGGGGTGCGGCTCAAGAAGCGATCTTAGGCGGACTGCAAAAAGTTTGACTGCGTCAAATTTTTTTTGAGGGTTTGATCCTGGCCCAGGACGAACGCTAGCGGCGCGCCTTAAGCATGCAAGTCGAACGCTTGTCTGTAGGACAAGATTTTCCATTTTCCAAATTTCCATTTTTCATTGATTTAACAATTGGATAATTTTTCAATGTGAAAATTTATCAATAAATAAGTGGAAAATGACAAATGATTAAATGGACGATCTCGCCCTACGGGCGAGAGTGGCGGACGGCTGAGTAACACGTCGGAACGTACCTCGAAGTCAAGAATAACTCCGCGAAAGCGGGGCTAATACTGGATAA
>CAYSOV010000014.1:0-4058 GCA_964432785.1 uncultured Gammaproteobacteria bacterium
ATGCACAACGCCGTGCTAGAAAAACATCCAATATCTTCCTCTCCGAGCACTCCAATTTTCCCGCTTTTCTTCGCATGATTTTTAATACTTGTGGCACCCGTGGCACCCGTGGTACTTTTATAGTGTATGTCTGTCCGGCTATTTCTTCCTTTAGCGGCCTTTTTAGGCCTCTCTTTTACTTTTCTGGGTACTTCCCCTGTTTATGCGCAGGATGACGGGCCAACAGGCTGTTTTCTCTCCGCTTCTCAATCAACAGTCAAGGTCGGGGATGTAATCTCCTGGAGGTTATCTACTGTTGGGTATGATTCCGGTGCCACAGCCTATTTGGGAGGCGCCTATAATGGCAGTCAGTATATCCCTGAAAGAATTTCCGATTATTCGGGCCAGAATTCATGGACAAAGACCTACGCGTACGAAAGTGCTAAAGTAGGAACACACGAGAGGTTTATTGAGATTAAGGATAGTAGCGGACGCACAATTTGCAAAACAAATACGGTAGGTATTACCGTTGGACCAAGAGAAAAGATAAAGGTTGCGGGGATTACCCTTCCCATTGACAAGCCCAAACCAAAAAAAACGGCAACTGCCATATCGGCTCCAATTGTCGAGAAATGCGAAGCTTCTTTTTCCTCCTCTTGCCGACCCGAGAAGTTAAAGGCGGGTTGGAATCTAGGTTCCGGTTCAGGCTGCACTATTTATATAAGGGATGGCAGGGGGGATCATGCCATAGCCAAAAACTGCGCGGGATCTGCAGAAATAGATTCTCTTGACGGCGAGACAATTAGCCAGGGAGGGAATTACCAATTTTTCGTGAGCAACGGTAAAGAAGGCGGTACTTGTTATAACGAGATGAAAGGGCAGGTGACTGTTGATTGCCAGGCGCAAGCCGGACAGCAGGAAAGTCAGGGCACCGGAGGCCAGACGCAGTCGGGGCAAGCTGTGAACTGTTCTTTGACTCCATCTGCTCGATTGATTAAGGTCGGAGAAAAAATCAGATGGGAGATACAAGGCAGTGATTATGGAGCGTCTGCCGAGTGGGCGGGAACGGATAACGGTCAACCTATTGCCTCTGCTCTTGTTGAGAATTATCCGCCGCCGGGCGGGAGATGGAGCGCCGAGTACAATTATTCCCAACCGAGCGAATATACGCGGTTTGTAAGAATTAAGGACGAAAGCGGGAATACAATATGCACAACGCGGCCGGCGGTTGGGGTGAGTGTTACTCAAACAGGGGAACTTGCAAGTATAACTTCATTGCCGGGTGGTCCAAGAACGGTTACTTTAGCCACTATTAACGGACAGCCGATAAGTGACAAAAACCCCCGGATAAAAATTGATTTTCCAAAGCTTTTCGCGCGGGGAGATCCTCAAACGGTGTCTATTTTTGTTCAATACTCCGACGGCACCAGCGATACCAAATCCGTTACCTTTCGTAACAAAATTCCTGGGGTAGAGGTTTCTGCGGGAGATGAATATTCGGCAGGAGAAGCTTGTGATATTGGAAGCATCCATTGGCTCAAGGCCGCGAAAAACAAGGATGGTCCCCAGCCTCTTTTCTGCCGCAATATTGAGAGCCGTACAGGGGCGAGTAACTGGATTACTCAAAAACAGGCAAATGATTGGTGCCAGGGACAAAGGGGTTTGACTGCTTTGGCAGGGGACGGAAATAGAGGCAGCCTTACTTTTTATTGTAACGGTCGGGATTGGGTTGACGAACGGACCTGGTTGGCATTCCAGGAGCCCCAGCCGGCGGCTCCTCCTTCGACTTCTGCCGGACCCGAGACCGACGCGGGTGGAGGACAGCCGCAAGCCCCGTCTGTACCGGCCTCGCAACCCTCGGTTAAAACCCCTTTTGATCTTTGCGACGCAAGCGTGGGGTGTTTTAATCCTGCCAAAAGCCCATCGGGCGGGGATTTATATTGCCGGAATATCGGGAGCAGTACAGGCGAGCAGTATATGTGGATTACCTCGGATTACGCTTCGGAGCAGTGCAGTACAACTCAAACTGGCAGAACTGCTCTTTGCGGGGGCAAAACCTACTTTTGCGATGGGACAACTTGGAGAGAAAGCGCGCCGGCTGCCGGCGGGGGAGCGCCTGCAAAGACCGTAAGCCGTGTCTATTTCCAAACCGCAGGCGGGCAGGTACAGGTTGCTCAAGGACAACAAATTAGAATTCCGATTTCCGGGGGCGCGACCATTACTTTGGTTGTTGAGTATTCCGACGGTTCAAGCAAGAGCAGGGCTCTAACTTTCCGCCCTCCGGCTCCTCAACCGGCGGCTCAACCGGTCCAACAGCCGGCACCGGAAATCCCGGAGCAGCCTGTGCAACCGGCACAACCCGAGGCGCCCGCGGCCCAGCAGCAGCCGGCGGTCCAAACCTGTCCCGGCCAATGCGGTGACTCGGCAGAAAAAGGCGAAGGCGGTACAACCTGCACAGGCTACTTAGCGGGCGAATATGAACCCTGTAAAAACAATAATAGATATCCATATTGCTATACGAGTTGTCAGTAGAGAAAACAGGAGGTGAGTTAAATTTGGGCGAGAATAAATCAAAGAAGCTCACGGCATTTATTATAATGGCAATACTTGTAGCAGGGCTTGTTTTAGGCATTGTTCTTGTTGGGAGAGAGCAATTACTGCGCGCAAGGGCGGGCATTGATGTTACAAGCGCCTTCGATATTAAGGATGCGTCAGGTAATCCGATAAGCTGCTCTGGGGATGTTTGCGAGACCGAATCAACGGAGATTATTTTTGAGCTTAAGGATATAAATGCGTTAATCCAATAAAAGAAAATATGGGAGAAACACCTACCCAACCAAGGCCGGATGTTCCGCTGATAATCGCGGCGCCCGAAGCGGAGGTTAAAAAGGCGAGCCGAAGAGCGAGATTTTGGGGGCTTGTCAAATGGACTGCTATCCCAACAATGGTTCTTTCGGCAATTTATCTCTTACTTGCCTTTATTGTGCCCTTTATTGAGCCTGTTTCGCGGCCCGAGGGCGTCAAAATTTCAAACATAACCGATAGGCAGGCAACGGTTTCCTGGACTACGCCGAAAGCTACGCGGGATCTACTTGTTTTATCGGAAAACGACAGCTTCCCAATTTTCCCGGTGTTTGCCAAGAAAAAGTATATTGACGATGGCGACAGAGGTCTTAAAACAGGCAAATTTTATACAACGCATCATGTAACAATAAATAACTTAAAACTAAATACTAAATACTATTTTAAGATATATCAGGGAGTGCAAGAGGTTTATTCCGGGGAATTTGCTACGGGACCGACGCTTTCTTCTCCCCCGACGCCCAATCCGGTCTATGGAAGGGTAATTAAAGCGGATAAAACTCCGGTTGCCGGCGCCATAGTCTATTTCCGGGCCGGACAAGGAGAGACCTTGTCAGGTTTCCTTTCGACCCTCACAAATGCCCAGGGTGGGTGGAGCATTGAGCCGGCGAATTTGAGGACGGCAGACCTGCAAAAAAATTATGAAATGGCAGAGGGCGGGAAGGTGGAGATTATGGTTGAAGGCGGGGCGAGGGGGCGTGCGAAACGAGCGGTGAATTTCAGCGGGAAAAATCCCATGCCGGATATTGTAATAATAGGTAACAAGCAATAAGCGAAGCTTGGTCCGCCAAGGCGGACTAAAGAAGAATGAAAAAAGCCAAAAAAACAGCGCAAAAAATCTTAATACTGTTTGTAATAGTAAATCTTATTAGTTCATCTTTTTACCCTGTTTTAGTTTATGGGCAAGAAATTCCGAGTTATTGCGAGGCTGATGATTTCAATGGAACGCCCGAAACCAACCCCGAGTGCTATCCATCGGCAGTATCTCAAGTGACTACGGATGATTTTGGGACGGACGTGCTTGAGGATCCTCTCCTGTCCCAGACCCCGGGACTAGCCGAAGCCAATGATATAAACAAAGATTATGACGCTGTCCGGCCGGTGGTCGTGGACCAAGAGACTCAAGACAAAGCTTTGGATGAATACGATGCTTCTCTTGCTCGTATTGCCGAGGGTTCAAAACAAGTAGATAGCCGGGCGAGGGAAAAAGAGGAAGA
>CAYSOV010000014.1:4068-11616 GCA_964432785.1 uncultured Gammaproteobacteria bacterium
GCGATCCAAGATATTTTCCTACAAGAGTAGTCGGTTCGGTGGTCGAAGAAGCTCCCGCTCAGGCGGCATCCGGTGTACAAAAGGTTGCTTCTGGAATTTTTGGCGCTGTAGGTGATGCGTTGGGTAAGGTTGGCGGGGCTTTGGGTCAAATTTTTCAACCGCAGAGAGAGGAGGTTGTTCAAGAGGTAATAAAAAGAGCCGAGGGTACCAACATAGAACCTGCGGCTCCATCGGGAATTCCGGATTGGTGCAACGCTGGAGACCTTAGCGGCACGCTCGAAACCACCCCTGAATGTTACCCCGAACAAAGGTTTGAAAGCGCTAGGAAAAAGGCAGAACAAGCAGGCATCAAAGTTACAGGGGATCCTACAGATTATGGAATTTCTCTAACCGGAGCGCCGGATCTTAGCGCCTATACGGTTCTCAATCAGGTCCCGGTTTCCGAAGAGGAGAAAGAAGCGGCGCGAAAATCCGGGGAAGCCCTGGCAAAGTTTGTAATCTCGCTTCTTCCGGGCGGGGCTTTTCCGGAGCTTGTAGAAAAATCGGATAAACTTTCAGCAGATGCTTTTGTTGCAGAGGCTGTTTGTAAACAAGCGGGTTTTGTTGACACTTCTTATGTCCGTTCGCTTCTTGCCCAAACCCCAAAAAGCGGGCAAAAGCAAAGACAAGAGGTTCTGGAGCTTGGCAAACAGGTTAACCCCCAATTTGCACAGCAAATCAAAGAAGCAAGAAAATTAACTTATGAAGAAGTGCTTAGTAGGGCGTATAAGACTGATCCCGAGCTAGGGAATAAACTTGAAGATGTCTCACGGTTGAGTCCGGAAGAAGCAAAAACAAAGTGCGGTCAGGAGACTGCCGCTCTTGAGGCAAAAATTAAGGATCTAAACTCCGAGGTTGCGGCAAACACGGCCATGGAACTTGCATTCGCGGGCCCTGTTGGCGAAGCGGGAGTTGCGGCCGGAAAGGCAGGTATAAAAGTAGTAAAGCCTGTTGTTAGAAGAATTACAGACCCAATTGGCAATGCTGTAGGGAAGATCTGGGATGCTACAGCTGGCCGGCTTTTCCGCGGGGGCGCAGGGAAAGTAGTCGAGAAAGAAGCGGGCCAAGCGGGGGAAGAGGCGGTAGGGCAGGTTGTCCAACAAGAAGCAAAAGGGGTTATTCCGGAAAGTGTGGGATTTGGAAGTCTTGCTCGAACCCAGGAACAGAGGGGATTGATTGAGGACATAGTTACAGGTCAACTTTTTGCCCGCGACCCGGGAGAAGTTTCAAGCGAATTGATTGCGGATTTCCTCAAGAAAATGCAATATCCCGAGGAAGAACTTCCTCAAGCCATAGAGCGGGTTAAAGACAAGTACCTGCGGGAGAAGATGGTTCGCGCTCTCCAAGAAGCACAGGCAAGAAAAGTTGCCGGGCAAGCGGTAGAGCCAGGGGAGATTGCAGAAGCGGTTTCTCCCGGAATAGGGGCACGAGTTGAAGAAAGGGTAGCTCAAGAAATAGCAGCAGGAAGACCGGCCGCAGAGGTTGTACCCGAAGTAGTTGAAAGAGAGGCTAGAGAAGCGGCGGGCTCGGTTATGGACGCGGAAGCGGCAAGGGTTGCCGAGGAAGCGGCGGGTAGAGCGACTGCGCTTGCCGAGAAAAAGGTGGCCGAGGAGGCTGCCGCCGAAGCGGCCGCCGGTAGTGTCAGAGAGGCTATCGGAAGAATTGGCGGGCAGGAGCTTGTACCGGCTGGCCCCGTCTCTAAAGCCGTAGCTTGGATTCAGGATGCGGTTGGGGGATTGTTTGGCCGCAACAGAACAGGGCAAGAGGCGGCAGGACTTACCCGTCAGGAAGCAGCAGGAGCGATAGAGGAAGCGGCACAGAAAGCGCGGCAGCTTGTGAGGGAAGGAAAGCCGGTTGAAGAAGCAGTAGCAGAGGCTGTGGACGGCAGTTTAGGCAAGGCACTTGGAGAGATCGTGGATGAGGAAGCCAAAGACGCAGGAAGAGCTGCTGCTCAATCCATAGCAGAGAGAGAAGCTGCGGGAAAGGTATATTTCAAAGACAGGAGAAGGACCGGGGCCGGAACGGTAGCAGTTACCCAAGATGATGAATTGGTAACGACAATGCAGTTTGAGGCGCTGGAAGGGCTTTATCGCGCTGCTCCGGAGAATGTGGCAAAGCCAATAGGAATTATCAGAGAAGGGGACAAGATTATCGGGTATGAAATGGAATTTGTAGACGGTATGTCGGCAAAAGAATTTATTGAGAAGAACGGCTCTCTCACCGAAGAGTTGAGGCAAAAAATAAGAACCGCCGTGGATAATCTTCATGAAAAAGGGGTAGCTCACGGAGACTTGAACCCGGGTAATATAATGATTACCCCTGACGGACAGGTTAAATTTATAGATCCATTTCCGTATTCTAATTTCAGACCCGAGGATGCACAAAGAGATATTGGGAGGCTTGCGGGGTGGTTGAACTCTGATAAAACTGCTTTACCAAAAGAAGGAACACCCCAAGCTTTTGCGACTGCTCTGGTTGCACAAAAGAAAACAGAAGAAGCGGTTGCCAAGGTCGGAGGAAGGATTGTGGGAGTACTCGAAATATCTACGGCTGCGCCAGCTAACCCGGTTGCTCGTGCGGTGCAGTCGGTTACAAATTCAGCAAAAGGGGCTTACGGAACCATAGGGAGGGTATTTGAACGGAGAGGTAAAGAGATAGGCAAGGAAGCAGGAGAGCAGGTTGCGCGTGAGGCTAGAGAGGCGGTCGAGAGTGTTGTTCCGGCGAAAGCCCCCCGGTCTGTTGCCAGCCAGATTGATTCTAGGTCAAGAGAGAGACTGATTGAGGACCTAGGCGATGTTACCACCATAGAACCAGGAGAGATTATCAGAGCCTCGGTAAAGGATAATCTGGACCAGATAACCCCGGATAACCTTGGTCCTCTACTTCAAGCGACAAAAAATCAAATCAGAAAAGAGAGAGAGGCATTCGGGCAACAGATTAAAAGTTCACTCGATCCTTCGGAAGCCCTTAGCTCGGTATGTATGGGAAATTCGGCAAGCCATGCTCTGACTTGCGCGGTAAATAGTAGAGAGGACCATAGAGCTATTAAAAGCAGGGTTGAGGAATTAGCAAAAGAGCGGCGGATCGGGAGAAATAATCCGGATCTGGCATATACAACGGAGTTTTTTGACAGACATATTGAAATGGTAGATTTGGAGATTCAGCTTTTTGATATTGATACAGCAAGGAGGATCTCAATAGCAAAAGGAGAACCGGCATATTTTGAAAATGCGTTGAAAGATTACCCCAAACTTACCGGGAAGATTTCAAAAGCTTTGGATGAGTTCGAGAAGGCTAATGCACAACTAATCAGAAGTTTACCGCGGTCCGAACAAGAAGAGTTAGCAAGGCAAATCTCGGAACTCCGACAGCTACTTTCTCAACAAGACCCGAATGTTCTTAGGGAGATATTCTATGACAAAATTATTGTGGATTATAAAGATGTAGTTTTTGCAAACTTTGAGGTTCTCAATGAAGCTAAACTAAGGGCTACAGTCCGGAATCTTCAAGAAGCCCAAGGGGGCGGGATATTTGGGTTGTTTAAGAGAACAAAACCAACGGGTGGCGAAGGGGTTAAAAATGTTCCGGCCGGTGTTGGAGATTTTGTGGATGATACCCTTGGCCGCCTAACAAGGAGAGGTGAACCGGAGCAGGTTGCCCGAATTCAGCCAACCAGAGAGCCTATTGCTGAAAGAACAGTTGCTAACCTGACGAAGGGAGGAGTGAATGAGGATGCGGCTTTAGTAAGCTATGGTGAAGGCATTGTGGGTGTTTTTGACGGCGCGGGGGGGCATGCATCGGGCGAGGTGGCAAGCGGGATTGCAAGAAATAGTTTTGACTCGGTTCTCAAAGAGTTGCCGGAACGGCCCTCCACAGATGAAGTTGTTATTGCTTTAAAGTCTGGTTACAACCGGTCGATTAAGGCAATGCAAGGGTTTGCGGGTGAGAATCCTGCAACAAGGGAAATGGCTACAACAGTTGCCGTAGCAAAAGTGTTTGAAGAAGCTGGAGAACGAAGGGTAGCTGTTCTTTCTGTAGGAGATAGCAGGGTATATGTTGTGAGAAAAAGTAAGAAAATAGAGCAGTTGACCCAAGACGAAGGCGCTCTCTCTATAGCTGTTAAAAATGGTCGAGTGACTCCTAAGAGGGCTCAAGAGATTCAAAAAAAATTAGACGAGGTAACAGATATCTCTCAACTTTCTCAAGAAGAAGCCCTTTATTACAATAAAAGAAACCAAACAAATCTTTTAACCCCCGATAATTCTTCGGCGCCCAGGGTAGAAGTTTTTCGTTTAGCGCGGGACGCAGATTATGTCTTAATTATGTCTGACGGGGTTCATGACAATTTAACTGCAAGTCAAATAGAAGCCATTACAAGGTCTGCGCGTAGCCCGCAGGAAGCAGTTGACAATCTAGTTGCTGCCGCAAGGGAAAATGCCGGTAGAGGGCTAAATCATAGGGCGAAGGATGATGATATTACAGCAGTGGCTATGGATGTTGGCACTCCTAGCAGAGGAACGTCCCAGGGGATAATGACCCCTGCCGGGGCTCTTAAGAACCCCGACCGGCCCATGCATTTTGATCCTTTTCAAGGAGAAAGACAATTTGATATTGCTCCGCAGAAAGCACCCACCACAGCCTTACTTGAAGTTGAAGACGCCAAGCCTCTAACTAGCTATTCTGCTCCGATGTTACAAGAAGCTCGCGAATTAGCAGGTCCTGTTTTAGGTAGAGAAGCTACAAGTGACGAATTAGTGGTTTTAGCAAAATGGGCAGGGGAAGGAATATCATCGGAAAGAGTAGGAGTATTGTCTGCGGATCTGGATGAGATTTATTTATGGTATGAGCAAGCGTTTAAGGGTTATGACCAATATGGCAGTCCGCAATTTGACTTTTCGAAGTTTTGGGAGTTGCGCCGATCCTCGGATCGTTTGAGCGACTTTGCAGGATATTCCGATCGAGCTTTATTCTTTTATGGACCGGAGCAAAGCGGTAGGCAGCCGACTTTGATGGAGTTGTTCTTATCGGGAAGAGAAAATTTTCGGCTACAGTCTATGGAGGCTATATTTGAGCAGCAGCGAAGATATAAAAGGGATATACAACCGGTTTTAGGAGAGGTGGGTGGTGTTTTTAAAAACTATGTGGATTATCTAACAGGACAAGGATTTAATGGGGAAAGATATAAACATTTGGAAGGAATGTTGGATCCTTCAGCATTTTGGATTGTACCAAAAGACACATTGGATAAGCGGGGGATTTTAGCCTCGTTTGCTACTAACACTGGCCAAATAAGTTTTGCCGTAGAGTATCTGGATAGACTTAAAACCATAACTCATGAGTGTGTACATAGAAGTGTGTGTTTGGCCAGAGGATATGGCAGTAGTTCCGAAAAGTTTGTAAAACAGCTGAATGATCGGTTAGGACCAGAAGGGTATGGGGTTCTTGCCAAAAGTAACCCCATGGATGATTTGGCGCGCAATGTAAACGAGGGATTGACGGAATGGTTGGCCCAGCAAGCCGACGGAATGAAATTACCAAGCGGCAAAATTATTCAAATACCAGCAGAACATAAAACCTATCCGGAGGAAGTGGATGCTGTTAGGGATTTGATTGGTGCTATTAAAGCCAATAATCCGCAATATTCTGACGAGTTTATTAGAGCAATGATGATGGATGCCGCGCTTACAGGGGATGTAAGCAATCTCTTGAATGCAGTGGGTGTAGAGAGATTTATAAATATCTTTAGGTTGGTAAACAGAAGCTCTCAGAAAAGACCTGGTGATGTTTCTCTTGTGTTAGGAAGCCTCGGCGTAGGGAATAAAGCTGCTCCAACTTTCTCTTTATCTTCTGTATTAGCTAATTTAATTAACGGCATAAGATTAGTTACTCCTGTTTATGCAGAAGAAATAGTTAGTATTTTAGATACACAATTTTACGAGCTGCAGTACAAAAAGCTTCTATTAGAGGAGAGTTTTGCAGGAAAAGGCAAATTGGATCCGGAGGAAGTTGTAGCAGTAGCAAGATCTTCTTTCGTTCGGCCTTTAGTTCACAGAGTGGAAGGCGGTTATCAATTCATTACCGGAAAGTCTGGCTCGGTTGGGGGGAATCTTGAGCAGGGCAAGTATAAGGTAGAAATTGCCTCGATTCCCGGGGTTGATATAAAGATTCCTGGGGTTATTGATGTTAAAGCCGGGCAGTCTGTTATTGTGCCGGTTGCGGTTAAAGAAGGTTCCGGGAAGGTGGAGAAGAAGGGAAATGCGCAGGGAGTGCCGATTGATGAAGTTAAAGAAACCGGTAAAGTTACGATTGTGGTGTTTGCGGATAAAAACAACAATGGGAAATTTGATAAAAATGAGGATATTTTGCCTTGGGCCGGTTTGACGGTTGAGCTGAAAAGAGTGACCGATGAAAAGGCGATTAGTTTAGAGAAAGGCGACAACAAGATTACTTTACCGGTTTTGCCCGATAAGCTTTTGACTGCCTCCATACTATTAAGAGAGATAGCCCTGCAGGGAGGGGAGGCGACTTCTGTTTCAATTTTTGAGAACGGTTTTTGGAAGACTTATGTTGCGGAAGGGGCAAAAGCTTACTCTTTTGAAGATTTTCCAATTCTTCCCGGAAAGTCTTATTCCATAAAGAGCAGGAAAGATTCTGCATTTCTCATTAAAGGCCAGGAATTTGTCACGCCCCGCTGAAGGTGTATAATAACCCCCTGTATGGAAAACGGATCAAAAGAACAAGGAGGCAAACGGGAAAATCCGTCGGAGAAATTAGCAGAAGAAGTCTTCAAAGCCATTCTTTATACGGTTATGGCCGGTGCTGTGAACAATGAGGGAATCAGGGTCTTTAGAGAAGAGGTTGATTCCCAAACCGGCCTTGCAAACTATATTCTATTAGCCAGGGCTTGTGAGGATTTTGACTCGCCGGATGGGAAGATTGTCGTGGCCCATAGTCAAGGTGCAGATCCTGAAGAGTCGTTTGTTATTTCAGGCTTATCCACATTGAAATTATCAGATGAGCAAGGTAAAACCGTTCTTGAAAGACCCAATGTTGTTGGTATAGTATTAAATCCCAATTCAAACGCCTACAAGAGGGATAAAGGCGGAGAATTTGTAATTTCAAATGAAGGCCTTTATTCTGTTCTAAGAGCCGTGGTTGAGGCTCAATCTTTAATAGAGCAGAAACGAGAGGACGGGACCTATGATTCTCTGATGCCAAGGCACGAGTTTTTTCAAGCTCTTCTTGGTTAGTTTGAATTAGTGTGAATGCGCTATGCACCGCGCGCTGTGCACTATTCACTTTTGATACTTGCTTGCCCGCCGAAGCCCCGCCAGCTGGCGGGGCGAAGGTGGGTGCCATTTTGATACTTGTGCTACCCGTGGTACCCGTGGTACTTTTGTAGTGTATGCCTGTCCGTAAAACATCGGGTCTTGTTTCCGGCAGGGGGACTCTTGCCCAAAATCCTTATCTGAAAAGCCTTGGTTTGGCCGCCCTTGTCGGGATTGTCCT
>CAYSOV010000015.1:0-11557 GCA_964432785.1 uncultured Gammaproteobacteria bacterium
GATATTTTTCGATGACTACAGCCCAGATGGACTGGCAGATGCAATAAAGAGATTTAACACGACAAGTAACACGACAAGGAGAGACCCTGTCACGGTAGTTAAACATGCACAAAAATTTTCTAAAGAAAGATTTAAAAAAGAAATTGTCGATTTTGTGAATAAACATGCCGGAATTACCCGAGGTTGAGACAATTAGGCTGGGGCTTGAGAAATATCTTGTCGGCTCGCCGCGTGGCGGAGCTCTACTTGGACACAAGATAAAAGGGGTTGATGTGCGGCTTAAGAAAGTTGTAACAGGCGACACGGCAAATGTAATCGGAAGCCATGTAAAGAGTGTTCGGCGATTTGGAAAAGCTTTATCTATTGATCTTGACAATGGCTGGTCAATCACAGTGCATATTAAGCTTACGGGGCAGCTGATATATAGGGGGCAAGAAGTATCAAAGGTGGGAAAAGTACCAGAGGTATCAAATGTTCTGACTGGTGGGGAATTGCCGAATAAATGGACGCACGTGATTTTCCACCTGGATAGAGATGGGAATCTTTATTACAACGATGTCCGGCAGTTTGGGTGGATAAAGATTATTCCAACGAAAGATGTTGAGAGCTTGCCCTTTATCCACGAATTGGGTCCCGAACCCCCGGTTGTAAACTTTGATACACCAGTGTATCAAAGTGAGAAGAAGGTACTAACGCTAGGGAAATTTAGGGAAATAATCAAGAATAAAAAAACAAAAATTAAACCGCTTCTTATGGATCAGAAAAAGATTGGAGGAGTGGGGAATATTTATGCAAACGATGCGTTGTTTTTGGCTGGGATTGACCCGGGAAGACCGGCAAACAGTCTAAGTCTAAGAGAGCAGTCTAAGTTATATAATGCAGTACTTGAGGTTTTGAGGCGAGGGTTAAAATACGGCGGAGCAACGGAGATGAATTTTGTGAATGCCTTGGGCCAACCCGGAGGATACCAGGAGCACTTTTTGGTTTATGGGAGAGAGGGGGAAAAGTGCCGGGAGTGCGGCGGGATTATAAAAAAGATTCGACTTGGGGGTCGTGGTACTTACTATTGTCCTCGTTGCCAACACTAACACTGTTACCATGTTTTAAAACATGGTAACAAAGGTTTTATGTTTCTAAAAAAACTATCGCTTCAGAATTTTAGGAATTTTACCAGGAAGGAATTTGAATTTTCCGACAAAGCCGGAACAGGCTCTGCCTGGGATAAACAAACAACTGTTATTGTTGGGCCTAATGCTTCCGGAAAAACGAATATACTGGAAGCAATTTACCTTTTGGCGACAGGGAAATCTTTCCACGCAGGATACGAGGAGGAGATGATAAAGGAGGGAGAGGAGGTGGGGAGGGTAGAGGGGAGAGTGATGAGTGACCCGCTCCGCCCAAGCGCAAGCGAGGCGAGTGAGTCAAAAACCAATCTGGATGTAATTTTAACGCGAGGGATGTTGAATGGAGCCAGGGTTTCGAGGAAGAAACTTTCGGTTAACGGTGTTTCAAAGAGGCTCTATAATTTTGTCGGGAATTTGCGAGCCGTTCTTTTTGGGCCGTGGGACCTTGGATTGGTTACAGAATCCCCATCAACCCGGCGCAGATTTCTTGATTTTGTATTATCGCAGGTTGATCGGGAATACAGACGCTCTCTTTTGTCTTACGAGAAGGGGCTTCGTCAAAGGAATAAGGTGCTGGAAAGGATTAAAGAAGAAGACGCGAACCATTCCCAGCTTCTCTTTTGGGACAAACTTCTTATTAAAAACGGGACTTATTTGACCGCCAAAAGACAGGAATTTATTGATTTTACAAATGCCACAGGTTCCCCTGGCGAGGAGATTTTTGCTCTGGAATACGACAGGAGCCCAATTTCGGAAGCAAGACTTGCCCAATATGCCCAAGAGGAGGTAGAGGCATGCGCGACTCTAGTCGGGCCGCACAGGGACGACATTGTTTTTAAAATTCGAAATTCGAAATTCGAAATTCGAAATTCCAAAAACCTCTCGATTTTTGGCAGTAGGGGGGAGCAGAGGATGGGGGTGCTTTGGCTAAAACTTGCAGAGCTTGAGTTTATTGCATATATAAATGGCCAAAGACCTGTTTTACTTCTTGACGACATTTTTTCAGAACTTGACCACAGACACCACGAGGTGGTTATGGGTGTTGTAGGAAAACAGCAAACCATAATTACAACAGCCGACCCGCATAATATCCAAAACCGGCGCGCCGAGGCAGAAATAATTGAATTATAAACAGCGAATCATGATTTGATTTTCAAGCAAAGGCAAGGCTATAATTGGCCTGTAGTTGTAGTTGCTCGTTTACAGGGAGTAGGAGGGTCTCTCCCGCCGGAGCGTTCGCGGACAGGATGCCCAAAGGAGGGAAGGGTGATTACCGTAGGAAAGTGCGGGTGGTGCAGTGTGGCTTTGGAGCCGGACGATCGGTACTGCACGGGTTGCGGCAGGGAGCAGTCGGTGAGGCGGCGCTTTACCGTCTGTCCGGGTTGCAGCTACCAGATTTCGTACCGGCAGACCAGGATCGGGTTCTGTCCCAGGTGCGGCGCGGCGATGCTGTGGGAGAAGGCCATTGCCTGAGCCTCCGGTGCAGTTCAGGATAGGCAAGCGGGACCCAGTCGAGGAGGTTGAAGTCGTGGAGTTCGGCGAGTTGTGCAGGAGGATTCGCAATTCGCTGGGAATTACTTTGGAAGAGCTCGCGCGAAGTGCGGAGCTCGAGCCGCATCTGCTCGAGGCTCTCGAGACGGGCCTTGTCACCACAGGTGTTATCCCCACAAAGACACTGCTGTGTCTCGCAGAGTTCTTGCTGGCGGCTCAGTACGCACGGCGTTACTAAGGAGGTAGACCAGAGGAGGGAGCCGGACTCCTTACACCAACCCGTTCGTTTGTAGCACGGGCGCAGTTTCGGGGGCGCGAGTAGGAGTAAAAAGGCAAAGTGCGAGGGTTGCAGACGCGCAACAAACTTGCATTAGTCTTTTCCGAAAGCGCCTTCTTTTTTTACTAAAAGTTTACGAGAGATTTCTTACCTCATGCAAAATCCACTTTTTTATTTCTCCCCAGTCGGCCCCAACCAGCATTTCCGGCATTTCATCTTTATCCGCATCGTCAAAGAAAATCAGGCCCTTTTTAAGCATAAGCTCTCTTTCTTCAAGATTCCCATACTTTTTCTGGTAGAAGCTAAATATCTTTTTAAGACCATATTTTTGTGCCAAAAAGTAGATGTCTATAAAGTCTCGTTTTGTTCCACGACCAATTACTGTTTCGAGTTTCATGGCCGCAAGGTCAGGCAAAGAGACGACTGGAATTTGGTATATTTTCTCCAATTTGCCGATAAGTTTGTATTTATACCCAAATAGCGAAAGTTTTACTTGTCCCGCTGTCCCAATTAATGTTTGCCAATCCCTCTGGATGAGTTTGAAGCTAAGCCCTTGACTAAGGTTCTGCTCCCATTGCGTTTCGATAAATTTTGTTGGAGTGAAGAAGTCGAGGTCAAAAGATTGTCTATGTCCCAGTTGAAGCGCAACAGCAGTGCCACCTCCAAGATAAATGCCTTTAGGTAGGCTCTGTGGACCCAAGCTCTTAAGGAGAGACCTTGTTTTGGGAGTTAAAACTTTATCGAGCATGGCTCTTAGAGAACCCGTTCCCAATAGTTTCTGGTTCTGGGGGACAATCTGGCATTTCTTGCCACATTCTTAATCCTGGCCCTGCCAAAGACAAGCCTTGCCCACCTGAAGGCTCTTTTATCTCCAAGTTCCAGTATCCGTTTAATGTAATATTCCGGGTGCTTTTTGGGACTTGCGGTTTTAGGATTGATGTCCCAAAAATACCTTTTAAGATATGTGGGGATAGGCATATTCTAACATGATTATACAGGATTTTGGTTCAAGATGCGAGTTTTGCCCACAAAAAAGAACTCCATTTTTCCGACTATTTCCAGACAGCCTACTCTCGGAATATATAACCAGAAGGGGTCGTTTGTGCCCGGCGCTTGCCACTCGGCGGCTAAGCCGAATGTTTTTTGTTCGTCTCCAAACAGTATTACATCCGATTCGGCTTCTAATTTATACCCCCATCCGTTAAATTCCATGCGGCATACAATAGGAATGCCGGGAGTTCCGCGGATGCCGATATCCATAAGCAGAAGGTCGTTTCTGGCATCCAGGATGTTTGCTACCCCTTTCATAAGCGCACCTCTGTCGATTATCAACCCTTCGCCTAAACGACAAGACCCCAATCCGTAATTTGCCAATTGCATATATGCTTCTCCAAGATCGCCTATTCTTTTGGATTGGCTTACATATCCGTCCAAACCCCGCGACCGTCCAATTGGGAGGATCTCTTCGCCGGCTTGAAAAAACATTACCCCTTGGCTTCTTGGTTTCTCAAATTCCTGTTTCATAGGAGCAATAGTTTACAGCCTGTTTATCAAGTTTTGCAAGGCGAGGACAGTTTGCAATGCGGATGGTTCGGCAGAAGAAGCGCCGAAGGTGCTCGAAAAGTATCTAAAACGGAGCAATAGGCATCAGGCACTAGTACCCGTTTCCGTTCTTTCCCAGTTTCTTTGACAACCTTGTCAACTGATAGGTTATTGTTACGGCAAGCATTGTAACGACAAGCGCATAAATTATTTGGGATGCAAGGGCCGAGCCGCCGCCGATTAAAGGCTTTATATAGTCATCAATTGCGGTTTGGATTGCCGAATTCCAAGCAAGCGCGGCAACCAGGCCGAACCCCGAGGTTGCAAGCTGGAGCATTTGGGAAACCAGGGCTTCACGCAGTCTTTCTTCCTGTTTTATCATTTGTTTTACCGCTATTTTTAGGAATATTTTCTATTTACTATATTTAGATTTTCTATTTTAGGTATATAGCAAATAGTAAATAATAATATAAAAAATGACTATTGCCATTTACCGCAGAATTACCGTATTATTAAAGTAAAAAGAGATAAGCAAAAAGCAAAAAGATTACCCTTTTGCCTTTCGCCTTTTACTTTTCATCCATCCCTAATAATGTACGCCCCCAAGTATACCATCACCAATAATATTCTCAAGAATGTCTCTATGGTAGATGCATGCAAGGAAGTAATTGAAAACGCTCCAATTGTTCCGGCATACGAGAAAAAATTCAGAGAAGAGGCGCTTATTCGGACGGTTCACCACGGAACGCATATTGAAGGAAACGATCTTTCCTTAGAACAGGCAGGGAAAATCCTCGTTGCCGCAGCCGGAGGGGAAACAAATGCCGTGCAGGCCGCGGAAAAATCGGGTGTGACGGCAAGAGAGCGGGATATTCAAGAAGTAATCAATTATAGGAATGTTATGGATTATATAGACGGAGTATTTGAGAAAGCCGATGAGGAAGAGGGCGGCGGATTTTCCTACAGCGAGGCCCAAATTAAGAGGATTCACAAACTTACCGTCCATCGCCTTATCCCTGAAGAAAACCAGGGAGTATATAGAAAAACCCAAGTAATTCTTCGCGACTCAAGAACGGGTGAGGTTACCTTTCGTCCTCCTCCTGCGGTTGAGGTGCCTTATTTAATGGAGGATTTTGTCCAGTGGGCGAATAACAGGGAATCAAAAGAGGCGCATCCCGTGATAAGGGCCGGAGTGGCGCATTATAGTTTGGCGGCAGTGCACCCTTTTGTTGACGGAAACGGCCGGGCCGCCCGGGCTTTTGCAACCCTTGTTCTTTTTGTCGAAGGGTACGACATAAAAAAGCTTTTTTCTCTTGAGGAATATTTTGACAGAGATGCCGAGAAATATTACAGAACCCTGATTAATACCTCAAATCAGTCGGGAGATCTTTCGGACCGCGACTTGACGGAATGGATAGAGTATTTTACAAGCGGGTTGGCAATAGAGCTGGCAAGAGTGAAAGACAGGGTAAGAAAGCTCTCTGTAGACACAAAAATAAGGCTTAAAAGAGGACAAAAAGTGCTTCTCTCCGAGCGGCAGATAAAGATTGTTGAGTATGTTTCGGAAAATATGAGGGCGAGGATGGGAGAGTTAAAAGAGCTTTTCCCTATGGTTTCCGACGATACCGTTTTACGGGAGCTTCAAGCCCTTTGCGAAAGCGGTATAATAAAAAAGCACGGGAGGACAAAAGGAGCATATTACGAGCTGGCAACCTAGTTCGTAGAAATCCGAAATTCTAAGCACGAAATTCGAAACAATATCTAAATTTAACTTTCTAAATGGCCAAAACGTTTTGGATTTATAATTTTAAACATTTGAATTTGTTTCGGATTTCGATATTCGGATTTAGAATTTATTAAGGTATGGATCCTAAAATTATCTATCTTTTCTCTGTTTTGCCATTTGTTTTTGGGCTGACTTTAATTGGCGACGGAATACACAAGATTATAAAGGACGAGGGAGGATGGATTAGTATTCTTTTTGGAGCTCTTTTTTTGGGCATAGTTGTTTTTATTCAAACAGTAGGGAAATAAATTTCTAATTAACCTAATTGATCTAATTCCAAAATATGCGATTTTCCGAGCTTTCCGAACATCTTAAGGAACTTGAGGAAACACCGTCCCGCAATAAGATAACCGAGATTTTGGCCGAGGTTTTCAAAAAAGCCGAAGCGGACGAGATAGATAAAATTTGCTATCTTCTTTTGGGCAGGATTGCTCCCCAGTATGAAGGCATTGAATTTAATTTTGCCGAGAAGATGATGGTAAGGGCTATAGCGCAGGCATATGGCGCGGATGTGGCGGATGTGGTTCGGGAGTATAAGAAAAAGGGAGATTTGGGAGACGTGGCAGAGGAGATGGCAAAAAGCAAAAAGCAAAAAGCAAAAAGCATAGATGTTATAGATGTTTATAACCGACTTTATAAGATTGCGACGGAGAGCGGCGGGGGGAGCCAGGAAAGAAAACTTGAGGGGATGGCAGATTTACTAAGAGGTGTGGATTCGCTATCGGCAAAATACATTGCCCGTATTCCTGTCGGCAAACTTCGCCTTGGGTTTTCGGATATAACCATGCTTGACGCGCTTTCGTTGATGGAAAGGGGCGATAAGTCGGCAAGAAAAGAAATAGAGGCCGCTTACAATGTTACTGCTGATATAGGAAAGATTGCTCGGCGTGTTAAGAAAAGCGGTCTTTCGGGCGTTAAGAAAGTTGCCGCCGAGCCCGGGGTGCCCATAAGACCGGCTTTGGCCGAGAGACTGCCAACCGCCGAAAAGATTATTGAAAAGGTAGGGCCAAAGGTTGCGGCGGAACCCAAATATGACGGCTTTCGTCTGCAGCTGCATTTATTTTCCAAAGACGGTCAAAAGCAGGTGATGCTTTTTTCAAGGAACCATGAGAATGTAACGGCCATGTTCCCCGAGGTTGTCTTGGCTGTCAAAAAGTTGCCTTTCGGTTCGGCGATTTTTGACAGCGAGGCGATAGGCTACAATCCAAAGACTAAAAAATTCCTGCCTTTTCAGGAGACGGTGCAGAGAAAACGAAAATACGGCATTGAAGAGAAAGCAAAGGAAATGCCGCTTAAGGTTTTCGTTTTTGATGTTTTACATCTTAATGGAGAAAGCCTGATGCATGAGCCTTTCGTAAAAAGGCGGAGAACTCTTGAAAGCGCGCTTAAAATAGGGAGCGATACCATAACACTTACGGAACAAAAGGTGGTTTCGGAACCGGAGGACATCCGCTTGCTTTTTAATACTTATTCTGGGGAAGGGCTTGAAGGAATAGTCGCCAAAAAGCTTGATATGGCCTACCAGGCCGGCGGGAGGGGATATCACTGGGTAAAATTCAAAAAATATACCGGCGTAGGAAAGGAAACAAGTGGTCTTGCCGACACCATTGATTGCGTTTTGATGGGAGCGTATAGAGGAAAGGGGAAAAGAGCCGGTTTTGGATATGGAGGATTTTTACTTGGGGTCCCTGGTAGCGACAGCAAATATTATTCTCTCTCAAATCTTGGGACGGGTTTGACCGATGAGCAATTTCGGCAGATGAAAAAAATGGTTGATAAGATTAAGGTACGCGAAGTGCCAAAGGAGTATGTTGTTGAGAAGACTATAGAGCCTGATGTTTGGGTCAAGCCCGAGATAGTCCTTGAGATTTTGGCTGACGAGGTAACCCTTTCGCCTCGGCACACGGCCGGCCGTGCCGGAGGGGTCAGGGGGTTTTCTTTGCGTTTCCCCAGACTTATTAGGATTCGGGATGATAAAAATCCGGAGCAGGCAACCTCGGTAGGGGAAATAAAGAAACTCTACAAGATGTCACATTAGGAAGTATCAAAAGTGGGAAAAGTACCAAAAGTATCAAACGAGAAGACTATTTTTTATCAATTCCAAAACGGATATATCCGTTTTTTCGAAACACATCGTTAAAACCAAAGACTTCTTTTGTCGCATACTCGTCAGCAAAAGCCATTACCAGACAATCGGTAAAACTTACGGATTTGGGTTGCTTTTGGAACTTTGCGAAGGCGCTGAAACGAATCTCGGGTGTAGTTTCTAAAATAGTAAACTCTTTCGTATTAAGAATTTTTCGACCGTATAACACCGCTATTTCGTGACTGATTTTTTTACCGAAGACATTAATCACTTCAGTAGCAATCTCCCCGGGGATGATAAATGAGGAATTTTTTCTTTTTATACCCAAACTTAAATTTTCAGCGAGCTTATGGTTCAAGTCATTGGGAGAAAATAAAGATATAAGCGCACTTGTATCGGCAACTATTGTCGGGTTCATTCCTCGTAGAGGTATTTGTCGTGATTAACGGAGAGGTCTTTTGGTCCTCTTACCTTCAGTCTTTTGGCCAGTTTAGCCAATCTTAACAGGGCATCTCCGGCGTTACTCTTTTGGGCCTTTTGTCTTATGCCCTCTTCCAAAATGTCGCGGATGACTTGAGCTGTAGGCCTTTTTTCTTTCTTGGCTACTAAACGAACGTTTTTGTAGAGCACTTCTGGTAAATAAACTTGGGAACGGATCATGTGTCTGATGTATAACATATACCGGGAGGGCTGTCAAGCCCCATAGTCTTGACTTTTGGGTAGTTTTGTGATATAATTCTCCTTGTTAAGGTGGTATTCAGACCACTTTGTTTTTTAGCACATTGAAAAGGATTCATTGGTAGCACTCCGTCCTGGAGTACAAAAAGCGCCATTTGGCGCTAGCTTCAGGATGGGCTGCTGCCAATGAGTGTGGGTGGGCATGCTCGAAGGCTGGCAGATGCCACAAAGAGGGACCCGAAGCGGGGCTTCCGCCGGCTGGTGGACTGACCCCAGGGACCTCAAGGAGGACAGACGTGGCACGGTTTTATGTGTGGTCCAACAATGGCGTCTGGGCTGTTGCGTCCGAGGCTGTGTTCCAGGAGATGGAGCACAGGAACCGGATAGCGGGTGAGGCGAGGGAAGAAGGACAAGAGCTTTGTCTACCGATGCCAAGGCCGGTCTTCACCTTCTCCGACACACAAAACCCGGGTTTGAGAGAATGGCTCACAGGGACCACTGATGACATGAGGCTTCTTCTCGAGGGGCACGAAGTGGTTCGTGAATCATTCTATGTGCCTTTCAGCAACGGTTATCAGTGGGGTACACGATCTGCCACTTCAGACGATGCGCTGCTTGTTGACAGGGAGCATAGGTTCCGCACCACCTTGCGCGAAGCCATGGACGCGTTCGGACTTGTGCCGAACCCGATCAAGGCCGGAGTTCGGTAGCTAACACGCGAGAGCCCACCCTCTCGCTCGCCTATGCTTCGCTTCGGCGAGGCAAGGCCCGTCTGGCCTTTTCCTTTCCAAGGAAAGCAATCCCGGAAGCGGGTTTGTGGACCAAGGTGAGGTGGTCAGACAGTGGGGCTGGGGAACCAGATGTTGCTGATTGAAAGATCAACACATCCTGAAGTACCCGGCCCTTTTTTTGTTATAATGTTTAAGATGTCCTCTTTGCCTCTTGTTTTAGCAATCCTTGCTTCTATTTTTGTTCTTGTCAAATCAGCCGATTGGGTTATTGACTCAATACGAAATCTGGGAAACTCTTCGGGGGTAAGCCGTTTTAAGATGGCCGTTATTTTTTTAGGTCTTGCCACCTCACTGCCCGAACTGATCCTTGGCATAATGTCGGCTGCCTCCGGGGTTCCGACTCTTTCTTTGGGAAATGTAATTGGGGCAAACATTGCGGACATATCTTTAGTTTTGGGGGCTGCGGGTCTTTTTGGGGGAATTCTTTATTTTCACTACGCCAAGGATATTACAAAAGAAATATCCTTTGCTTTTCTTGTTGCCGTTGCGCCTATAATTCTTCTTTGGGACAGAGGCTTATCAAGAGCGGACGGGCTTATTTTGGTCGGCCTTTACCTTTTTTATGTTTCGGGCTTTTTGGATAAGATCTTAGGCCGATCCGGAGGGGGAAAAGGCAGCGGCCGGCCCGGAGATAGGGGTTTTTGGAGGGTACTTTTTGGAAATATATTAAGCGGGAACAATGGAGCAAGAAAACAGCTTTTAAAGCTTGCCCTTGGCGCAGTTGTCCTTGGCCTTTCCGCAAGGCTGGTTGTTGGTTTTTCCCAGGACCTGTCACAAACTTTTGGAGTACCCTTGTTTTTGGTTGGATTATTGGCACTTTCCATAGGAACGACGCTTCCAGAATTGGTCGTTGCCTACCGCGCCGTTAAAAAAAAGGAAGATGTATCTTTCTTGGGAAATGCTTTGGGATCGGTTATCGCTAACAGCACATTGATTATAGGCATAGTCGTTTTGATTTCGCCTTTGACCATCGTTGCCCGACGAGAGTATGCGCTTTCTGTCCTGATGCTTATTGTTTCTTTTGCATTATTATGGTTTTTTGTGCGGAAGGAGCGGGAGCTTAACCGTCTTGAGGCAGGAGTACTGCTTTTAACCTACTCTGTTTTTGTAGGACTTGAGCTTTCAGGATTTAACCCCCTTGCTTTTTTGCTAAAATAACTTCATTGTGCAAATAATTGCCGATCTCCAGCTTCATTCAAAGTATTCCCGCGCGGTTTCTAAAGATATGGTTGTCTCGGAGATTGCCCGATGGGCGGGCATTAAAGGGATAGACCTTGTGACAACAGGGGATTGGACGCACCCTTTGTGGTTTCGAGAGCTCCAGGCGAGTTTGGAGGAGGCGGGGGAAGGAGTCTACAGACTTAAAGAGGCTAACAGACTACGGACTACAGACTACAGCAAAACGGTAGACGGTAGACCGTTAGCCGTAGACAAAGAAACTTTGTTTCTTTTATCCACCGAGGTTTCCTGTATCTATAGTCAGGGCGGCAAGGTTAGGCGGATACATATCTTGATTTTTGCGCCGTCCTTTTCCGTCGCGGAAAAAATTAATCAGGAGTTAAGAAAAAGAAATGTAAATTTATTAAGTGACGGAAGGCCGATTATGGGACTTTCGGCAAAAAATGTGGCGGAGCTGGTTTTCGGGATTGAAGAGAAATGTCTTATTATTCCCGCCCACGCCTGGACTCCGTGGTTTTCTTTATACGGCTCAATGTCCGGTTTTGATTCGATAGAAGAATGCTTTGGAGAATACAGCAAATATATTTATGCGATAGAGACGGG
>CAYSOV010000016.1:0-11217 GCA_964432785.1 uncultured Gammaproteobacteria bacterium
TAAGACCCCTTCGAGACTAGAAGGTTGATAGGCGGGAGGTGTAAGATCCGTAAGGATTTTTTAGCCGACCCGTACTAATCGGTCGAAAGGACAAAAAACCCTATCTCTTTACTTTTTAGAGTGCAAATCATACAAAAATAGAATTGGCTCGGTCTTTGGAGCGCGGTGGAACCACCCTTACCTCGCCTCGCTGAGCAATCGGCGAAGCGGGCCATTCCGAACAAGGAAGTTAAACGCCGCAGCGGGGACGATATTATCGGGGCAACCCGGTGAGAAAATACCTCAAGGCCGAGCCTTTTTAATGGTGTCTGGTAATCGGGGCGTTGTCTTGGTATACTTCAAACCATCAAAGGCAAAGGAGGAAAAGTGAGTGGCGACAAGAACAGAAAAACAAAAAAACAGAAAAACGCCAGTCTTCGCCGGGGCTTCGGCGGGCAAGCAAGTATCAAAGGCTAAGTCTTCAAATACTTCCTCCGGCGGCAAAGCTGCCACGATGGACGAGCTTCTCGCAAGGACGGGTTATAAAATCCGAAGTTTCGCCCGCGGAGAAAAGGTCACCGGAAAAATTATCAACATCGGACCAAAGGCTATGACTCTGGACATAGGGGCAAAATCCGAGGGGGTTGTGGCCGACCGGGAATTTGAGGCGGCAAGGCATCTTGTAAAAAATCTTAAAGCCGGAGATGAGATTGAAGCCGAGGTTGTGGTTCCCGAGGAGCGCGGCCAGATTTTCTTGAGCCTTCGCACCGGCGCCGAAAGCCGTGCATGGGAGCTTCTGAAAGAGCATCTTAAAGAAGGAAAAGAAACAGAGGTAAAAGTGGACAGTTTCGCAAAAGGCGGCTTGTCCGTCTCCGTTTTTGGACTTAAAGGGTATGTGCCCGGTTCTCATTTGGGTGGTTCTTTGGTCAAAAATCCGGGGTCGGCTTTTGGCCGAACAATAAAGGTAAAGGTTATTGAAGCGGATAGAGAAAAAAATAGGATTATTTTGTCGGAGAAAGCAGTTTCCGAAGCCCAAGCTCTGGCAGAGCAAGATAAAGTTTTGGAAGGCATAAAGAGGGGCGATAAATTCAAGGGCGAAGTGGTCGGCATTGTCCCTTTCGGCGCGTTTGTAAGGATTGAAAAGGACGGAGTGCCCGTTGACGGACTGGTTCATTTGTCCGAGCTTTCCTGGCAAAAGGTTTCCGACGCGGGTGCTATTTTGAAGGCGGGAGACAAGGTTGATGTTGTGGTTATAGGGAAAGACTCCTCTCCGCCGGCCGGCGGATTGGGACGAGGCGGCAGGCTTGCTTTTTCCATAAAACAAATGCAGAAAGATCCGTGGGATGATATACAGGAGAAATATAAAAAAGAGGAGCATGTTAAAGGAAGTGTTGTCAGAGCAGGGGATTTTGGGGCGATAGTCGAACTTGAGCCGGGGATTGAAGGAATTGTTCATCTTTCAAAAATTCCTGCGGGGATTTTGTTAAAAGAGGGAAGTCCGGTTGATTGTTTTATTGAGAAAATTGATAAAAAGAACCGGAAAATTAGTCTCGGTTTAGCGCTTAAAGAAAAGCCAATTGGGTACAAATAAAATTTCTAATTTCTAATTGATCTAAACAAATCCCGATGACCAAATCCTAAAATTTAAATTCATTAGAGATTTAAAAATTGGGAATTGATTAGAATTAGGTTAATTAGGAATTGGTCATTTATGCGAAGCATAACCTCCTTTGTCTGCCAGCAATGCGGGGCGAGTTTCCCCAAATGGCTTGGACAATGCCCGAGCTGCGGAACATGGAACTCTTTGGTTGAGGTACCACAAGTATCAAAAGTATCACGGGTACCACGGGCTCGTGGCACGCCGGATTTTCGTGCTATTCCCGCCAAGCTCTCGGAAGTTAAGAAAGAGGATTACGGCAAAAGGACTTCTACGGGGATAGTGGAGCTTGACAGGGTGTTGGGCGGGGGAATACTTCCCGGGATGGTTACCCTTATTGCCGGTGAGCCGGGGATTGGGAAGAGCACGCTTCTTCTTCAGTTGGCTGACAGACTACGGACTACCGACTACGGCAAAAAATCTATAGACCGTAGTCTGTCGACTATGGTCTATATTGCCGGAGAAGAATCGGCCTCGCAAATAGCAAACCGGGCAAAAAGGCTGGGGCTCAAAGGGGACAATATAACGGTTCTTGAAGAAACGGATGTGGATGCGGTGCTGGAGGAAGTTAAAAAGTTATTAAGTTACCAAGTTACTAAGTCAGACAATTCAATAACTCAATTACTTAATAACCCGGTAACTTGCCTTATTGTCGATTCCATTCAAACCCTTACAACTCAAGACTTGGCCGGGACCGCAGGGTCAATAGGCCAGGTGAGAGAGTGCGCCTCAAGGCTCACAACCTTTGCCAAGAGGGCGGGCATGCCCCTGTTTTTAGTAGGGCATGTGACCAAAGAGGGGGCAATAGCCGGTCCGCGCGTTCTTGAGCATTTAGTTGATTGCGTTCTTTGGTTTGAGGGCGACAGGCACGAGTTCTTGCGGGTTTTAAGGGCCGTTAAAAACCGCTTTGGTGCAACCGACGAGGTTGGAATATTTTCAATGGAAGAGAAAGGACTGGTTGAGGTTTCTAACCCGTCCAAGGTGTTTTTGGGCGAGGCAGGCCGGGTTTCGGGCTCGGTAGTTACCTCTATTGTTGAGGGAACCCGGCCCCTTCTGGTTGAAATTCAGGCTTTGGTTTCTCCGACAAAACTCGCCTTTCCCAAAAGATCGGCGTCCGGTGTTGACGGGCGGCGACTTGAAATAATTATCGCGGTTCTCGTGCGCCGGGTCGGTTTGCCTCTTTGGGAATATGATGTTTTTGTCAACGCGGCAGGCGGAATAAAGATATCGGAGCCTGCTGCGGATTTGGCAATAGCCCTTGCTATAGCGTCTGCTTTTTACGGAAAACCGGTTGCCCCTGCCGCATTCGCCGTCGGGGAAGTGGGCCTTTTAGGGGAAGTAAGGGAGGTTGTTTATCTTGAAAAAAGATTAAGAGAAGCCGGGCGCATTGGATTCAGAACCCCCATAACTAGAAGGGAAGCAAAAACCGTAGGGGAAGCAATTAAGAAATTTGTCAAATTAGTCTAATTAGCCCGATTAGTTAAAGTTCCCCAAGTTATCCACAATTTTTCCTTTTACCCAAAAATATAACGAAAATTAGCCACGGTTTTCATAGAGTAAAAACTCTAGGCCTATGGATTCTTTAGGGGATTTTATCTATAGGCTTGACAGGACTTGACAAGGGTGTTATTATTAATCTAATGGTCAAAAGACTTCTTGAATTCTTCAGAAAAAGAGTTGCTCGGGGAAAGCAGATTGGAAGCATGGAGGTTGAAGAGTTTAAGAAATTGGCAAGACTTGGACAAAACCTAATTGTGATGGAAGTTCGCTAAACCTTCTCCTCCTAGATAGGGGGGTGAGTTGTAGGGCAGGCGACTCATTCCCCTTTTTAGGCAGAGAAGACGCGGTTTTTGCAAAAGAACCGCTTGACAGCGGAAAAGTTTTGTTGATACACTTGGAAAAAGCCTCGAGACTTTCTCGGTCCCTATTTTAGTCCGCCTTCGCGAAACCCGAGGGTTATCAACCCTCAGATGGAGCGAAGCAAATTCGCTTCGGCGGATTTTCGCTCCGAAGGAGCGCGGACGAAGATTCCGAGGGCTCTTAGCCCTCGGAGCTTCAATTTCCCAAAGGTTCTATGGCAGTTAAATTTCGTCGAACATTACCGGTGCAGGACCCTACCGACGGGGGCGATTTTCGCGGGTCGTATACAAGACCAGCATATACCGGCAACGGCCGTTTTGGCCCGGAGGAAAGAATAATTCCCGATGCGGACCTTCCCACGGAGTATCTTGAGGGGATTCTTGATGTGGCGGAGGAGGGCTCGGGCCTTCTTCGCCCTGTTTTTGGGTCAGAGGACACAAGAAGCGTCTACATATCTCTTTCTCAAATAAGACGGTTTAGCCTTCGTCCCGGGGATATTGTCGGCGGACAGGCAAGGTCTCCTAAGGATAATGAGCGTTATTGGGGACTTCTTAAGGTAGAAAAAGTTAACGGCGATCCTGTGGACCAGGTAACCGACCGTCCCTCTTTTGAAAACATGACGCCTATCCATCCAAACGAGAAAATCAAACTCGAAACGACTTCCGAGAAGCTTACTACCAGGGTTATAGACCTTGTTGCGCCTATTGGCTTTGGGCAAAGAGGGCTTATTGTTTCGCCCCCTAAGGCCGGGAAAACCTGGCTTCTCAAAGATTTGGCAGAAGGTATTGCGGCCAATTATCCGTCGGTTCATCTTATGGCGGTTCTGATAGGTGAGCGGCCCGAGGAGGTAACGGATATAACAAGCCACATAGCCCGCGTTACGGAGGGCCGGGGGGAAGTCGCGTCCTCAAATTTTGACGAGGCGCCCGAGGATCAAACCAGAGTGGCGGAGTTGGCTCTTGAGCATGCCAAACGCATTGTTGAACAAAATCGCAGGGTTGTTGTACTTTTGGACTCGATAACCCGTTTGGCAAGGGCATACAATCTTGCCCTGCCCACATCGGGCAGAACCCTAACCGGAGGTTTTGACCCGGTAGCGCTTTATCCTGCAAAGAAATTCTTCGGCGCGGCGCGCAACTTTGTCCCCGCGGCCCCCAAAGACAAAACCGGGCCGTCCTTAACTATTATCGGTACATCCCTTGTTGATACGGGTTCCCGCATGGACGACCTTATTTATGAAGAGTTCAAAGGAACCGGGAATATGGAGCTTCATTTGGACCGCCGTTTGGCCGACAGAAGAGTATTTCCGGCGATAAACATAACTCTTTCGGGGACCCGGCAGGAGGAGCTTTTATACGGCGAGGCCGATATGCCCAAAGTTGTTACCATGCGCAGAATGGTTGATTTAATTCCGGAGCAGGAAAGAACGGAGACTTTTCTTGAGAGACTGAAGAGAACAAAGAATAATAAGGAATTCCTCGAGACCCTCTCCAAAGGATGAAGATAAAATTGTGTTGACTCTCGTTGGCTTTTGTGCTAAACCAGATAATCGGTGTTGGAGTTTTTCCGCGATTTCCGAGAATTTTCTAGATTGTGGTGGGAATTTACCGCCCGCCGCCTTTGGCGGGCTTTTTTCGGTTTCGAGAAGGTAAAAGGTTTTGTTGCGGAGGGACTTTATAGGCAAAGAGGCCGCCTGGCGCGTCCGTTTGTGCATTCCGGCATGGGAGCAATAGCGGCTATAGGCATAATGCTTGTTCCCATAATCTCGGAAGAACTCCCCGGCAGGAGCAATCCTTGGCAGGCACCGTCGCCTTCGGCTGTTTTGGCAGCAGCAACCGAAAACCCGGCAACCTCGACTCTTATTTCCGATAAGGTTAGGGACAGAATAATTGAATATGAAGTCCAACCGGGAGATACCGTGTCGAGCATCGCCGATAAATTCGGCATTTCCCAGGATACGGTTATTTGGCAAAACAATCTCCCCAAAAAAGCGGTTTTGAAACCGGGGCAAAAACTCGAGATTCTTCCCGTTACCGGAATCTCTTATAAAGTTCAAAAAGGGGAGACTGTTTATTCGATAGCAAAGAAAACCAGTTCGGAGCCCCAGGCAATAGCCGATTTTCCGTTTAACACATTTGTAAACGACGAGACATTCGCGCTTGCCGTCGGACAAGTTCTTATTATTCCGGACGGCACTCCGCCTCAAGAAGCGCCGGCTCCTTCAAGCTTTGCCCGCAGGACCCCGGATGCCGGGACGGTTACCGCCTCGGGAGACTTCGTCTGGCCGGCGTCGGGAAGAATTTCCCAAGGGTTTGCCTGGTATCATAAAGGTATTGATATTGCCAATAAAGAGGGCCCCGATGTCTTGGCGGCCGACTCCGGAACCGTTATTCTTGCCGGCTGGCCGGATAACGCGGGATACGGGAACAGAATTATTATCGATCACGGCAACGGCTACACGACCCTTTATGCGCACTTATCGCAAATTTATGTGACGGTCGGCCAAACGGTGAGAAGAGGAAGCCTCATTGGTAAAATGGGTTCGACGGGACGGTCAACGGGAACGCATCTTCATATAGAGATAAGACGGGACGGGGCGGCGTTGAATCCGCTGGAGCTTCTTAGGTAAAAATCCTAAATCCTAATATCGAAATTCGAAACAAATTCAAAATTTAAAACAGTTTTGGTCATTTGAAAATTTGAATTTAGATATTGTTTCGGATTTCGTGCTTCGAAATTAGAATTTTTAACCTGCCTCTTGACAAAGCTTTTTCAAACCTTCAGAATGAAGATACCGTTTTGGGGGAACGGAAAAGCATTTTCTATATTGGCATTTTCTATTTCCTATATAATAATAGAAAATAGTTAAATAGAAAATTTACAGGTCTGCCCCCATCGGATGGGGGATTTTTAATTTATGGGGTCTGCCGAAAAATTACAAGGATATTTGTTAAGCGGTTTACTCTTCTTGTTGCCGGTTTTCTTTCTTCCCGTGACCTCTGATTTTTTTGATTTTAATAAACTTGTTCTTTTGATTCTTGGGGTTCTAGCCGGGCTTATTGTTTGGAGCTTGTCATATCTTCAGGGCGAATTTAAACTCCGTTTGACGCCTCTTGACTTGCCTCTTGTTTTGTTCGCCCTGGCAGTTCTGTTGTCGGCGCTTATAACCACCCCGAATAAGCTCAATGCCTTTGTCTTTCCCGGCGATGCGGCCACTGTCATTGCCGCAACCTTTCTTTATTTTCTAATTGTCCAGTATACGAGTCACCCGCTTCGCCAGAGCGCGAGCGAGGCGAGCGAGTCACGAGCCGCGAGTCTTCTGCAATGGCTTTTGGCAGGGGGCGCTCTTGCCGGTTTTGTTTCTGTTTTTTCGACACTGGGCGGGTGGGGACTTATTGGCCGTTTTATTACCCTGCCGAATTGGCTTAACCAACCCACATTCACAACGCTCGGGCTTCCGCTTCCGACAATAATGCTTTTTGTGGTCCTATTGTCCCTGGCGGTAATGAGGGCCATAGGGGGTATGGGGGGCGGGAAGGCAAAAGGCAACTCTTTACTCTTTACTCTTTACTTTTTACTTATAGCAGCCGGGCTTGTCGCGACAATTTACAATGTTTTTCCGGGCAAGCCTGCTTTTCCGCGAACCCTGCCTTTTGATACAGGCTGGAGTATAGGCTTGGAGACTCTAAAAAGATCGCCGGTTTTAGGAGTCGGCCCGGGCAATTTTATTGAGGCATTCGCGAGGTTTCGTCCGGTTGAATACAATCTTAGCGATGTTTGGAACCTTCGCTTTGCCTCTTCTTCCAACTGGTATTTGCATATCTTTACCACGACGGGTCTTTTGGGGATAGCGGCCTTGGGTCTTGTTCTCTGGACGGTTTATAGAATATTAAAGGATGATAAAGGAAGATTAAAGGAGTCTCCGGGCGGATACACTATGCACTATACAATATACATTATACTCTTGCTCTTTCTCTTGTTCCCGGCCACTCTTGCAACACTTGTCGTTTTTTATATTCTTCTTGCAGTTTTTTCCTCGGCCCGGGGCAGGGATTTCCGCTTAGAGCTTGCGGCAAGCGAGGCTGCCGGTCGAAAAAACAACCTTCTTCCGTGGTTTTTCGCGCTTGTTTCTCTTTCGGGGCTGGCGCTTGTTCTTTATTTCGGAAGGGATATATATGCCGGAGAGATGGCTTACAGGCGTGGACTTAACGCGGTTTTGGCCAACGACGGCATTCGCGCCTATAACTCAATGATTGAAGCGATAAACAAGAACCCGCGTTTTGACGGG
This sequence comes from uncultured Gammaproteobacteria bacterium, assembly GCA_964432785.1. Taxonomy (GTDB): domain Bacteria; phylum Patescibacteriota; class Microgenomatia; order UBA8517; family UBA10165; genus CAYSOV01. The sequence goes on from CAYSOV010000016.1 coordinate 7,785, forward strand.
TACAGAATAAGCTATAGTCAGATAAATTTGGCTTTGGCAAATAATATCGCTGCCAAAAAAGACTTGACGGACCAGGAAAGACAAACCGTATCCCAGCTTATCCAGCAGGCGATAGCTCAAGCCAAGTCCGGGGTTTCCTTAAACCAGAAAAGAAGCGAGAATTGGGGAAATTTGGCGAGAATTTACCAGAGCCTTATTCCTGCCGCCCAAGGAGCCGACCAGTTCGCGATAGCGACATACCAGCAGGCCATAGCTCTTGATCCCGTCAACCCGGAACTGCGCATAGCGCTTGGAGGGGTATTCTACGGGCTGGGAAGGTATGAGGACGCCGCTCGGGTTTTTGAGCTGGCTGTTGCGGCCAAGCCAAACCACGCTAATGCCCATTATAATCTTGCATCGGCTCTTCGAGAGAAAAAGGATACTGGCCGGGCAGTTGGCGAGATGGAGCAGGTTTTGCAATTGGTTGATGTAACTTCTCAAGATTACAAGACAGCGCAAGCCGAGCTTGACAAGCTTCGGGGGAAGTTGAAAGAGGAGCAGGAGGCAACCCGAGCCGCACAGCCCGAAACCCTTAAAGGGCCGTCTGCTCCGACCGGACCCGAGATAGAGCCCCCAATTGCGCTTCCGGCAGAAAGCGCGCCGCCTTCAACCGAATCTGCCGAACCTACTCCGATTCCTGCACCCGAGCAGTAGAACAAAGTTCACTGCGGGGTAGCCCTGTACCGAACCTGGTACCGGGGCACCGAGTCAGTAAGGATTTTGATATAATAACGGGGTCGGGCCGGTAGCTCAACTGGCTAGAGCGCTACAATGGCATTGTAGAGGTTGAGGGTTCAAGTCCCTTCCGGTCCACCCCACTTGCGCTAAAGCCTCAATTTGCTTCCGATTCTTGCTTGCTCAATTCTGTAGCCCTTTTGTTCCGCGGATAGCTTTCTTTCCAGTGACTCTACAAGTTTTCTTAAGAGCCAATCGGTTTTGTTAATTAGCTCTATAAATATCTCATAAGTTAAATCTTGCGCCCGAAGGTTTTTTAGAGGAGGGTAAAGGATGGTTAAAGGACGGTACAGGAAAGCGGTCCGGTTTTGTTTTCCCCCAACATCCTTTAATTTTCCTTTAGAATCCTTTAAGGGATTTTTAGAGGATTTTAGAGGATTATTGGAGGAGCGGAGGGTTTTATTGAGATTCCCGAGATTAATTCCGAGGTCGGCAAGACTCGAGCCGGGTTTTGATTGCAAAAATCCGTCCTCGGTAAGTTCCCGGACATCTCCCTTAACTTCCTCTAAACTTCCTTGACTGTAGCCTATAAATTGTAGATATTCTGCAGTAGTTGAACGCTTATAGCCTTCTTCAATGTTTCGCACTGTACTCCGGCCGGCATCATCCAGCTGTGCTTTCCGGCGATATTCCGACTTAGGTAGATTGTCGGTAAATTTTCTCACAAGGAATCTTAAAAGTACCGTGTTTGACCATTGAACAAGGTATTTGTAGCCTTCAGGATTTTTCCAAATACGGGATCTTTGTAAGGGTTGTTTAGGTTGGGCAAGCTCCCTTTGGGTTTTTTCAACCAGTTCCTTAATTACATCTTCCCGTGTAGTCATAAATTTAGTTTAGAGGATGTTTAGAAGATGGTAAAGGAGGACAAAAGAGATAAGGAACTGTTTTCTTAATCTCCTCTAAATTTCCTTTAATTCCTTTAACATCCTTTAACCTAAACCTTTTAAGGCTGGAGCTCAATAATCCACCAATTAAACTCGATATCGGTCCAGACGGGGGAATCTACCGCGACTGTGAAGTAACCCTGTTGCTCTGTTCCATCCGGCAACACCTCTTGCGCGGCTTTGCTTTTTACATAAAGGACTTTGTTTGATGTAGAGCTTACAGGCGTTACATAAACCAGTGTGTTTTCCGTAACATTCGGGTTGTTAATTTTAAGCTCCGCGAATCCTGCCTGAAGGGTCGCTTTGCCGGCCGTGGCGTTGCTTGTTGTTTCGCCAAGGACAACCGAGGCGGACTCCGTGGCCTCTTTTTGAGCAGATGCAATCACAAGCCTGGGCGTGGTTAGCTGTTTGAACTCGGCAGACCCGGAAGCGTCAACCGAGGCGACAATGTCGCCCTGGACTCCCTTGACAAGCAGAATTCCGAATTTGGAATTAGGAATTAGGGGATCTGAACCATTATTCATAATTCCTGATTCATTATTCAAATCGAATACCAGGTCGCCATTGTCATTGGGAGAAAACCTCGACGCCTTAAGGGTGCCGCCGACCGTGAGGTTCCCGCGCACTTGCACATCGCCCGTTGCGTCAACCATCAAAGCCCCGTTCATTATGTCCACACCTTCCGAACCGGCGAGTTTAAGTGTACCGCCCAGAACCGAGATGGAGTCTTGAGATAGGGTAAGAGTAAGAGATAGAGTGGGATCGGAGGGACTTGTTCCGACTATTGTCGCTTGGCCATTAACAATGATGTCTGCGAGTTGTGTTTTACCGTAGACATTGAAGTCTCCCAGGAGATTTAATCCCGATGGAAGATTCACCGACTCTATCTGTTTCTCTGTCTCTGTCTGCCACGAAGTGGCCGCCGAGAACGCCAAAGTGGCAGATTGCGTAGCGGTTTCCTCAAGAAGCTGCTGCAGTTTAGCACTCTCTCCCGAATTCTGATACACCAGTGTATCAAAGTCTGTGAGCGTGGATTCGAGATTTTCGATCCTGTTTTTTATGCGGTCAATTATTGATTGATTGGCGGATTGGGCGCTCTCAAACGCAAGTTTTTGGGTTGCCGCAACCGAGGCTGCGACTTCTCCGAATGTGGCCGAGAGCCCTTCTATTTCCCGGGCCTTTATCTTGTCCGCATAGAGCGTTCCGGAGATTGTCGCATCGTTTTGCACTTCTAAATTATTAGTTATTAGTTCTTCCTTAATACTTGCCGTATCGGCTAACAGATCTCCAAAAGTTGAGCGCGTTGCCGTGAGTGTGCCGGAGATTGTGGCATCTTGTGTTACTTCAAGATTCCCTTTTACTAATAATTTGCCGAAGCTGCTATTTAGCGATTCAGCTATTGAGCTATTCGTGGCTTCATAGCTTTCTTGCTCCATAGCTCCATAGCTTAGGTCTATGACCAAATTCCCCGAGTCAGTTGCACCCCTTATCTGGTCCGTTTGAACTATTGGAGAAATCAGTTTCTCATTGGCTTGTAATGTATCACTTGTTACTTGTTGCGCAGTTATTAATCCGGCCCTCAAAGTTGCTGTTACTGTTTCACTAAACACTCCGATTCGCTCGATTATTTCGCCGAGAGAATTATGAAGCATGAATGATGAATTAGGGGCAAGAGATGCTGAAGGAGAGGATTCCTGATTCATAATTCCTAATTCCTGATTCTTGGTGATCGTAAGATCACCGGTAGATGTCAAATACACATCCGGATCGTACCA
>CAYSOV010000017.1:0-10876 GCA_964432785.1 uncultured Gammaproteobacteria bacterium
GCTCTTTTATATTGCGGGGTCGTCTAAGGGTAGGACACGAGCCTTTGGAGCTCGTTATCTAGGTTCGAATCCTAGCCCCGCAGCCATTCGACTCGTCACTTCGTTCCTCGCTCATGGTTATAGCCCTGAGCGTAGTCGAAGGGCTATAGCGTGTGAGTCGAATGTCCTGAGCGAATCCTGAGCGCAGTCGAAGGAGAGTCGAAGGAAAGATAATGAGTTTCTTAGTCTATATTCTTCGCACTTCTTCTAACACCCTCTATATAGGCCAAACTAATAGCTTAGAGAAAAGGTTAAAAGAACATAAAGGCAAAACTACTAAATCAGCAAAGTATACGAAATATTTTAATTCCTGCGAACTTGTTTATTCTGAAGAATACCCAACAAGACTAGAAGCCATAAAAAGAGAGTGGCAATTAAAAAAATGGACAAGAGCTAAAAAGGAGGCATTAATAAACCAAAACCTTGTGCTTTTGAAAAAATTATAATTGCCGAGACTTTAACTTTGCCCTATAACTTGCACTTCCCCTTTTAGGTTTGCTAGAATCCTCTACTGCTCAATTTACCCCTATGCCAAGAAGGCCAAGATTCTTCAAGAGGGTGCCAAGGATGGTTTTGGTACCAGTTGTTATACTTCTTGGAATTTTTGCGTGGCTGTTGGTCGCACGAACCCGGCCGGAACCCATAAAGTTTGTACCGGCCACACGGCAAGACATTAAAACTGTCGTTTCCGCTCCAGGAATCCTAATCGGGGAAGAAACAGTCAATCTAAAATTTAAAACCTCGGGAAAATTGACTTATCTTAAAGTCAGAGCCGGGGATGAAGTAAAAAAGGGCCAAGTAATTGCCAGGCTTGACACTCAAGATTTAGCTATCGCTCTTCAGCAAGCCCTAAATACACTTCGCGACAAGCAGGCAGCAGCCGAGAAAATTCTGGATGAGGTTAAGGGCCACGACAAAGACGAAACCTTTGCCCAAAAGGCAACAAGGACAACCGCCGAGGTCGCCCGCGACAACGCTTACGACGCCGTACGCGCCGCCCAAAGGTCATTCCAGGACGCTGTAATTGTTTCTCCAACCGGCGGAATAGTTACCGGGCAACCAGAGCTTATCCCAGGGCAATTTGTAGGTTCCGGAGATTTAATTGCCCAAGTTACTAATTTTTCCGAGAAATTTTTTGCGGCGGATGTAGATGAGGCTGATATTGCCAATGTTAAAATCGGGCAAAAAGCGGAAATTACCCTAAATTCCTACGGTGATAAGGTATTTGCGGGTACTGTAAGCAAGATCCTGCCGCAAACAAAAACGGCAACAAGCGGTGCAACAACCGTAACTGTAAAGATAAAAATGAAGGATTCCCAAATTGAGCCGATACAAGGGCTAAACGGCCAGGCAAGTATAATAATTTCAGAAGCGGTAAACGCCCTGATCATTCCGCAAGAAGCCTTGCTTGATGATAGTCACGTACAGATTGCTTCCCCCCGAGGACTAATCGAACGGGAGATTTCTACAGGGATTAAATCGGATACCGATGTTGAAGTAAAATTAGGTTTAACAGAAGGCGATAAAGTGGTTAAAAACCCACAGCAGGTTCCCAGGGCGGATCCAGCCAGAAATATTTTAAGAGGAGTGTTTAGGGCCCCAGGACTTGGACGATGACATATATTGCGGAATTAGCAGGTGTCAGTAAAGTATACAGAACCGGTCAAACTTCTCCCTTTTGGGCTCTTAAGGATATCAATCTGAAGGTAAAAAAAGGGGAGTTTTTTGCAATAGTCGGACCTTCCGGTTCGGGCAAAACTACCTTAATGAATATAATAGGGCTTCTTGACAAGCCCACAACGGGAATTTATAAGCTTGACGGTAAGGATGTGTCAAGATTTAGCGAAAATAAACTTGCCCAATTACGCAACAGGGAGCTTGGGTTCGTCTTTCAAAACTTTAATCTCCTACAAAGAACGACTGCCTCGCAAAATGTAGCCTTGCCCCTGGTTTATGCCGGAATTCCTGGAGACGAGCGCGAGAAAATGGCTAAAATGGCTCTTTTAGAGGTCGGCTTGGGAGATAAAGCGGATTCACGGCCAAACCAGCTCTCCGGAGGAGAACAACAGAGGGTGGCTATTGCCCGGGCTCTCGTTACAAACCCCGATATTATTTTGGCCGATGAGCCTACCGGGAACTTGGACAGCAGGACCGGAGAACAGATAATCTCTCTTTTGGGAAACTTAAATAAGTATGGAAAAACTATCATTTTGATTACCCATTCTTTGGAAATTGCCCGCAAAGCCAACAAACTTATTCGCCTTAAGGATGGAAAAATTATCTAGCTATGGACATACGGGAAACAGTGAACTCGGCCGCAACCGCAATACTTGCCAATAGGTTAAGATCTTTCCTGACTATTCTTGGGATAGTAATCGGGGTTACCTCGGTTATTCTTCTTACATCCCTCGTTTCGGGACTCCGAACATTTATTATATCTCAAATCCAAGGACTTGGCTCAAACTTAATCTTTGTAATCCCGGGAAGAATCGGAGGAGCGAGAAGCCCCGGCGGGGTACAGGCAAACCGTCTTACGCTTGCCGATGCCGCGAATCTAAAAATAAAGCTGGCCCCGAATGCCGAAGTTTCCGCAGTCATACAAAGAAGCGCAACCTTAAAATATACAAATAAACTAGACAAAGGAGCGTCCGTGTTTGGCGTCCAGGCAAACTACCCGAAACTAATATCAATAGAAATTAAACAAGGACGGTTTTTTACAACCTCGGAGGCGGAGTCGGGAAAAAGAGTAGCTGTCGTAGGAACAAGTGTCGTTGATATTTTGTTTGGCAGCCAGCCGGCTTTGGGAAAAACTACTGATATTGCCGGTTTAAAGTATCAAATTGTCGGCATTGCCGCAAAAAGGGGTTCTATATTTGGGATTGACCAGGACAATTCGGCTCTTATCCCTCTCTCGTCGGCCCAAAAACAATTCGGAATAGATAGACTAAACACAATTTATATCTCGGCCAATAGGCCGGAGGGTGTTAAAAGTGTACAGGAAAAGGCCACTGTCATTTTGAAAAAGAGGTTGTCCGAGGACGAATTCAGCGTTTTGACCCAAGAACAGACGCTATCTACAGTGTCTCAAATAACGAGGGTGCTGACTTTGGCCTTGGGAGGAATTGCGGCTATATCCCTTGTTGTCGGCGGAGTTGGTGTAATGAATATCATGCTTGTCTCGGTAACCGAGCGAACGCGCGAGATAGGGCTTAGAAAAGCCTTGGGAGCAAGACCCGCCGATATTCGCAATCAATTTCTAATTGAAGCCATTACACTTTCCGGCTTGGGAGGAGCAATCGGCATATTCTTGGGAATAATATTCTCTTTTATAGTCGGTCAATTTATCCAAACCTCAATTACCTGGTGGTCTGTAGTTTTGTCTTTCGGAGTTTCAACACTGGTCGGTATTATCTTTGGCGTTGCGCCTGCTTTGCGCGCCTCCAGATTGGACCCTATCGAAGCGCTACGTTATGAGTAGCGTGTAGATCTCTTCGGGTCTGAGCGACGAGGTCGTCAGACCTCGGAGTCGAAGACCTGAATTTATTGAAGGATTGAAGCATTAAGATATGAATATAAAATTGCGGGCTTGACAAGCCTTTTGCTTTATGCTCTACTGAAATTGGATATGCTCGCTCTTGCGGAAATTAGTGCATACTCCCCCGAGGAAAGATTGCCGGAGAACAAACTGGCAGTGGAAGCAAAAAGGTTGCTGGCGCAATTTAAAAAATCCGCCGGAGGACCCCCAAAACATATACTTTCCACCCGAACCCGATTAAGTTTTGAAAAAAACCAAGACCGAGAGGAACTAAGGGTATACAAACGGAATTCACACCACTGTGACGAACATATAATTATAGTGGCCGGAGAAGAACGCGGCGCAGTTCAATATTTAAAAGCGTTTCTGGATAACTCCAGACCTCCGGAGGTATATGCTCACAGCCGAGATGCTGTGATAAAGGCAGAGGAATTCCTTCGGAAACTTAAGGTTTCCTGAAACGGCCAAAAACCGCTTGAAGAAGCTTTTCTAAGAAACTATCCCACCAAAAGGGTGGTCTCACTCCACCGGCTCTTTGGTAAACCGGCCTTGACCAAACGGAAAGAATAACCCACTCTTTCTTCTCATTTTGCTTTGCCGCTACCTCAATTTTCTCATTGCCGTATGTTTTATAGTAAACCCATCCGTCCCGGTTTGCGGCGCGGCGGCTTTTTTCGGGTCTTCTAAATGTTGCCCAGGCATCGCCTTGCTTTATCCCCCTTTCTTGTAGTCTCTCCAAGGCGTGGTTGGTCCAAATTACGCCCCCAAAATTTCTATCCATAAACCTCTAGTGCCGCGTCAAACGCGGCTTTACCAAGTTTGACTTGGTGCCGAGGAGAGGATTCGAACCTCCACGCTTCAATTGAAGCAAGGGCTCTTAAGGCCCTAGTGTCTACCAGTTCCACCACCTCGGCATAGGCCAAAACTAGTATATTTTACCATAGCTTGACAGTAAAAACCCGACATGAGAGAATACACACAAGTCAAGAAAACAACTAAGACAAAATCGCTTGTCTAAAAGTTGTGGGTTGTGGTTCGTTAATAATTAATTCCCCCCTCCCTTCGCGGGGGCCCCTTGTGGGTATCTGTGCCTCGCCCGTACGGGTGCTTGCACAAGGGGCCCTTCATACGGCAGTAGCTCAAAAGGGAGAGCACTGGCGAAAAAGCCAGGAGATGGGCGTTCGAGTCGCCTCTGCCGTATCCGGTCCTTGGGGAACATGCACGTCGTTCAGGCGCCAGTGCGCCCACAACCAAACGACATGTTGCATTTTCCCAAGGACCTTTTTCTTTTAGAAACCACTTATCCTTACTCCGACAAGTCTTATCTTTCGTCCCCCATTAAAATAGGGAAGCAGTAGTTTCAAACAGAGCTTCTTTGCATTCTCTAAAGTTAATTTCTCTTTTGTGCTTTCTTGAGAGCTGTGTGTCTCAAAGCCTCGATAGCGAACAATGACGGTTAATGTTTTACCGGCCAAATCGCGCTCTTCCAGTTCCTGCAAAGTTTCTTCCAAAAGATCAAAAATTGTCTTTACTATAACTCTTGAGTCGTTTGTGTCTTCTTCGAATGTCGTCTGCCGGCCGACAGACTTTATTTCTCTTTCTTCCTCAATAGGCCTATCGTCAATCCCTCTTGCAATCTGCCAAAGCCAAATGCCGTTTTTCCCCAAAGTTTCTGTCAACGCGTCTTGTGAGATTTTACGCAAATCGGCAACGGTTTCCACATTCCATTTTTCCTGCAGAACCCTGGAGGTTTTTGGCCCGACCCCGGGCAGTGCCTTTGCAGGCTTTGGATCAAGAAAGTCTTGCACCTTGTGGGGCTCTATAATAGTTAATCCGTCCGGTTTTCTGTACCCCGAAGCAATCTTTGCAACCAACTTATTCGGCCCAATACCAATAGAACAAGTTAATCTTTCTTTTGTCTTTATCTCTTTCTTTATCTTCTTTGCAATTCCTTCTGCCTTTTTATAACTTATCACTTTTTGCTTATCACTTATCACCAAATAGGCTTCATCCACCGACACTTGCTCCATCTTTTCTCCAAACGGCCTGATAAGCTCCATAATGTGCCCCGATACCCTTTGATATCTTTTCCCGTCAACCGGTAGAAAAATAGCCGTCGGACAAAGCCGCCAGGCAACCGAGATGGGGAGAGCGGACTTTATTCCGTATTTTCTGGCCTCGTAATTTGCCGTGGAAACAACTCCGCGGCCATTACCCCCATTTGGATCGGCTCCAACCACAATGGGACGGCCTTGAAACTGCGGATTATCCCGTTCTTCAATCGCGGCAAAAAAAGCATCCATGTCAATATGCATAATTCTTAATTCATAATTCATTATTCTATGTCTGTCCTAATAATACCCGAAATTGCTAGGGGTTGACAATAAGGAGTAGAATGAAAATAGAGACTATGGGAGAAAGAGAACCTGTCCGGTCTTATCTCCAAAAGATTATCGGCGAACAAGCCGCGTGCCGGCGCCGCCGAGACGAAATATATAAACAAAACGGGCAACTTTTAGACAAAGGCCTATTGCTTCTGGGAAAATCCATAGAGGTTATCGCAAAGCGCGGCGACCGCATGCAAAAAGGCAAACCCACACCGCCGACGCCAATTGAGCTTAACGGACAAACTCCGGTTTTTCTTTCGGTTTCCGAGGGTTTTGCGCAGAATTATGATGCAATAATAGAGGGAGTGGAGATTTCTTTTATGCAGGACGGTGAAAGAACCGTCTTGTTCAAAATTTTGCCCTGGGGCCAAGTAGAGAATGCCCAAGGCCAACAGACATCGCTTGAAGAACTCGAAATAGCCGGCAAAGTACTTGACCTCCTCCAAAATTCATCAACCCGATAACGATGTGTTGGCTGGAAACACATCCCGAAAATTGTTATAATTTAAAGCATCGGGGATTAGCCCCGTCAAAATTTCGGAGAGTGGCGCAGTTGGCTAGCGCGCCTACTTTGCCTGCCCGCCAATCGCAAAGCCGGGGTGTAGTTCATCGGTAGAATGCTCGCTTTGGGAGCGAGAGGCACTGGGTTCAATTCCCAGCACCCCGACCAAGTTAGTACTTGACTCCTCAAGTCCCTCATCGTATAAATCTGGCATGTCTCCGGAAATATACAAACCACGCGAGGCAAGACCTGCTGTATGGCTGCAGGAATATCTTAAGTCGATTAAAGAATATAAAGAAGCCGACAAGGCCGCTATTTTTGTTATTGGAATCAACGGTGCCCGGATTAATGGGACCACCCACATTGCACTCAAACGAGTTCTTGAACGAATTGAATTTTATGGGTGCAAGACCTTGATTGTTCATTTAAGGGAAATCAGAATGACCGATTCTGACGATGCATATAGCGAAAATCCGAATTCCGCAAAATATCCGGTCCCGTTTGACGACGATATTCCAGACATACATGAATTATTATTACTTGCGGACGGGGTTGTATTTGCCACCTCAACCAATTGGGGAAAACAGACTCCAAGAATGAGTTTGTTTGAAAACCATCTAACCCCGCTTGAGAATTCCGGATTCCTTCTTGAGGGTACAACTTCAGGCCACATAGTTACCGGTGAAGAATCAGGGCAAATCGGCGTTTTAGAAAACCAACTTTGGGTTATGAGTAATATGGGGGTGACTCCGCCCCCGTACGGCGCGATTTATATTATTGCCGGCAGACCGGGAAAAGACAAAAAGGGAACAACCCAGATACGCCCACAATGGGCCAGGGAAGATTTGGATCTTTTAGCGGATAACCTGCTTAAGCGGGTCCTATCCGATAGATTTTCCGGAGTAAATTGGGATAGAAGGCGCAGCGGAGAACAAATTAGACGCTTACAAACCCTTCTAAGAAGTGTTGATTTTGAGGGTGCACAGTTAATAATCCGGCTACCTAATAATACCTAAACAACCGTCCCATCTTTTAAATTTGCTTCCAACCTATTATAATTAGGTGTCTTTAGGTTGCGGGTATAGTTGAAAGGCCCAACGCCACCCTTCCAAGGTGGAGATGGGGGTTCGATTCCCCCTACCCGCTCATCTAAGCTAGAGGTAGGAGAGGTTTATCCCAGGCGAAGCTAAAAGAAATCCTGTACCCCGTTCAAAAGACCGCATGGTAATATTAGAAAGCCATGCGGGAGCAAAAACTCACAAAAGCACTTCCGTTCATTTTCGTCTTCCTTCTTTTCTTCCTCCCTTCAATAGACACCGACCTTGGTTGGCATCTTCGATACGGTAAGTATTTTTTTAATACCGGAGCCTGGCTTCGCGAAAACGAGTTCACCTATTTCTTAGCAGATTACCGGTGGATCAATCCCTTTGTTCTCTATGAAATTATGGTTGCATCTATTTATAAACTTGGCGGTCTTGCCGGATTAAGCCTTGCTTTTGCTTTGCTTATGGCCTCAACCTTTTGGTTTTACAACAGAATGAACCCAAAATTGCCCTTGATAAACCTGCTGGCTTTTCTTGGGGCCGCTGCTTTAGGTTGGCATGTATTCGCCCTTGGCATGCGCGCCCAGGTATTTTCCTTTTTCGGCGTTGTTGTTCTCCTTTTTATTCTTCAGAAGTCTGTAAAATACCCCAAAGTCATAATTTTATTACCGGTTTTATTCCTCCTTTGGGCAAACACGCACGGAGGTTTTGCTTTGGGACTGATGCTTTTTTTACTTGCGGCTTTGGACAAAGTCTTCAAAAAGAATTGGGAGTTTGCCTTTTTCTTCGGCCTAGCCGCTGCCATATCCGGCCTTGCGGCGCTTATAAATCCGTACGGCATCGATATTTACAAGGAAGCTCTTCGACATGCCCAATATCCGCTCGATAAACTTATTGCCGAATGGGTGCCGCCGAGCCTTGAGTCAAAAGTGTTTATAGTTATAACAGCCCTGATAGTCGTGCTCCTGGTTATAAACAGCAGCAATAAGCGAAAGTTCTTTTGGATTTCCGTTAGCGTCCTTTTTGCCATACTCACCTTCAAGGCAAGGCGGTTTATGCCTTATTTTGGGCTCACTTTGGCACTTGGAATTATCACATCATACGAACATTGGCTTTTGAAAGCGGAGCAAAAAGTTCAAAAGTATGCGGTTCCATTACTTGGCACAGGGTCTTTAATTCTGTTTCTTCGGATTGTCCCGCACACATTAGATGTGGACACAGACTGGAAAAAGTATTGCACCGCAAATCAAGTCAAACAGCCTTGTCGCGCTGTGGAGTTTATCCGCGCAAATCCCATTCCGGGCAAAAATGTCTTCAGTGCTTATGAATGGGGAGGATTTTTAGAATGGCAGCTGCCGCAGTATAAATATTTTGTTGACGGCCGAATGCCCGCGTGGGCAACCTCGGAAGGCAAAAGTCCTTATACTGTCTATCTTGAAATTATCCAGTCGCAGCCCGGGTATCAAGAAAAACTTGATAAATATGGCACTGACTGGCTTTTAATAGGGGCTGGGACATTTTTAGATATAGAACTTCAATCAAACAGCAGAGAACAAACAGCAAAGAACAAAGGACGGGAGTGGGAGGAAACCTATCGCGATAATATAGCTGTAATTTATACAAAATCGTGGTAAAATTACCATAACAAGCGCCTGTAGCTCAGTGGATAGAGCAGGAGTGTTCTAAACTCAAGGTCGGGGGTTCGAATCCCTCCAGGCGCGCCAATCTGCCCGTATAAATGATCGTAATCTATGAAGCCCGCCAGGCAGCAAAGTCCCGAGTTACCAAGCACGGTAACAGAAAACTAGGCCTTTTTCTTCTTGGGGCTTCCTTTGCCGCCTTTTTGCTTTTTATCGCCCCCGTTTTTCTGGCCGAAGTAGCTTATAGAATAACGGCGCTCTCTAACCGCTTTACCGACTCAAAGGTTATTGTAAGCGGGTTTGGCCAAATCCTTTGGCTTGAGGGAAAAGGGGCAGCTGCGCCTCTTGATTGGAATTTTGGCCTTGCCGTGCCGCGGCTTGGGATAAATACCAAGGTACTGCACACTACAAACACTGCTGATGAAAACTCATACAAAGAGGTCCTTACTCAAGGCGCCGCTCATGCCCAAGAGACGGCTTTACCTAATGAGCCAGGGATAACCTATATCTTCGGTCATTCCACAAACTCCGTTTTGAATATTTCCCGCTATAACGCGGTTTTTTACCCGCTTCAATATATCAAAGAAGGGGATGACATCATTGTTTTTTATCTGGGCGAAGCTATTGGCTATAAAGTTCAGGACAAAAAGATAGTGGATGCCGAGGCTCTCGGCTATATGCTTGACAAAACGGAAGAAAGGCGCCTTGTTCTACAAACCTGCTGGCCTCCCGGGACAACATGGAAGCGGCTTGTTATAGTTGCAAAACCCATAGAGGAAAGTACAAAAAACCTAGTAGGGCTTGACTTTAAGAGCATATAGTCATATATTTAAGGGCATCTCCTGCCTATAGTAAGGATTTATGCAAAAGAAATTCATGGCCGCCGGGCTGATCTTCGGCCTATCACTATTACTATCACCATCTCCTGCTTATGCCGCCGTTCGCTGCGAGACTCAATACGGAGGCCGCGAGGTCTGCGTCAGAACCGGCCAACTTCAAATAGATAAAGAGGTTTTTAATCCCCAAGAGAATAAATTTGTAGACAATTTGGGCATTAATGACCGTAAATTTAGCCCCGGAGAAGAAATAATCTTCAAACTTAAGATCAAAAATGTCGGGGACGCAACCTTTGACAAGGTCTCGGTAAACGACAGCCTGCCTTCGCTTTTGGAGATTATTTCAGGTTCAACTTCCTTCACGATAACCGATTTGACCCCCGGGGAAACAGAAGAAAGAGAAATTAAAGCTAAAGTTACCGCTTCCGGGAATTTTCCGGTTGATAAAACGCTTGTGTGTGTCGTGAATACCGCCGAGGCGACTTCAGGCAATGAAAAAGACCGAGACACCGCTCAAGTTTGCCTGGAAAGAAAAGCAGTGGGTCCGGCGCCTGCCGCAAAGCCCACGGAGCTTCCTCCAACAGGGCCAGAGGACTGGCTGCCTTTGCTTGCTTTATCTTTACTCACAGGAGCAACTGGATTTTACTTGGTAAAATTTAACAAGAGACAGGTTAATTAACTTCGCCGAGCACGAGTAGACTGATTTGCCAGTTTACCTTGAGTTTTGCGAAGGGCACCTTAAAATTTCGGGGGCAAAATTTTCGTTTTCCGAAGGGTGGAAGATAATGTGCGCTCCGGCCCTGAAAATAACTGACATGGTTTTTCGCCATGGCGTAATTTGAGGTCATTTATCGGTTATTTATAGCGCGGGGGCGCACATCGAAAAGTTCGCAA
>CAYSOV010000018.1:0-8359 GCA_964432785.1 uncultured Gammaproteobacteria bacterium
TGAAGATACCACGGTTTTAATCGAAGATAAGCTTTGCTTAACCATGGAGCTTCATAACGCATTAGTGATGCGATATGACGCAACGAAGTTGCGTCATTGAGGTTACTACAACTTGGCTCTTCTTGTTATTTCCGCCTCGACCAAGGCCCTGTCTCGGCCGTATTTGAGCCGGGACATCTCGCGTATTATCTCGGCTATCCTCTCGTCCATTCCTGCCTTTACCTTGGAAATATCCTTTGTAAGATCAACGGAAAACGGCGGAACCGGCTCGTTATTAACCGTCGTCTTCATATAAACATTAAACCGCTCGATATTTAGTAAATCGTCTTCGTCAAATACCGGTTGGAACTCGCGCGCCAGATAACTTGCATCGGTTACCCCTACTCGGAATGTAACAAGTGTCCCTACATTCCCGAAAACCGCATTTTTAATCTCCTCATCAACCTGTCCTATGAACTGGTTCGCAACACAAAGATTAAGTCTGTATTTTCTGGCCTCGGAGAGAATCTGGGCAAAATCAGGTGTGGCAAAATTTTGAAACTCGTCAACATAAAGATAGAAGTCTCGTCTTTTCTCCTCCGGCACATCGGTCCTGCTCATAGCGCTCATCAGCAAGCGGGGAACCAAAATCAGCCCTAAGAAGTTTGAGTTCTCCTCTCCGAGCTCTCCCTTGGCAAGGTTAACAAGAAGAATTTTTCCTTCATCCATTACATTCCTTAGGTTAAAGGCCGATTGGCTTTGTCCGATTATGTCCCGCATCATGGCGTTTGTGACAAAGCGGCCGAATTTGGAAACTATGTAGTCCAAAACCTCGGATTTGTGAAACTCGACGGTTTGGGCTATTTGGTCTGTCCAATAGCGGCGGACCACCGGATCTTCAACCTTCGGCAAAAGCTCCTGGACAAACGAAGGATCGGTTAATATTCTTACAACCTCGACAAAGGTTGCCCCTTCTTGGGCAAAGGCGGTGAGTATGGCGTTTCTTACCGCATGCTCAAAACGGGGCCCGATAATCCCGGTTTTGTAAGGATCGTAAAGTTTATACATCATATTGATAACCGAGGTTGCAACAAAGTGTTTTTGGTCTTCGGTCTTTGCCTCAAGAAGATTAAGCCCCATGGGCCGGCCGGTATCCGCGGGATTAAAGTAGATAACATCCTCGGCCCTCTCGGGAGGAATCATCTTTAAGATGTCCTGCACCGCATCCCCATGAGGATCCATAAAACAGATTCCTTTTCCCGCCCGTATGTCCTGCATAATTAAATCCTTCAAAAGCTCGGTTTTCCCGGTTCCGGTTTTCCCGATAATGTACATGTGTCGACGGCGGTCATCCTCTCCGATATAAACGGGCCGCTTTACCCCCCGGTAAGAGCTTGTTCCTATAAAAAGTCCGGAGGTTGGAATTTGGGAAGGAGCCGGGGCGCGCTTGGCATTGAGCCAATGAATGTGCGGGGTTGTAACCTGCTTATTCGGAAAATGAAAAACAGTCGCCAGCTCCTCGGAGTTGAGGATCATTTTTTGGTTTCCCCAAAGATGAAATACCGGGTGATAGCGGTATAAGAAGTCGGTCACAAAGCTTCCCTTGTCTCTTATTTTCCTTCCCTTGAAACCGTTTAGGTCGCCCGAAAATTGCTCAAAGGCCGATTTTAAATTTCCAAGATGGGCCTTTGCCAGCTCTTGACTCGTTGAGGAAACCACAATCCGTATTGTTGTTTCAAACCCGGGCTTTCCGAGTTTATTGTTTATGGCCTCCATGGTTTTTGCGTCAACCTTAAAGCTGGCTTTTTCGGGATCGGCTTCCGCTTTCTTGGTCCTCGAAAGAAAAGACTTCCCGAGTTTTTTCCACTCGCTGTCTGCCGGGGAGATAAGAATTTGTATTGAAACCCCTTCTCCCTCCCCCATTTTCGCAAGAGCGGAGGTTAAAGAAGACAGGGGATCGGTTGGGAGATCTTTAAAAATTTTTATAGGGTTAAAGGCCGGGGAGCGAAGTTGCAAAGAAGCATATGCCACCTTGCCCTCGCTGGAGAAAATGTTATACTCGGGAACCGGCGTTATCTCGGCATCCGTATAAGCCCCGTGAATTTGTTTTTCAATAAGATCCTGGAGCCGACGAGGGCACCAAACATAAAATTTTATCTCCTCCTTTTTGGCAACAAGCTCAAAAGAAATAACATCCTGTATGTCAAATCTTTGTTTCCAGCCGCCCTTCTTAACGGAGTACAAAGAGGCAAACATCTGCTCCGCGGCGTCAATTTTTATTTCGTTGTCCCGAGGTACGGCAACCTGAAGAAGCACGGAATCAAGAGACCGGTCTTCTCTTTTTCTGTGCCTGAAAAATGAAAACGCAATATAGGCAAAAAGAGAAAATAGGCCCGATAAAAGCCCCGCTAGGATAATCCATAAAAACAGGTTTATTAAATTGACAAATAAAATTGAAATTGGATCAACCATATAAAATTTCTAATTAATCTTTCCTATATATCACCTTAATCCCGGTGACCAAAGCCTTCTTTGTTATTCTCCAACACCACTCCGAAAGCCAGCGCATTGAATCAATTATTTTATGGTGCAGTCCGTGTTTTATTTCTTCCTCGGTTAGAGGAAGCGTGACGGCAACCTGCTGTGACTGGGCAGGGGTAAGAACAACCTGCCCAGTATCGTCGGCAACCGGCTCTTTTTTGGGTGTTCGCTCAACCCGCTCAATATACCCCTCAAGTTCTCGTCTCTCCTCCTCCAATCGCTCAAGCTCTCCGGGTTCTTCAATGCGCTTTTCAATTAACGGGTGTTCTTTTTCCGGTGAAGATACCATACGAAAAAAGTATAACACTAAATAGATAGCTTAACAGTGTTTTTACCTCTTCCAAATTTCTTCCAGGGTCTTCTCCAACCGATTTATTTTTCTTGCCAGCATAAGAATTATTTAATTCTTGTAAGCATGAAGATTTATTTAATCGCGCGCGAGGCAACCTTTAAGGATATAGATAGCTGCGTGCGCGAGGGAATCACTTCCGGGAAGTGTGTCGAGCCAGCCGTGTAATACATATTTATATATAAACATGTTCTGTGGCTGGCGAGACGCCACAGTGAGGAGTGGGTAAATCCTCCTGACATTACCACTCCGGGCGACGAGCGGTTCCCGGAAGTCGGTTCCCGAGAAAAGCACGCCACCTTTCCGAAAAAAGTGTTGCCGAGCAAAGCGTGCCTACTTATCTTCCTTTCCAGAGATCCTCTTGAACTTTCTCCAACCGATTTATTTTTCTTGCCAGCATGAATAAAAGATCAGAGAGGCGATTAAGGTATGCAAGGATATTGGGGTTGATTTTTTCTTTTCTTGATAAGGACACTGCTTCCCTTTCCGCACGCCGCGACACACTCCGCGCGACATGAAGTGAAGCAGCCTCCAGCGAGCCTCCCGGGAGGATAAAATTTCCCAGTGCCGGCAATTCCCCTTCCAACTCGTCAATCATCTTTTCTAAATTCCGTACTTTTTCCGGAGTTATTAGATATTTCGGGTTTTTGGAATGCGGGGCGGCAAGCTCCGCTCCTATTTCGAAGAGATCCTGCTGGATATTTTTGATGACAACTTTGAGCTTCTTTCGCCTTCCGGGGAGGAAGCTAGAAACGAAACCAAGCTGCGAATTAAGTTCATCAATGTTGCCGATTGCGGCAACTCGGCGGTCGTTTTTCCACCTTTTTTCTCCAGTCGGGCCAAAAAGACTTGTTCTGCCTCGGTCACCACGTTTTGTATAAATAGCCATGAGATAGAAATAGAGCTAGAGTAAGAGGAAAAATTTTTTAGGCGCAGGGCAAGCGTTAGCTCCTAAATTCTCTATCTCTTAACTCTTACTCTCCTATCTCCCCCATAACCCCCTTTTTAGTCAGCTGAGGCCGGCGTGGGGTCAGGGTTGTGCGCCGCCATGACAGCCCCAGCTTGCAATAAAATGGGGGTGCACTCCGCGGTGCGCCCCAATGTACAATAGGAACTTAACATCTTGAATACCCGCATCCCGGATTGGAACATTTTTTGCAACCTTCGATAACCAACAGGGGCGAGCCGCAATCCGGACAACCCACAAACATCTGCTGATATACCTTTGTTTCTCCAAGACCGAAGACACCCGATTCCAAGCTATGCCCGTTCTCATTTGCATGCCCATTGGTGCCGTTGGTGCCGGAGGGAGACTCTTGGCTCCCCCCGCCGGGCGGGTCGGGAAGAACCTGCTGTTGATCCAAAAATGACAAAGGCAGTTGTTTTTGCGCTATCTCAAGAATGGACTTGCCCGCGGCATCAAAAAGAGAAAGAACCGCGTTTGGTCCTACCCCGTATGGAATTCCGCAGGCGATGCCGACCAGTTCCGAGGCGACCTCGTCAAGACTTGCACCGTGTTTTAAGGCAAGGGATGCCAAGCGCCCGGTAACCTCGGCCGCTCCGGCAACATAACCTCCCGATTTGCCCACATTTATAAAGACCTCAACCGGCCGCCCTGTTCGGTCGTTAAACACCGCCGTATAGACATTGCCGACATCGCTTCTTTTCTTAAGTCTCATTCCCCAACTCTCGACAGGCGCTTTTATGCGGCCGTTTGATAAAGAAAACGGCTCTTGGGGCAATGTTTTCGGCGGCTCATTCTTCTCCGAGGGTGTCCAACTTTTTCCCGCAAGCTGGTCGTAATACGAACCTTCTTTTTTAACCTCAAGCACCTGTTTTGTTCTTGAGCCGTCGCGGTAAATTGTTATTCCTTTACATCCGGTCTCGTAAACCATCATGTACGCGTTTCTTACATCATCAACGGTTGCCTCGTTCGGGAAATTAATCGTCTTTGAAATAGCATTATCAACATGTTTTTGGAAAGCGGCTTGCATCTTTACATGCCACTCCGGAGCAATATCGCGCGTTACGACAAAAACTTTTTGCCACTTTTCGGGGACCTCGGAAAGCCCTTGAACGGAGCCTCCGTTCCGATCTATTTTTTCAAGAAGCTCCTCGGAATAAAAACCTTCTTTTTGTGATATTTCCAAGAAGAACGAATTGCTTGTAAAAAGCCTTTTTCCTTCAATGGTGTTTTTGGCATAAGAGAGGGCAAAATAAGGCTCTATCCCGCTTGACGCGTCGGCAAGCATGGATATTGTCCCGGTCGGAGCAATGGTCGTGACCGCGCCGTTTCGGCAAAGAAGCCTCTCGCCCAAAAAATACGGACTTTTTGGGTCGAATATAGAGCCTTCCCAGGCAGGAAAAACTCCCCGCGTCTGGGCAAGTTTGACACTTGCTCTTTTGGCTCTCTCCTGTATAAAACCCATCACATCCTCCGCAATGCGCAATCCTTCCGAGGTGTTGTACCCTATCCCGAGTTGAACTAACAAATCCGCAAAACCCATCACTCCAAGACCTATGCGCCGGATTTTGCGCGTCATTTCGGCAATTTCGGGAATTGGATAATTGTTCATATCAAGAACATTATCAAGAAAATGCACCGACTCCTCTGTAACCTCTCCCAGGGCTTCATAGTCGATCTTTTTATTCCGGACAAAGCGCCCTACGTTAATTGACCCGAGAGTGCAGGCATCATATCCCAAAAGAGGCTGCTCCCCGCAGGGGTTTGTCGCCTCTATTTGCCCCAAATGCGGGGTTGGGTTGGCACCGGACTTATTAATGCGGTCAATCATAATCATCCCCGGATCGCCATAATGCCAAGCAAGCCGGGTAATCAACAAGAAAACTTTATAAGCGTTGAGTTTGTCCGTTGCCTTTCCGGTCCTTGGGTTAATAAGCTCGTATCCTTCGCCCTCGCGGGTAGCGCGAACCAAATCGTAAAGCCTGGCAACACCGTCCTCGGTTTTCTTGAGCTTCAGGTCCACATCCCGAATGGTTTGTGCAGTTTTTATTTCCTCAATAATCTCTTCCCAGTCGGGCTCCGACCTCGTTGGGTCAGCGAAGCTGGCATCAGATTTTACTTTTTCCATCCATTCCTCGGTAACGGTTACCGAGATGTTGAAATTGGTGAGGTTAAATTCGTCAACCTTCATAACCGCAAAACGAAGAATGTCGGGGTGTGTAATATGTAGAATTCCCATATTTGCGCCTCGCCTGACTCCGCCTTGCTTAACTTGAGAGGTAACATCATTGTAGGCTTGCAAAAAAGAGCACGGACCAACGGTTGTGCCGCCCGAGGATCCTATGACATCCCCATATGGCCGCAGACGCGAGAAAGAAAAACCTGTGCCGCCGCCCGATTTATGGATAAGTACCATGTCTACCAGGGTCTTTGAAATACTTTTCATATCGTCTTCAATAGGCAAAACAAAACAGGCCGAGAGCTGCTGCATGCGCTTCCCGGCATTCAGCATAGTCGGAGTGTTCGGAATAAACTTTTGAGAAGACATAATCTCGTAAAAGGTTTTTGCCTGGCTTATCATTTTCTTTTGGTCGCCGGCGTATAAAAGATCGGCCGAGGCTATATTGTAGGCAACGCGCCAAAACATCTCTTTTGCCGACTCTCTCGGTTCGCCGTTTTCATCCCGGCGGGCATAGCGGGTTTTTCCTATATAAAGGGCGTTCTCGGACAACTTGGGTTCGGGTAGATCCTCGGGGACGGGCGGAATAAAACTGCCAATT
This sequence comes from uncultured Gammaproteobacteria bacterium, assembly GCA_964432785.1. GTDB lineage: Bacteria > Patescibacteriota > Microgenomatia > UBA8517 > UBA10165 > CAYSOV01. The sequence continues at coordinate 6,614 of CAYSOV010000018.1, forward strand.
TCCCAAACCTTCCCAATAGTATATTTATCTTTTTGGGCCAGATCGTGACCGTTGGACCTTTTTCCCCGAAGCGTACCCTTTTTGGCCGTCTTTAATGTTTTTGTGTTTCTTACTGTTGGATTTTCTATCATGCTACTTATTAAAATTTAGAAACAGCAGCGAGGCAATCTGAAGTTGGTTCCCGAGAAAAGCACGCCACCCACGCATTGCCGAGCAAAGCTGTTTTGTTAAAGTTCAGGCGCTTTCTTTTTCAATCGCTTCTGCAAAATTTGATAAATCCTCAAATTCTAAATAGACGCTTGCAAACCTCAACCAGGCTACTTTATCAATTTTTTTAAGACGGCGTAAGACCGCATTTCCTATGGCTCGAGATGGTACTTCTTCCCTTTGCTTGCGCATCATCTCCCGCTCAACCTCATCGACCAGCTCGTCAACAAGTTCTATGGAAACAGGCCTCTTCTCTATCGCTTTTAAGATTCCTGCTTTTAACTTCTCTCTGTTAAAGGGTTCCCGACGGCTGTCTTTTTTAATAACCCAAAGAGTAGAGCCGGAAACTCTCTCGTGGGTCGTAAATCGCTTTCCGCATTTATCGCAAACGCGTCTTCGTCTTATTACCTCCCCTTCTCCGGTATTCCGTGATTCAACTACGCTTGTTGCCAGTGCCCCGCAAAAAGGACATTTCATTGTGAAATAGTAAAAGGGCAAGCCACCCCATATCTCGTGCTATTGCACATATTTCCACACCAGATATAGGCTGTCAACTACTAACTTCTATATCAGAGGAAGTCATTCTCCGCACGGCCAAGCTCATGATTTTTCTGCTGAATTTTGCCTAAGGTTTATTCGGGGTAAAGAAACGCGCAAAACTCTTTCTCGAAACAGTAGTCCGTGAAAACTTTTTTGACTCGAAAAGAGCAATTAGAATTATGAATCAGGAATTATGAATTAGGGATTAAAGGATTTCCTTTTTGCCTTTTGCCTTTTACTTTTTAGGTCTTGGACTTGGACTTGGACTCGGTACCGCATCCGGAACAACCGGCACGGACCTACCCAATTCATTTAACTTGTGCGTGGACTTCTCATAAATTCCTCTTGGATAATCGAGGGTTTTGTTAAGAACCGGCTTTGCATCCTCCGGAGAAATCCTCATCAGCGAAACCAAAACCTCCTCATGCTTTAAGGAGGACTTGGCAAGTCTCTCATAAAAAATTCCCATATCTGCCCCCTTCGCTTGGGCCTTTTCCGCCTCGGCGAACGCCTCCTCAAGATATTTTTCCGCCTTCGTTGCCGTTGAAACTCCAATCTCCGGCTTTCCTCCCCTTATCAACTCTCTTGCCATCCCAACCCGCTTGTCCGCAAAAAGAAGTAAGATGTCGGCCTTTTTAGCAGAGTCCCTAACAACAAAAAACCAAAGCCTGTCCCTTATGACTTTTACGGGCCAAAGAAAGTGATCCGGTAAAATTCCGGGATACGGAAGATAATAATCAATTGCTTCTTCCCCGAGTTCCGTGGTTGCCGACTCTACCTGGCCTGCTTGCGAAAATACATACTGGGGACTGGCCGTACGGAAAATCGAGGTAAAAAGAACCGCCGAGGCAAAAACCAAAGAAGCGATAATAATTGCACCCTGACGCAGCATGGCGGCAAGTTTGTCCAAAACATATTCATGCTACATCTTAAGAATATCCCTTGTCAAATTCGGTTGGAATAGAAGATTTGAAGAAGGGGCTGCCGGGGACGAGGAAG
>CAYSOV010000018.1:8459-10814 GCA_964432785.1 uncultured Gammaproteobacteria bacterium
ATTTAGGGTAAAATACGAGAGATGGCGAAAGACAAGTCTACAGTCTACGGTCTACAGTCTACAATCATTCTGCTAAAAAACCACCGTCGGATTTTTCTTCTACTTTTTACTTTTTGCGTTTTGCTTTTTACTTATCTCTTTTGGGGCCTTCCTCTCCCTACGCGGCTGACCTCCGAAAAATACAATCCTGTTTCAACGCAAATTCTTGACCGGAACGAAAAACTAATCTATGAAATCTTTGAGGAAAAAAGGCGAACTCCGGTAAAACTTGATGAACTGCCAACCTATGTTGCCCAGGCAACCATTGCAATAGAAGACAAAAACTTCTATAAACATCTCGGTTTTTCAATTACCGGAATAGCGAGGGCTTTTTACAAAACGGTGGGCAAACAAGAACTGCAAGGCGGCTCAACGATTACCCAACAACTCGTAAAAACCACCCTCCTTACCCCGGAAAGAACAATAAAAAGAAAGATAAGAGAGCTTGCCTTAACCCTGATTGTCGAAATTCTCTATTCCAAAAAACAAATTCTTGAAATGTACCTTAATAATGTCCCGTACGGGGGAACCGCCTGGGGTATTGAGGCGGCCGCGCAAACATATTTTGAAAAGTCGGCAGCCGAGTTGACTCTTGCCGAAGCCGCCCTTCTTGCCGGGCTTCCCCAAGCGCCCACAAAATACTCCCCCTTCGGAGTAAACCCGGACCTTGCAAAAAAAAGACAGGAGCAGGTCCTGCGCAGAATGGCCGAAGACGGATATATAAAAGAGGATGAAGCTAAAAAAGCCGGCGAAGAAGAGCCCCGTTTTGCAAAACAAAGAACGCTTAAGGCTCCGCATTTCTCGCTCCTTGTAAAAGAGCAGTTGGTTGAAAAATATGGAGAACACGCGGTTGAGCGCGGAGGCTTGAGAGTCCGGACCACGCTCGATTTAGACCTCCAAGAATTTGCTCAAGAAACAGTCTTTTCCGAAGTCTCAAGGCTTCTGAAACAGCGGGCAAATGTCAGAAACGGAGCGGCCCTTGTCACCCTTCCTAAAACCGGGGAAGTCCTGGCAATGGTCGGCTCAAAAGACTATTTCGCAGAGGACGAGGATGGAAAGGTAAATGTTGTCCTGCGCCCACGCCAGCCCGGCTCGGCGATAAAACCACTAAATTATGCGCTCGCGCTTTGGAAAGGCAGGATTACCCCCGCGACTCCGCTTGCCGATGTGCCAACCTGTTTTTTGGTTGCCGGTCAGGAAGAATACTGCCCTGTGAATTACGACGAGAGCTTTCATGGTCTGGTGCAGGCGCGCTTTGCTCTCGGCAACTCCTACAACATCCCTGCCGTTCGCGTTCTTACCCTAAACGGCCTTCCAGAGTTTGTGGACTTTGCAAAAAAGATGGGGATTACGACTCTTCGCGACGCGTCAAATTACGGACTCTCCCTAACCCTTGGCGGAGGAGAAGTAAGAATGGTTGATATGGCGACTGCCTTTGGAGTTTTTGCAAACGGAGGAATAAAACAAGAGCCGGTAACCGTTCTTGAAGTCAAAGACTGGAAAGGAAACATCCTTGAGAAAAAAGAGATAGAGGAAGGAGATAGAGTTCTGCCGCAGGGAGTTGCGTATCTTATTTCCCATATTCTCGTTGACAATAACGCGAGAACCGCCGCCTTCGGACCATCCTCATACCTTAATGTCGGCGGCCACCCGGAGGTCTCGGTCAAAACCGGCACAACAAACGACAGGCGCGACAACTGGACTATCGGCTATAATCCGGAGGTCGTTGTCGCAACCTGGGTTGGAAACAATAACAACGAGACCATGTCTAAAGTTGCCTCGGGCGTAACAGGCGCCTCGCCTATTTGGAATAGAATTATAAAGAAGGCCCTGGATAAAGTTGAGGCCGGAGAGCTTGCGGTCTGGGGAGAAAAAGCCGAGAAAAAAAGCCATGTTTGGCCGCAAAAACCCTCGGATATTGTGGGAACGAATGTCTGCGCGACAACAGGGACTCTCCCCGCCGGTTCTGAAGATCCGCCAGCCGGCGGACCCGGATGCCCAATACGCTTTGAGTTCTTTCTTGAAGACAACCCGCCTCTTCCCGCCCTGCCCACAACAAAAGCGGTACTGGTAACAAAAGAGGCAGATATGCTTGCTTCCCCAAGCGCATCCCTCGAGGAGGTTGAGCCAAGAGAAAAAACAGTTGTCACCGATCCCTTGGGAACCGATGTTTGCCTTGACTGTTCTCCCCAGAACTGGCAGGTGAAGATAGATACAGAGGCACGGGACGAGGGACTAGGCACTAGGCAATAGGCACTAGTTACTTAATACTTAATACTTAATACTTAATACTTAATACTTAATACTTAATACTTA
>CAYSOV010000019.1:0-10467 GCA_964432785.1 uncultured Gammaproteobacteria bacterium
GCGTTAATGATAGAAAAGTAAGCATGAATAGGTTGACGAGGAGGTGATTATTTAAATGTTGCCGTTAGACGTAATCAGGAAATACTATCCTAGTTTGTCTGATGAAGAATTAAAGAAAATACAGGTCTTTGTTTACCAGTTATGTTGTGGATTAATGCAGTATTTTTATGGAGACAACTGGGAAGAGGATATGGGCGATCCTGACTTAGAAAATAAAGAAGGTTGACAGGACAGTTTAAACATCGGTTCGAATCCTGCTCGGTCTCTTACTTATAGGCTTCAATTTGAGAGATTTTCCACAAAAACTTGAGGCTAAAACTTGGCAAAATCACATATATCATCCTGTGACCCCGGCGGGATTCGAACCCGCGATCTTCAGGATGAAAGCCTGATGTCCTAACCACTAGACGACGGGGCCTTTTCTATTTACTATTTTACCATTTACTATTTACTATTTCATCTGTAGCGAGACTGGAAGCTGGGGCTGTTTTCTGTTAAAATAGCAAATAGCACAATTCAAATATAGGAAATAATCTCCGGGCCGCTAGCTCAATGGTAGAGCACCAGCCTTTTAAGCTGAGGGTTACAGGTTCGAATCCTGTGCGGCTCACACTTCGACAAGCTCAGTGTTTATCACTGTGATTGACGAAGTGTGGCAGGGATGAGAAGTTTACCCTGTCGCATCTCTGGTTCCAAGCTCACCTTCCAAGCTCACCTGGGGGGTGGATTGTTATTTACACCTAGGGAAATGACCGGAAGGATTTAACTTCTCCAATTTCTCTTGCTTATTCCGCTATTTACCCCGCCCTTCTGCCCAATCCGCGCGTAATAATCCTTTCCGTACTTTTCCTTTACAGCCTCTCCTCCTCGTTGTCCGATATTACGAAAATGTTCCGGGCCGTGCTTCGCATGAACCGCACTTCCGCCTTTACGGCCAATTCCAACAAAAAATTCATGATCATGCCGCCGGGCAACCTCGTCCCCGCCAAGGTTGCCGATTTTAACAAAGAAGTCATGACCGTGCCTTTTTCGGAGAGCTCGAGCTCCGAGCCGACCGGCTTCTCTTACCGTCATTTCTCCCCTTTCCGGACTCATATCTCTCACCTCCTTTGTAGGTAAATTAACTTTACCATGCGAAGTCAAGTTGAATACGCCTTTACAGATGGTATAATCTCCTTAATGCTCATTATTGGAATAGACCCCGGGACCGCGACAACTGGCTACGGACTGGTCAAGGTTCAAAAAAGTGGTCAACCTACCCTTGTTAAATTCGGCTGGATTAAAACAGAGAGTAACGGCCAAGCCGGGAAACGGCTTGATCAGATTTTTCGGGAGATGTCCATTCTTCTTAAGGAACATACGCCCGATGTATTGGCTATAGAGCGGTTGTTTTTCTACTCAAACGCCAAAACCGCTATGGCCGTCGGCCAGGCCTGCGGGGTTATAATGCTTGCCGCGGCCCGCCGCAAAATTCCCATCTATGAATATCCTCCCGGACAAGTTAAACTCGTGGTCGGAGGGAACGGCAGGGCGGACAAGAGTATAATGAAGCAGTCGGTTCGGAAGATGTTCGGGGTCAGGGCGCCAAATAAAAAGAAAACTTATTTTGACGACGCGGCGGACGCAATAGCGGTTGCGGTATGCCATGCGCGGATGGCAAATAAATCCTAAATCCGAATATCGAAATTCGAAACAATATCTAAATCGAATGCTCAAAAGACCAAAACTGTTTTGAATTTAGAATTTTGGTAATTTGGATTTGTTTGTGATTTCGTGCTTAGGATTTCGGATTTGTTTATAGAAAGGTGGTGAGAAAGATGGCGGATATGAAAGCCGGTAAAGTTACCCATTACTATGACAAGATCGGAGTTGCGGTTGTTGAACTTTCCGAGAATTTGTCGGTAGGCGATAAAATAAAGTTTGTTCGGGGGGGAGAAGACTTATTTGAGCAAGAGGTTTCTTCTATACAAATGGAGCACGAGAAGGCAGAAACCGCAAAAGCCGGGCAGATAATAGGGTTGAAAACCGAACAGGAGGTAAAGGATGGGGCGGAAGTATATAAAATTAGGTAAAGTACCGAGGGCATTAAGGGCAAAGAGAAAAAGTATAGAGTGGGTAGAGGATAGGGGAATAGAGAAAAGAGTAAGAGAGTTGGGCAATGCCGGGAAGCTTGAGCATGTTAATCCCGCAAGAGTTTTTTGCTTTCGCAGTCTTGGAGCAAAAACAAGAGCCTACGCCCGAATTTGGGGACTTCCAAGAATCTTTCAACAGGCCCTCGGCATTCAACCGGCGTATGTAATAGAGGTAATCTCCGAAAAATTTGACAAACTCCCCCAAGAAAAGCAAGATATGGTTTTAATTCATGAGCTGCTGCATATTCCGAGAACCTTTTCCGGGGCCCTTGTTCCCCACCACGATAGGGGAGGGGTAAACGAGGATAGAGTGAGGGAAATCTACAAAAACTTAAAAGTTAAAAAGTAAAAATGAAAAACGTGATTCTTCATGGAGAAAATCAGGTTGAGTCAAGGAAAAAACTTTCCCTTCTGATTTCTCAAGCAAAGAAAGATGGGCTGGATGTCCAGCGGCTTGACGGGAAGGGATTGGCAAAAGGCGATTTACTAATGGCGGCAAGGGAGCAAAGTTTGCTTTCGTCCGGCCGTCTTGTGGTTGTTGAGGGTTTTTTTGCAAATAACAAAAAAGCAGTAGAGATTGTTGGGGAGGCCGCAAAGGCCGACGGGGTGCATTTTGTATTTTGGGAAAAAAGTACGCTTGCCCTGTCCGCGGTTAAAAGGCTTCTAAATACTGCGCAGGTTGAGGAATTCAAAATCCCCAAAAGCATTTTTAAATTTCTTGATTCCCTTGCCGGAGGGGAGTTGCGCAATGTAAGGGCTTCGCTGGAGCTCTTGCATGGCTCGCTCAAAAACTCCGATGCGGAGTTTGTTTTTATGATGCTTGCGCGCCAGGTAAGGCTTCTTATTTGGGTAAAGCTCGATCCCGACACACTTAATATTCCGGATTGGCAAAAGAGAAAGCTTGTCTCCCAGGCTCGGAATTTTACCCGGGACCGGCTTTTTAGTCTTCATGAGAAGCTTTTGGTTCTTGATAGGATGAATAAGCACTCCCAGCTTCCGGAGGGGCTTTCCGCGTCACTTGAACTTCTTGTCGCCGAGATTTAGAATGAGTTATCCCGGAATGAAACCGCTCTCTCAACTAACGCAGGAAGAAGTCAAAAATATAAAACTTATTTCGTTTGATGTGGACGGAGTGACGGTTGAACGCGGAACGGAAATTATTGAGAAAGATAATGTCTTAACCGTTCAAACAAAACAAATATCGCCCGGGCTTTTAGAGAAGATTTCCCGGCTTAAAAAATACGCCTGTGTTAATTTTTCCTCCGGTAGAAATCTCCTTTACTTGGCGCGGATGTTTGGTCCTGCTTTGTGGGAAAGAGCGAGCATCCAGGGCGAAAACGGACTTTTTACTTTGATTGACGGGCAAGTAATTCAAAATTCTCCGCTTGCCGCCGGGGAGCTTGAGAAACTTGAAAAGATCCGTAGAGAGATTGGAGAGCTTGCCAAGACGGATAAAAATATTCGCGGCTTTGAACCAAAACAATTTATGGTGAGCGTGCGTTGTTTGAAAGAAGACCGGCAAGTTATAGATATTGTGCGACGCATTGATACTAATAATGAATTTAATGTTCTTTGGATAAGCAACGAAACCCACGATATTTTTCTAAAGCGGTTTAATAAAGGAACCGGACTTGAGTTTTTGTGCAGCCGGTTAAGACTTGAAAAAAGTCAGGTTCTGGCCGTTGGCAACGATCCGAATGACGCGCCAATGCTTGAGGCCGCGGGGGTTTCGGTTACAACCGATTCGCAGAAAATTGAGGCAGACTTTTATACCGAAGGAAAATTTGAGCTCGGAGGGGAAGAGGTGGTAGACCATATTTTAGGGTTAACAAATGGATGAGGATATTAAGAAAGCTTTAGAGTCCGCAAGGGCATTGCCCGACCAGGCGTTGCAGGCCTGGGAGGAGAGCAGGCAAATAAATTTTCCGCCCCGATATTCCAGGGTGGAGAATCTGGTAATCTGCGGGATGGGAGCTTCGGGACTGCCGGGGCATGTGGTTACCAATCTTTATCCGCCAAAAGTACCTACCGTTCTGGTAAATGATTACCATCTTCCGGTTTGGGCCGGTTCAAAAACTCTGGTTTTCCTCTCTTCCTATTCCGGCAACACGGAAGAAACAATTTCCTGTTTTCAGGAAGCAAAGGCCGGAGGATGTTTACTTACCGGCGCAACCGGAGGCGGCAGACTGGCGGAGTTGCTCGCGGCCGAAGGTACGCCTTTTTATAAATACGAGCCCAAGCATAACCCTTCAGGGCAACCAAGGATGGGTCTAGGGTATGGATTATTCGGTCAACTGGGGATACTTTATAAACTTGGGGTGCTGGGTGGTACAAACACACTGGATATAGAGGTAACCCAAGCCCTAGAGGACTTAAAGGGCTCACAAGCCCCAATCGAGGGCAGGGCGCAGGAAATAGCGCAAAGCGCAAAGGGGAATTTGGTTTTAGTTCTCGCGGGGGAGCATTTAGCAGGCAATGCGCATACTTTTGCAAATCAGCTAAACGAAACCTCAAAAAGCATGGCCGCTTGGTTTTCCCTGCCCGAGGCAAACCACCATCTTTTAGAAGGCCTTAAAAATCCAAAGGTTCCCGTGCTGGCTGTTTTTTTGGGTTCATCCGCATACTCCGCTCCGATTAAAAAACAACTTGAAATTACACAAGATGTGGTTCGCGAAAACGGACATAAAACATGTGTTTACAAACCTAGTGCGATATCAAAACTCGGCGAAGTCATAGAGACCCTTTGCTTATCCGGTTATTCAACCCCCCTTCTTGCCGAAGCTTCCGGCGAGAATCCCCTTGTTCTTCCCTGGGTAGATTATTTTAAAGAAAAACTCCGGTAAATTTAGCCTTACACCCTGTGTCAATCTCTTGTTGGTGGAATAATAAGGTAGATTTTTCAAAACCGATTGCGTAGAATGTAACTATCTGCCATGCCCAAAAAAAGATATATTCTGGACTTTTCCGAAATTGATAAAGAGGATATTGCACTGGCTGGAGGGAAGGGAGCAAATCTTGGGGAAATGGTCCAAGCCGGGTTCCCTGTTCCCCCGGGGTTTGTAATATCCGCCGGCGCTTATCGCTATTTTCTTGACCACAACGACTTCCAGCCAAAAATAAAAAGCATACTCACGGCCCTTAATCATAAAAGACCCCAAGAGCTTCAAGCCGCATCGGAAAAAATAAGAAAGATTCTTTCACAAGGTAATATTCCCGACGAGCTTAAAAAGGAGATTGTAGAAAAATATGGGTCTATAAGCGGGCTCTTTAAGCAAGAACTTGTCGCCGTTCGCTCCTCGGCCACTGCGGAGGACTTGCCCGGAGCGTCTTTTGCCGGTCAGCAGGAAACATTTTTAAATGTGCAGGGAGACGCAAACCTGCTTGAGGCGGTGAGACGCTGTTGGTCTTCGCTTTTTACGCCCCGGGCTATTTTCTACCGTGGAGAGAAGGGATTTAGCCATTTCAAGGTCAACCTGGCAGTTATTGTCCAGGAGATGGTTCAGTCGGAAATTTCAGGCACCGCCTTTACCGTTTCTCCGACAACGGGCGATAAGCACAAAATGGTTATAGAGGCAGTTTGGGGGCTCGGCGAGCTTATTGTGCAGGGCTCTGTTACTCCGGATAAGTATGAAGTCGAACGCCATTCCCTCGAGATTTTGGGTATTGAAAAACAAGGCCAGGAAAAAGAGCTTGTTCGGAGCAACGGTCGGACAAAAGAACGGAGTGTTCCCGCAAGTCGACGAAACAAGCAAAAGCTTTCCGAGGAAAAAATAAAAGAGCTTGCAAAAATTTTGCAAAAGATACATGCCCACTATTTCTTCCCTCAAGATATTGAATGGGCGTACAGTAAAGGAAAGTTTTATGTTGTGCAGTCAAGACCGATAACAACATTAAGTGCACAGGGTATAGTGCATAGTGCACAGGTAGATAGGGAAGCGAAAACAGGAGAGGAGATTCTCAAAGGACAAGGGGCGAGCCCGGGGATTGCAACCGGTGTTGTAAAAATTGTCGAGAGTCCAAAAAGGCTGGGTAAGATTAAAAAGGGCGATATTCTTGTGACAAAGATGACCTCACCGGATTTTGTGCCGGCTATGAAGCTTGCCGCCGCAATAGTTACCGACGCAGGCGGAGTCACTTCCCATGCCGCCATTGTCTCAAGGGAGCTGGGGATACCTTGTGTTGTTGGAACGGGAGAGGCAACATCGGTTCTCAAAGATGGCTTGGTGGTGACCGTGGACGGGAAGGCAGGGATGGTGAGAAAAGGAGATAAAGTAAGAGATAAAGATAAAGATAAAGAAAGCCCAAGTCCAAGTCCGAGAGAGGATATAAGAACTGCGACAAGAATTTATGTGAATTTGGCGGAACCCGAGAGGGCAAAAGAAATAGCTGAACTTCCGGTTGACGGGGTTGGGCTTCTGCGTGCCGAGTTTATGCTGGCGCAAATTGGTGTCCATCCGAAACATGCCGTAGCTCAAGGCCGCCACCGACAATATATTTCAAAGCTTACGGAAGGCTTAACCCAGTTTTGTAAACATTTTTACCCAAGGCCCGTTGTTTATCGCGCAACGGATTTTAAGACGAACGAATACCGGAACCTTGACGGCGGAAAGGCTTACGAACCGGAAGAAACAAATCCCATGCTTGGCTTCCGCGGCGCCTACCGCTATATTGCAGATCCCGATGTGTTCGAGCTTGAACTGGCTGCGGTCAAAAAGGTCCGCGAGGAGTTTAAAAATCTATGGATGATGATCCCGTTTGTCCGCTCGCCCCAAGAACTTTTGGAAGTAAAACGGATTATGGCGGCCGCGGGACTGATGCGTGGGCCATCGTTTAAACTCTGGCTTATGATAGAACTTCCGGTTAATGTCATACTTATAGATGATTTTATTAAAGTCGGAATAGACGGAGTTTCCGTCGGCTCAAACGACTTAACAATGCTTATTACCGGGACCGACAGGGATAATTCGGAAGTCGCGCAGGCTTTTGACGAGCGGAGCCCGGCCGTTCTTTGGGCACTTAAAAAAACCATTAGGGCTTGCCGAAAGCACGGCGTAACTTCTTCTATTTGCGGCCAGGCCCCCTCAAGCTATGATGATTTGGTAGAGTATTTAGTAAGGCTTGGAATAACCAGTATTTCCGTTAATCCCGACGCTGTGGGAAGAGTGCAAAGGGTCATATACGAGGCCGAAAGGAGGGTGGTAAGAGTAAGAAAATTAACCTATGGCAAGAATTAGTCGGGTTTGGGCACGAGAAATAATTGACAGCCGGGGAGTACCTACGGTTGAAACTGCCGTGCGGCTTGAAAACGGCTCGGTTGCCGTCGCCTCCGTTCCTACAGGCGCGTCAACCGGGAAATATGAGGCGCTGGAGCTGCGGGACGGCGACCCAAAACGGTATCTGGGCAAAGGCGTCCTAAAGGCGGTTGAGAATGTCAATCAAAAACTCGGACCCGCCCTAGTAGGCAAAGACGCCGCACAGCAAACGGATATTGATAGATTGCTTGGGCAACTTGACGGGACACCGAATAAAACCAATATGGGCGCAAACGCGGTTCTTTCCGTTTCTATGGCTGTTTGCAAAGCCGGTGCCGGGGCTTCGAATATGTCTCTTTACAGTTGGGTTTACAATCTTGCGCTGGCCCTGGGCGCCGTGCCCGAGGGCGGCCCGAGCCGCGTGCCCACGCCCATTTTCAATATGGTAAACGGGGGTCTGCACGGCGCAGGAAATTTGGATTTTCAGGAGTTCCATATAATCCCCGCCACCTCAAAGCCGTATTACCTGGGGCTTCAGGGAGGGGTAGAAATTTATCATTCGCTAAAGGCCGCCCTGATAAGGCGGGGTGCTATACATTCTGTCGGTGACGAAGGCGGTTTTGCCCCAAACCTTTTTACAAACGCGGATGCCCTGGAGATTAATGTTGAGGCTATAAATACAAGCGGTTATCGGGTCGGTCAAGACTTTTTTCTGGGCCTTGATGTTGCCGCCGGAACATTCTTCCGCGACGGCAGTTACTCAATAAAAGACCGCTCAAGTCCTATGAGCGCTTCGGCTTTTATCGCGTTCTTCGAGGCGCTCAATAAACAGTACAAGCTTGTGCTAGTTGAGGATCCGCTTGAGGAGGACGATTGGAACGGTTGGGTAGAAATTGCGCAAAAACTGGGCAATAAACTTCTCATTGTCGGAGATGACCTCTTGGCTACAAACCCGGAGCGCGTAAAGCGGGCCATTGAGCTTAAGGCCTGCAACGCTATTTTGGTAAAGCCAAACCAAATAGGAACGGTAACCGAAACCCTTGAGGTTGTAAAACAGGCGAGGTCTGCCGGCTGGAGAATAATTGTTTCGCACAGGTCCGGGGAAACAAACGATTGGTTCATAGCCGATTTCGCGGTTGGCGCAAGAGCAGACTTTGTTAAATTCGGCGCTCCGGCAAGGGGAGAGAGGGTGGCAAAATATAATAGACTTTTGTCAATTGAAGCGGAGCTCGCCGCTGCAAAGCCAAAATAAGTAAAAGGTTAAAGGTAAAAAGCATAAGGAATTGTCCTTTTTGCTTATCACTTTTCACTTTTCATCAATATGCCTGTTCCACTAGTTACTCTTATAGTTCTTGACGGCTGGGGGCTTGCGCCCCCGGGACCAGGTAATGCAATAGCCCTAGCCAACACTCCTAATATGGATAAATTCTGGTCCGGTTTCCCCCATACGCAACTTTCGGCATCGGGCGAGGCCGTTGGTCTGCCGCGCGGCGAAGCGGGAAATACCGAAACCGGCCATCTTAACCTGGGAGCCGGGCGAATAGTTTATCAGGATTTGCCGAGAATAAATATGGCCGTAGCCGACGGCAGTTTTTTTAAGAATCCGGCTTTTCTTAAAGCGATAGAACATGCCAAGAAAAACAATTCCAATCTTCACCTGATGGGGCTTTTGGGCGCCGGAGGGGTGCATTCAAGCATGGAGCACCTCTTTGCGCTCTTGCGGCTGTGTAAAGAACAGAGTTTTAACAGGGTTTTTGTTCATGTTTTCACCGACGGCCGCGACTCTCCGCCCAACGCCGCAATTTCTTACATCAGCCAACTTGAAGCCGTAATGCAAAAAGAGGGTATGGGACAAATAGCCTCTGTTATGGGTAGGTATTGGGCTATGGACAGAGACTTGCGGTGGGAGAGGACGGAAAAGGCGTATCTGGCGTTAACGCGCGGCATGAGCAGACACGTAATGTCCGCCAAGGAGGCAGTAGAAGGGTCTTATGAACAAGGGATAACCGATGAGTTTATAAATCCTGCGTTGGTTGTAAAAAACGACTCCCCCATTGCTCTTATCGGAGAAGGGGATTCCGTTATCTTTTTTAATTTTAGAATAGATCGGCCAAGACAGCTGGCCCGAGCCTTTGTTTTTGAAAAATTTGAAAAAGAGGCACAAAAGCAACTAGACTTTGACCCGTACCTTGTTAAGTATAAAGGGAAGCATATAGTGGAGACCCTGCAAGCGCCGATTTTCAAACGCGGTCCAAAAATTAAGAGTTTATTCTTTGTAACAATGACTGAATACGGGAAACCGTTAAACAGATATGTTTCCGTTGCCTTTCCACCGGCAGCAATAAAAATGACGCTGGCCCGGGTTTTATCGGATAACCAACTGCGGCAATTGCATATGGCCGAGTCCGAAAAGGAAAGATTCGTAACTTTTTATTTTAACGGCCAGCAGGAGATGCTGTCCCCGGGCGAGGACTGCGTAATCGTTCCTTCTCCGAAGGTTCCGACTTATGACCAACTTCCCGAGATGTCGGCGCGGGAGATTACGAATATGTTTTTGCGCAAAGTAGACGAGGCCCTTCCTCAAAGATATTCTTTCGTTCTTATTAATTTTGCCAATGCGGATATGGTCGGCCATACGGGCAATATCGAGGCGGCAAAAAAAGCTTGTGAGGTTATTGATGAATGCATTGGGAAAATTGTGCAAAAGATTTCTTCTTTGGAAGGAGTTGCCTTGATTACGGCAGACCATGGGAACGCCGAGCAAATGCTGGATTCCGGCGGTGTTTCTCGGACAGAGCACACGGCAAACCCCGTCCCGTTTATTATTGTCGGGAAGGATTTTTTGGCAAAGTCCGAAATGCTCCAGTCTGGAATCTTGGCCGATGTTGCGCCCACTATCTTAAAACTCCTCGGCCTCCCCCAGCCTTCCGAAATGACAGGAAGATCGTTAATCTAAGATAGAGCTTGATTTTACTTTTAGATGCTTCAAATGCTATAATCCGAATAATTCCCAAAATCGGCAAGGAGGATCTTAACGCGATTCAACCCATGCTGACTTTGGCGTACCTTGACAAGCGAGAGAG
>CAYSOV010000020.1:0-5469 GCA_964432785.1 uncultured Gammaproteobacteria bacterium
ATAACAAGTTTTTCGTTTTGTGTTTAATGACCCATTATGGAACTATCTAAAAGACATAAAAGAATTTGGGTAATCTTGGCTATTATCTCCGGACTTGCTCTGGTTTTAAGCTCGCTTCTTTTCCCTCTGCTTTTCGTGTTCTAAAAAAGGAGCGTGCTATACTCCAAATATGGACATTAACGCGCCCATAAGCGCGGTTCCGCTTGTCGGGCCACACTTTGCAAAACGACTGCAGAAACTAAATATAAAAACGGTAAAGGATCTGCTTTACCATTTCCCTCACCGCTACCAAGACTACGCTCTAGTCTCTCAAATAAGCCGCGTACAGCCGGGAGAAACCGTTACTATAAAAGGCCAAATAATCTCCATCAAAAACATCTATACCAAACAGGGCAAAAAAATTCAAAATGCGGTTGTATCTGACGGAGAAGAAAGTATGGAAGTCACATGGTTTAACCAGCCATTTCTCGTTAGAACTTTGCCCGCGGGAACAAATGTCTCGCTCTCCGGAAAAGCAGATTGGTTCGGGAGAAAAAAGGTTCTGGTTTCGCCGGAGTACGAGAAGTTGGCAAACAGATTACAGACTACAGACTACGGCAATACAATTCACACCGGGCGGCTTGTTCCGATATATCCGGAGACATCCGGCATTAGCTCAAAATGGCTTAGGTCAAGAATGGCGGCCGTGCTTCCTTACGCAATTCCCAAAACAGAAGAGTTCCTACCGGAGGAAATAAAAAAACAAAACAACCTTATTGACCTTAAAAGTGCCCTTAAGAAAGTGCATTTCCCCGAAAACATGGACGCGGCAAATACCGCAAGAAAAAGACTGGCCTTTGACGAACTCTTTGAAACCCATCTTCTCTCTCTTTACAGAAAGAGCCAGTGGAAGAAACAAAAACTTTCTCATAAACTGCGTGTGGATCAAGAAAGAGTGCTTCGGTTTATTCACAATTTACCCTTTGAATTAACAGGGTCACAAAAACAGGCGGTCCGGGAAATTCTAAAAGATTTAGGGAAAGAAGAACCGATGAATAGACTGCTTGAAGGTGATGTCGGTTCGGGAAAAACGGTCGTCGCGGCGCTTGCCTGTTTTGTCGCCTATACAAACGGATTTCAATCGGCAATTATGGCGCCTACCCAAATTTTAGCCCAACAGCACTTTAATACATTAAATACTCTGCTTGGTCCGTTCGGTATTACAATAGAACTTCTCACGGCGACAAAAGACAGAAAACAAAAGACAGAAAACCCACCTTCGCCAAGGCTTCGGTGGGCAGGCAAAAATTCTGCCGATATTAGAGTCGGAACACACACGTTAATCCAAAACAAAGTCTCATTTGACCGATTAGCTTTTGTGGTAATTGACGAGCAACATAGATTTGGGGTAGCCCAGCGGGCGCTTCTTGCCGAAAAAGGGCAGGAAAAAGCTCCTCATATCCTGACCATGACCGCTACGCCAATACCCAGAACCATAGCCCTTACTTTATATGGAGATTTAGATCTGTCAACGCTTGACGAGATGCCCAAAGGTAGGGTTCAAATTAAAACCTGGGTTGTGCCGCCGCAAAAAAGAGAAGCCGCTTATAAATGGATAAGAGAAAGAGTAAAAGAGACGGACGAGCAAGCCTTTATAGTTTGCCCGCTTATTGAAGAATCGGAAAAGGAAACAATGAAATCGGTCAAGGCCGCAACCGCGGAATTTAAAAGATTGGCAAGTGTTGTATTTCCGGATTTAAGATTGGGGCTATTGCACGGGAGGATGAGAGCGCAGGAAAAAAACGAGGTTATGGAAAAATTTAAGAGCGGGGGGCTTGATATTCTTATCGCAACCCCCGTTGTCGAGGTGGGAATTGACATGCCTAATGCCACGGTAATGCTTGTCGAGGCCGCTGAAAGATTCGGACTGGCGCAACTGCATCAGCTTCGAGGAAGAGTAGGGAGGGGAAGTAAGCAATCTTACTGCCTCTTATTTACAATTAGTCAATCCGGGTATGTAGCCACACGACTCAAGGCACTCGAGCGCACGCTTTCGGGCGCACAGCTTGCCGAACTCGACTTAAAAATGCGCGGGCCGGGAGAGATATACGGCACAATGCAGCATGGTTTCCCGGAGTTAAAAATTGCCTCTTTTTCGGATTTTGACTTAATAAAGCGCACAAGAGAAGCCGCAGAATGGGCAATGGAAAGATTAGGCTCCTTTCCTGCTCTCAAAAAAATGGTTCACGAAAAACAATCCGTCGCCCCGAATTAAGTTCCTCCACTATTCGTTCTTGCTCAAGTATTTAATTTTATGCTAAACTCAAGGCAAATATGGCACCGGTACCGAAGAAAAAACACACCAGGGGAAGAACGGGGAGAAGAAGGCTGCATGTAAAACTCGCCTTGCCCAATCTCTCGCCGTGTCCGTCCTGTAAGAAATCAAGACTGTCGCACAGAACTTGCCCTCACTGCGGCTATTACAAACCTTAACAATGCAAAGGCAAAGCGACCCCCGCCACCAGCGCCGTCGAAGGATTGTCCAACAGCTTTTTGCGCTAAGCTTTACCCCAAACCAGGAAATGGATAAAGAAACGGAAAAGGTCTGGGAAGAAAAAACCAGTATTGACCCCTTAATTGCCAAAACCGCTCCCGAATGGCCAATTGAAAAATTGAATAAGACGGATCTTGCCATACTGCGGCTGGCGGTGTACGAAATGACTATAGAGAAAAAACAGCCTGTGAAGGTTATAATTGACGAGGCCGTGGAACTGGCAAAGGAAATAGGAGGGGAAAATTCCCCTTCCTTTATAAACGGTGTTTTAGGTACAATAGCAGAAGGCTATATAGACAAGGAGGCGGATGGAGGAAAAAATTAAGGAAATTATCGCTCGGGCTTTGGGCATGGAGGCGTCAGATATCAAGGAGGGAGCGCTCCTGCAAAGAGATTTGGGGCTTGGGGCAGGAGATATAGCAGAGCTTATTGCCTCAATAAAACAAGAAGTCGGGGTAAGTCTTCCTCCGGATGAAGCCAGTGAGACAAAGACAGTTAGAGAGTTTATTGAATTAGCAGAGCGGTATTCTCAAGATGAGCTTTAACGACGAGGCGGAACTGGAAAAAAAGACAGACATTGTCTTCCAAGACAAAAAGCTTCTCCATCAGGCTTTTATACACCGGTCGTTTCTTAATGAAAATCCGGAAACCAAAGAGTCAAATGAGCGGCTAGAATTCTTGGGAGACGCGGTTTTGGAATTTGTCGTGTCGGAGAGTCTTTTTGAAAAATTCAAAAAAGAAGATGAGGGCCATTTAACCGCCCTACGGGCAAAATTGGTAAATACTATTTCCCTTGCCGAAACCGCAACGGAACTTGGAGTTGGGCGGCTTTTATATCTTTCCCGCGGAGAAGAAAAGAGCGGAGGCCGGTCAAATTCGGGCCTTCTTGCCGACACCGTTGAGGCGCTAATCGGAGCAATTTTCATTGATCAGGGAATTGAAAAGGCCTCCCTATTTATTCAAAAATTCATCCTCAAAAAACTTCCGGAGGTTGTAAAAACCTCTCTTAAAGATCCCAAAAGTATGCTTCAGGAGTTCGTTCAGGCAAACGGATACCCTACTCCGGTTTACCGGGTAGTCAAGGAACTCGGGCCGGACCACGCGAAGGAATTCACAGTTGAAGTTTTAGTAGGCGGAAAAAGTTACGCCAAAGGTATTGGGCCAAGCAAGCAAATAGCAACCCAAGAAGCGGCCCAAGAAGCTCTTAAAATCTGGACAAATAAAACCGGTTAATATACACTTACAACTCATATGTTAAAAATTCGGCTCTCAAGAATCGGCAAAAAGCACGAACCCCACTATAGAATTGTGGTTTGCGAAGCCCGTTCAAAAAGAGACGGGAAGCAAATTGATCAAGTAGGGCATTGGCATCCTAAAGAAAATAAACTGGTCGTTAAGAGAGATATTTACCAGGAATGGATTAAAAAGGGAGCGCGGCCGACGGAAGCGGTTAAAAAATTAGTAACTCGTAACTAGCTGACTCGCGACTCGTTAAAACAACGAGTTACGATGTTACGAGCCAACAAGTTACAATCCCATGATTGAGCTTTTAGAATACATAACCCAAGCGATTACCGGAGAAAAGGGTATTAAAGTCGAAAAGGACACATCCGGCGACTTTATAACCTATACGATAAAGGCGCCGAAGGCCGTAATGGGCCTTTTAATAGGCAAAGAGGGCCGCACCATAAGGGCAATAAGGACACTGGCGCGAGCACGCGCCATAGTTGACCAAGAAAAGATTTCGGTTCAACTCGAGGAAGAGGCGGAGTAAAGACTTAAAACGCGAACGGATCGGCCTTGCCGGCCGGAGGGGACAATGGTACCTGCCCAAGCGCAGGCAACCGCAAAGCGGCAAGTTTTCTTAGCAATTCCTGCTCCGCTTGGGTCACCGGCTCAACCGGGTCTTCTGTTTTTCCGAGTTCCTTTGGCAACTCTCCCCAAGAGGTGGTTGCGGTAACCTTGACTGTGGCCTGGGCAGAGGAAATAGTAAATTTAATATTGGTCAATTTTGTCAAAGGAGAAGAATTCTCAATCGCTTTTAAAAAGCTCAAGGTAGAGAATACACTGCCTTGAAGATCAAAGCTCACTTCAACCTCTCTCCCTACCTTTTTGGCCCCTTGTCCCTCCGAAACTTTAAAATTTGAAATTACCAGCCCGCCTTCTTGAGCCTGCCCTCTCATTGACGAAAGAACAAATATAGAGGGGTTCTCCGAAGGCACGGCCAAAACAGCAGCCTTTACCTGCTTTTTTATGTCATCGGTGTTAACTCCCGACAAAACCACTTTTTTTGCCTCAAGTAATTTATTTTTACTCTCAAGCTCTTTTGTGTTGGCTCGTGTCTCAAAAATTTTGTTTAAAGCAAACTGCCCAACCGTCAGCGTTAAAACCACAACAACAATAAAAGTCACCGAGGGCAGAATAAATGATTTATATCTGGCAAGAATAAGATAATTCATAGCTAGCGCAATTCCAGTGAAAAACTATAGCCTCCGCCCGACGCCCCTAAAGTTAAATTTTTTAAAAGCATATCTTTGAACTCCGAGCGCTCAAGAGATGAAAAAAGGGCGGTTAGGTCGCCTGATGTCGGAGCCGTAGCGTCTATATTTATCTTCCCCTCCTCGGCTTTAATTTCCGAAATTTGCACAGAAGCTGGCAATAATAAAAAGGCTTCGTCAATAAGCTTTTCCGGGGCGGCGGCGGCTCGGGCAAAAACCCCTTTTGCAATATTAGTCCTATCGCGAAGAATAACAAGGTTGGCTTCGTTTTCCTTTAACGCCTCAACCCCAGCTTTTGCCTGGGTATAAAGAGCATTAACAGCCGCTTCCCTTCTTAAAAAGAAAAAATAGGCAAGGAACAGCAGTGATATCACAAAAAGATATACCGCAAGCACTGTGAAGCTTCCTCTTCTTAAAAGCCTGCGCAGAGCCCGCACC
>CAYSOV010000020.1:5569-10269 GCA_964432785.1 uncultured Gammaproteobacteria bacterium
CGCCAAACCTATCGCAACCCCATAGAGAGGAGCATAAGCTGTAAACGCATTCGTCAAACGCTCATCTTTAATAATGTTTGCAAAAGGGTCACCAATTCTTATTTCTATCCCCAATTGCTCGGCTAAAAAGGTTGCCAACTCCGGCATGCCGACGGCGCCGCCTGATAGTATCGCCTCGTTTACGGCATCCTCCTTTTTAAGCTCCCCCTTGTAATACTGTATGGCTTTTTTCATCTCTTCGGCAATTATCCCCAGCGGCGGCTCAAGCGCCGCTCTTACCTTTCCTTCTAATTGTTTTTTGGCAAGACCATAGGCTTTTTTATATTCTTCCGCTTGCTCAAGACTCACCGAAAGCCCTTTTGCGACCGCCCGGGCAAAAGCCATGCCTCCCGTAGGGACAGAGCGGCTAAACATCACCTGTCCATTCTTTACGACAGCCAGGTTTGTTGAGCTTCCCCCAAGATCGACTACAAGAACCGTTTGATTTTGCGGAGCAATAGCTCGGGAAAGAGCAATAAGTTCTGTTTCAACACCGGCTATGGCAAGTCCGGAAAGCGCGGCTACCCTGACATATTTATCAACAAGGGCTTTTGGCGCAGCGACCAAGAGGACCTCGACAGCTCCTTGTTGGCCTCCTTGGGGACTGCGCCTGTTAACTATTTGGTAATCAATGTTTGCTTCCTCAACGGGAATTGGAATATAAGACTCCGCCTGCCAGGAAACAGCAGAAGATATCTCCTCATCCGTCAGGTCCGGGAGTTCTATAAGGCGAGTAAAAACACTGGACTCGGGAAGAGAAATGTTTGCCTCGCGTACGGTTATTTTCGCATCGCCGATTAATTTTTTTACCGCCGCCCCGGTTGCCGCCAGATCCTGTTCAAGATCCGACAGGCCGTTTGGGGGGGTCCCGGTAACTCCTGCGGCAACAAGGGTAAACTTATCGCCTTGGGGCTCAAGCTCAACGGCTTTAATTGATTTTAATCCTATATCAAGACCCAACATGAGAATTCTTAAAAATCCGAAATTCGAATATCAAAATCCTAAATAATATTTAAATTCAAAATTCAAATTTTCCAAACATGTTTTAAATTTAGAATTTTAAACATTTGAATTTATTTCGAATTTCGTGCTTTGTGCTTCGAATTTTCTTCCTTTACTCCGATTTAGTTATCCCTCCAACCCCGGAGAAAACCGCCGAATCAAAAATCGGGGGCAGATCGGAGAATAGCCTTGAAAATTCTATCTTTCTTGTGGTTTCGCCGACCGTCCCCGTTGACTCAATTTTTGTTCCTTGGCTGGGGAAATTGGTCCCCCCCACAACCGAAACGCCAATAGGATGGCCACGGTCGGTATTGTAAAGAATGCGCAGTCTCCCAAATTGCGGACCTCTCTCCTCACCAGAACTTGTGCGGTTAGGTACCACAGGATTAAAATCATTAAAATTTATTGTTTTACTGAAAGCGAAGTCCGTGCCCGCAATCGAACAACTTCCGCCGGCCGGATCAAACATGTTTGAACCGCGGCGGGAAGAATTTGGGTCGTAGGCGCCTCTTGCAATCTTTGTCGAAGTGCTTCCTCCGGAACCCGTGGTATAAAATATAGACACCTCAACGGCCGGCGTGGTTCCTCCATCACTTGGCGTTCCGGAAGCGCCCCAACAAACCGTAAGACTGCTGCCGGTAAAGCAAGGATAAGAACTGCCACATGTTTGATTTCCGTCCGCGTCATGGGCAACAAACCAAACCGGAGCGACTTCGCCTGCACTAAGAAGCGACGGAAAGATAAACTCGTTTCCTTCTATTCTACCAGTTTCAATTGCGTATTCTGCTCCGGAATCCAAAGAGCCTGCTGTAGTATTCCCTATAATCGCCTGTTCAACCCCTGCTTCTGCCGCCGAAAAAGCCCGGGCGGATTCCTCCTCCTTTTGAGAAACCGTAATATCGGTTATTGAGCGTGAGGCAACTGAAAGGGCTATTGTCAAAACAACAGCCATAACAAGAAGGATAATTAGTAAGGCTTGCCCCGCCGAAGCGGAGCGAAGGCGGACAGTTTTTTTCATTTGCTCTCTAAAATCACTTTAACAGCTTGAAGCCCGATATGTCAACAACCCTAAAGAAGCTTAATTCCGCAGGACAACGCGAGTTTGGAAAAGAAACCATCAAACCAACCCGATCAAACCAACCCCGGGGGTTTGTCGACTTGAAACCTAAGGTAAACTAAGTTAAATTAAGAATATGCCATACAGAAAACTAATTTTTACCAACCAAGAAATATACCACATTTTTAACAGGGGAATTGCCCAAGCACCAATCTTCCTCTCCTTTAGAGATCACCAACGATTTACGAACCTTATAGATTACTACCGTTTTAACCCGAATCTAAGTTTTTCCCACTATAACAGGCTAGACAAAGAAACAAGAATGCAATATTTAGAAAATTTAAAGAAAGCCGGGGTTCCGATTGTCGAAATTCTTGCTTTTTGCCTAATGTCAAATCATTACCATTTGCTATTAAAACAAATCAAAGATGATGGAATTAAGCTGTTTGTCTCAAACCTTCAAAATGGCTATGCTAAGTATTTTAATACTCGACATGAACGCTCTGGTTCTTTATTCCAATCAATGTTTAAGGCTATAAGAGTTGAAACAGATGAACAACTCCTCCATTTATCCCGATATATCCACCTAAACCCATCTACCTCTTTTCTTATTGAACCGGAAAATCTGCCGTCATACCAATGGTCTTCCTTACCAGACTATCTGGGAAAATCCGACTTCAAATTCATTAATCCCGGCTATGTATTAGGCTTGCTTAAGAACGAGGAGGAATATAAAAATTTCATCCTTGACCAAGCCGATTACCAAAGAAAATTAAATAAAATCAAACATATGTGCCTAGAATAGAGTGTAGTGACCGAGGCTTCTACCTAGCAAACCCCCGGGGTTGGTGCAAAAAGCCAACCTACTAATCTAATTGCGCAAGACCACTCGTGTCTGGAAGGGAAAAGCCGCTTTTTCCTCGACCCGCTCTCCAGTCCTCTTTTTAAGCTCGAATGAAACAATAACCTCGCGGGGCGTCCCGGGTGGAGACGGATCGCAGGTTATTGAGCACGAAGAAGTTACCGAAACATCCTCCGAGGTCAGCCGGGCGCTTCCTGAAGCTATATAGGAATCACCTGTGCCCCCCGCGTTTACGCACGAAAACGAAGCTTGTCTGCCGTCGGCATCAAAATAGGTTATGCTGGTGCCCGTTGCGCCAGCTGCGCATGTTATTATTCCCCGCGAATTGTAAAGATTCCTCTGTATAACGGAAAGGGCATAATTCCCATTTTGTTTAACAAGAGTCGTCGCCTCGCTTTTGCTTGCACCGCGCAGGGCCGAAAAAAAGATCTGGTTTGCCAAAAGAGCAACTAAAACAAACAGCGAAAGGACAACAAGAATTTCAAGAAGAGAAAAACCACTTTTCGTCATGGATTTGTTTTTTGGTTTACCAAAACCGTATCTATCTTTGACTGGTGAGTCCCTTGGCTGTCCGTCCAAGAAACCCGGACTTGGGCATTGACGGAATTAGCATCAATCACTGAAAATTCCGCCTGCCTGCCAAATTTTGTTCCAGTTATCTTGTTGCTACCGCACGAACCAGGGCTTGTCCACCCTAGGCTATTCAAACACCAAGTTGATATTGTCGTACGTGAGTAAAAAGTATTCCAGCCGTTATCCCTTTCTGACCTTAACCATTCAAGCGCGTCTTGGGCATACCGCGTCGCCAGCGCCTGATCCCGGGCAAAACCCGAGTTCCTCAAAGACAAAGTAACCAAAGCCACAATTCCCGTAACAACCAAAACGGCAACCCCGACTGCAATCACGAGTTCAAAAAGAGTCTGCCCGCTTTTCCTCATTGCTTTTTCAATACGCCCTGCGTTGTAATTTCGGCGTTGAGAGTCTTTCCCGTTGCACTTTGGGTGAATACGACATCCAAGTTTGATGGGATATCCGTTCCTTGGGCAAGAACCTTGTACAGGATAGATGATGCCCCGCTAAAGGTTATCCCTCCCGGCAAAGATACCCGACGAATTTCATAATCCTCATTTGTGCAGTCGGCAGATACTGTAAAAGAGCCGGATGTAAAATCCACTTTATATCCGTTAAGTCTTTGGCACCCGGACGGTTTATCTCCCGCCAAAGCAAGCTGTTGGGCAAGGGAGAGGCCGTTTTTTATCCTGTCAAAAGCTGTATTTAGAGTCTGTCTTCTTGCAAACTCCCTATAGGAAGCATACCCAACCCCGAAAAGCACGGCCGCAATCGTCAACCCGACGAGGATTTCAATCAAAGTAAAACCCCGGGGGGAATTTTTAATCTGAAATTTGAAATTTGAAAATTCTCGACTCATGGACTTGTCACCTCGTAATTACAACTACTAGTTCCGCAGTTGCTACAACTTGCCGAACCGCCGGTTTGGGTCTCAAGACCCGCACACAGAACATAACGGCTTCCGGAGAGAGAATAGCTGTAAAGATAACCGGCGCCATACAATGGATCTTGGGGAACGGCAGAAATATAAGTGTCGCTTGTAGCGCAGGGAGAGGAAGTTTCTGTTCCTATAAGCGGCGCGCCGAAGGTAAGTCCCGTCGGATATAAGCCGCAGTCGGTTCTGTAAATCTCCAGGGCCGAGCGTATGGTTTCCAAATCCGTCTTCCGTTT
>CAYSOV010000021.1:0-10178 GCA_964432785.1 uncultured Gammaproteobacteria bacterium
ACCTCTTAATAGTAGCCTCGTAAAGGCTGGCTTTTTCGGGGTCGTTCGCAAGCTGTGCGGCTTCGGCAAGGCGGCGCTCGGCATGTTGCATCTTAAGCTCGGCCTTTCGTGCCGGGTCAAAGGTGAAGGTGAATGCCAACTGCTCACCCGCTTGTTTGAAGAAATAGAAGGGCTGGCCGGGCAGGGCTCCGCCCGTATCTCCCAAATAGGGTTGGGCAGGGGGCGGGGCGGGGGATGGCTCCGGAGATTGAGCGACCGATTGCGTCGCAGTTTGATCCGTTGTTTGCTGTTCTGTAGTAATTTGAGATTGAGAAGTAGTAGTTGGTTCGGGTCCGCCAGCTGGCGGAGGCGAAGGGAGCGGAGCTTGATAAGTCGGGTTGTTTGTTATAACCGGGTAGAAGCGGGCGACATCAGACTGTTGCTCCTGGGAAAAATTTGATAAGTTTACTTCTCTGGCCAATCCTTGAGCCCGATCATACCAAAGATACGGTTTGATATCGTTTGATGGCGGAATACCGGGATTGTTTTGCCATTTTTCTATTTCGTCCAAGGCTTCTTTTGAAGGTTGAGGCAGGGTTTGGTAGGTTTTAAGCTCCGCTACTTGCAGGTTAGCGACCTGTTGCTCTTGAATATCCGGGTAACGCCTTGCCACTCCCTCGTCCAGCTTGGCAATCTCGGCCAGAGGAAATTGACCGGAGGAAACCAGTTTATCCAGCTCATCACGCACCTGGCTTCGGCTCTTGAAGCTGTAGAGTTTATTACTTTCTTCTTCTGAAATAAGCCCTTGCTCTTTTAGCTTTTGAATACCGTTGGACAGCTCTTGGGGGACAGGGGACGCGCCCTTGGCATCCGCCGCCTCGTCCAGGGCGGTTCTTGTTGCCGCAACGCCTGCGGTCCAAATTTCAGCTTGGGCAGGAGGAGAGCCAAGAGCCAAGGCTTGAGTAACGACTGCCTGGGCGGAGGCTGCTTCTTCAACTTTATCTGCCAGGGTTTGGACACTAGGATCGTTCTTTTCGGCCAAATTCGAAAGAGTCTGGGCAACAGCCGATATTGCCTTGCCATAATCGCTCATGGCAGAGGAAGCGGCCTCGGTTTTGCCGTGCTCCATTAGAGTTTTAGCTTCGGAAAGGCGCTCCTCGGCAAACCCGAGCCTTAACTCTTCTTTTTTGACAGGGTCGAAGGTAAAAGTCAGTTGAATATTTTCCGCAGCCTGCTCAAAGAAGTAAAAAGGACTGCCCGGCATAAGTCCTGTGGCAGGTGGTGGAATCAGGTTATCAGGGAGCTTTGGGACAGGCAGGTTCTCAAGAGCGGAGAAGGAGATTCCTAGGACATGGGTCTGGCTATAATAAGGGCCGAAGTCGTAGTAGCTTTTCTGCGAGGCGTAAAGGGACCGGGGCAAAAAGCTCCAAGTGAGAGCAACTGTTAGGCTGAGGGCAGCCCAAAAGAATTTTTTTTGGTCAACCACTTTTGTTACCTTGCGGTTTGTATTTCCAGCGTAAAACCAACCGACAATGCGTGTCAAGCCCCAAAAAGACAAATTGTGAGCAATATCACTACTCTGTTGTGGAGATAGCTGTTTGGGCCGGTCTTAAGCGACGGATATTTTGATACCCGGACCCCCCGCCGGCGCTAAAGCTATGGCGGGCTAGCCATTGTTGTCTGTTGATTACCCTGTGGCAAGTTTAATCCCGGGACCCATGCTCGAAGACACTACTGCTTTTTTGATATTCTGGGGGCCGACTGCGTCTACTACGGCCTTAATGTTTTTGGCAATTTCATCCTCTGCCTGGTTTATCTTGGCAACGACCAAATGTGCCAGAGGGGCATTTTTCTCCGATTTTATCTGAATTGATCTCCCGCCGAATTTCTCCTTTGCCTTTTCCGGATCGGGGACAAGAGTTCCTTGTTTTGGATTAGGAAGAAGCCCCCGGGGGCCCAAGAGTTTCGCAAACGGAACGAGCTTTGGCATTGTTGCCGGTGTTGCCAAAAGAATATCAAAGTCAATTTTACCTTCTTTAAGTTTTTCAATAGTTTGGTCGCTTGCTATTTCTATTCTCCTACTCTTCCCAGTAGAGTAAGGAAGCTCAACGCTAGTATTAAGATTGCCGCGGTTTAAGACCAAGTGCAGCTCGACAGTTCCGTTGAAACGCGAAAATGAAGTTTCTTTTACGAGCTCTGCGGCCTCCTCCGTCGTGTAATTTTTCGCAGGATCAACCTTTGTCCGCATCGCCAAGTATCTTTTCCCTTTTTGCTTTTCCCTTTTTGCTTTTTTCTTTTTACCTTTTTTTGTCTCTGTATCTGTCTGTATTTCCTTCGGCTCTTCAAACCCCACTGCCACAACCCTCTCTCCGCCTTTTAATCCCGGCACGCGAACACCCTTTTCCTTTTTAAGGCTTTTTTTCCGCCGGCTGGCGGATTCTTTTTTTGGTCTTGGTTGCGTTTCGCCACCGATTATTTGCAGTTTTGTCTTACCCATATTTTGGCTTATCGTCTACGGTCTACCGTCTACAGCTGTAGTCAGTAGTCTGTAGACTGTTAGCTTTCTGTAACCTTTTTTACCCCCATACTCCTTGCCGTTCCTTCAACGATCCTTATTGCCGCGTCCAAGTCTTTTGTGTTCAAATCCGGCAGCTTTTTTTCCGCAACTTTTTTTACCTGCTCTTTGGTCAGTGTTCCCGCTTGAACCTTTCCGGCCTCTCCGCTTCCTTTTTCAAGGCCCAGCTCTTTTTTGATCATTTCCGAAACCGGCGCAAGCTTGAGTTCAAAAGCGAAGGTGCGGTCTTCGTATACGGTAATAACCGCGGGCACAATCTCTCCCTTTTTGTCGGCTGTCCTCTCGTTATACTGGCGCACAAAGTCCATAATAGGGAGTCCGTGCTGGCCCAATGTCGGACCAAGCGGAGGAGCAGGTGTCGCCTCGCCTGCCGGTAAATTTAACTTCAATATGGTTTTAATTTTTTTTGCAGCCATGTTCGCTTCGCTCAAAATTAAATATCAAAAAGCAAAAATTAAAAATACAGATCAAATATTAGATATTTTTTAATTTTAATCTGTAATTTTGATATTTAATATTTAATTTTTGATTTAAACTTTAGCAATTTGGAGAAAATCAAGCTCCACAGGCGTTTCCCGGCCAAAAATAGAAACAAGCACCTTTACTTTCCCCTTTTCCTCGTCCATTTCATTTATTGTTCCCAGGAAATTGGCAAACGGCCCGTCCGTTATTTTTACAGCCTCGCTGACCGAGAACCTGACTTTATAGCGCGCGGCAGGCGCCGAGACGAATTTTTCAATATTTCCGACCTCCTCATCCGAAAGGGAAGTGGGCTTGACTCCCGCGCCGACAAACCCGGTTATTCCTTGGGTGGTCCGCACGGCAAGCCAGGCGTCGTCGTCCAAGATCATCCTTACCAAAAGATACCCCGGGAATATCTTCTCTTTAATAGTATGCTTTTTACCCGAGCGAATAACGACTCGGTCCTGGGTTGGGACGAGAAGCTCAAAAACCTTATCGGTAAGGTTCATTGTTTCTATTCTTTGCCGCAGGGTCTCGGCAACCCGGACTTCGTGCCCCGATGTCGTGTGGACTACATACCACCGAGCGCGGGTGTCATCGGTTTTTGAAATGACAATATGACCCGGGATTCGTTTTTTACCCGTGCCCCGTTCTTCAATTTGTACTTGTTCTGTTGTTTGATCAGACATAATGTGATAGGAAAAAAGTAAAAGGCAAAAGGAAAACTTTTCACTTTTCACTTTTTACTTTTATCTTCCCAATATCTTATTTAATGTATTCGTAAACAGAAAATCCAATCCGCCCACATACACTCCGACAATTATCGAGATGGCAATAACCAAGACCGTCAGTTCGAAAACCTGTTTCCTCGTCGGCCAGACAACCTTTGTCATCTCGGATCTAACTTCTTGTAGATAAGAAAATAAGTTCATGTTGTTATTCTACCATTTGCCCACGGGATTTTCCAGCCAAAAGAAAGGCCCGGGGATCTCGAGTGTGTTGTTAATATCAAAATCCCCGGGCGGAAACTATCGGTAGACGCGGACCAGGAACATTCCCAAAATCCACCCCATCGCGCCTCCGACGGCGGCCTCGCCGGACCTGACGAGTAAAAGAAAAATTAACATAACGACCACCAGGTTAATCAGGAATCCAAGCAAGCCGCGAGGCGCAGCAATTCGAGAATTCGGGATGGCAAGTATCGCTCCGAACATTCCCGAGCCGGCAAACTGGAGCATGTCCACGCCTTTCCTCCTTACATTTAAAGTGCGCCTCCCTTTTTAGATTTCGGACTGCTTGTCCCGATACTGTTTGGTGCGGGACTTGTCCGAGAGGGAGTACTATCTTGTAGTATACCATTAATATTGTGAAATTGTGAAATTTGTAAACCTAAAGGTATATATTTGTAATTCTGCTTTCATATATCGATATATGAAAGCAAGAGTTTGACTGTACTACATATACTTGCGGGGATTGGTAAAATTGCGGTATGGTGTCTACTTTCAGGTATGAGAGAAAACTTTGGAAAAAGGGATATAAAGTTGTTGTTGGGGCTGATGAGGTCGGACGGGGGGCATGGGCGGGACCGGTTGTCGCTGCGGCTACAGCCTTCGCTCCTCAAATTAAAAATTTAAAATTAAAAATTAAAAATGGAGGGATTACTATAGACGATTCAAAGAAGTTGACGGCAAGGCAAAGAGAAAGGGCGGAAAAATGGATTAAGAAGAACGCGCTTTGCTGGGGAACAGGAGAGGCTTCCGTTTCGGAGATTAATAAACACGGCATGGGGAAAGCAAGCAGGTCGGCTTTTAGAAGGGCAATTACGAAATGCAAGAAGGGACTACAGACTACGGACTACAGACTACAGCCGGGCAAGGCTGTAGACCGTAGACTATCAGCTGTAGACTTTCTACTCATTGACGCTTTTTATCTCCCGTACACCGCCGGTTTTCCTGTAGGAAAACGAGGCAGAGGTAAAAAAGCACGCCAGATGGCGATTATTAACGGAGACGAAAAATGTTTTTCTATTGCCGCGGCTTCAATTTTGGCTAAAGTTTATAGGGATAAATTGATGCGGCGCTTGTCGCGCAAACGCTCTCGATACGGATGGGCACGGAATAAAGGGTATGGCACAAGCGAACATCAAAGGGCTATTAAAAGATACGGACTTACCCGTTTACATCGAAAGAAATTCATTCCTGCTCCCGTTCTTTCTCAAGCTCCCGGAGATGCTTAACCCTGTACTTTTTTTCCTTACGGCGCTCGCTCTCGGTCTTGTGCCGTTCTCTTTCCCGCGCGTCAAGAAGTATTCCGGAATAAAGCACTTTCTTTCGAAAGCGCGCAATAAGCCTGTCTGCCGATTCTCCTGGTTTTGCTTTGACAACCACCATTCATATATCGCCCCCTTTCAATAATTAGCGCAAAGTGCACAGCGCATAAGTGTCAATCTGTCTGATTATATCACACTATCATTATTCTTCCTCGTGATATACTTGCGGTGCCATGAAGGAAGGGTCTCTA
Organism: uncultured Gammaproteobacteria bacterium; assembly: GCA_964432785.1. Lineage (GTDB taxonomy): Bacteria > Patescibacteriota > Microgenomatia > UBA8517 > UBA10165 > CAYSOV01. The sequence goes on from CAYSOV010000021.1 coordinate 5,537, forward strand.
AGGAAGGCCGTGCACGGGGCGCTTGCGGCAATGTTTCTTACAGCCGGGTGCGAGGCTACTGCGAGGCCAATCCCGACCCCGTCTCCTGTTCCTACGCCGACTCGCGAGCCCGTTGCCCGCCCAATTCCGATTCCGGAGAGACTTCAGCAGGAGATAAAAACGCCGATAGGCAAAGCCAGATTGTTTTTTCCGTTTGGGGAGGCTCGTCCCGAACACGGGGTTTACACGCTTGTTGCCGAGATGGCTTTATTAAAAAAAGTAGCGGAAGGAGGATACGCGGGTATCTATGTGAGACCGGGACTTCGGCTGGAGGTAGAGATTCGGCCCGATTACGGAGAGAAAAAGATCTCTGTTGTCGGGAGGATAGCCAAAGGCAGTGATGTGGAGTTCAGAGATATCAGGGGAATGGAGGTTGCAGGAGTAAACTTTGACAATCCTTATCTTTTAGTGCTTTCCTGGGAAAACTGGAGGTTCAAGAGCCTGTTTGTGGGCAGGGGCGAAAGAGAAAGGGACTTGCCCAGGGCCAGTTTCTGAAGCCGGCGTTTGACCAGGGTTTTCTAAAAGGCACTGCTTAGGATTACTTTCTTTTCGTTTTTTAGTTGTGTAAAAACTCTTTCCCGAATGCTTGCCGCTTCTTCTCCAGGAAGGAATATTTTTAAGAAAACTCGGGTCGGATATTCTCCAAACTGCGCCCAGTCTGTGTGAGTTCTGATAACAGTTGTCGGAAAAAGAGGGTAAGAAGCCAAAATTACCTCTTTTGTATCTTTTAGGCTGTTTAGAGCGGATAAAGCTATAAGTATAGCTCTTAGCTCGTCCTGTGCCTGTTTTTGGGTTTCGAGTTCCTCACCTTCGGGTTTGTCGCCGCCTGATTTTATAGATTTAATGCGTCGGTCAACTTCTCCAAGCCGGTCAAATAACTGCTCGCAATTTCCGAATCCCCGGCAAAGCTCGCTTATTTCCTTGAGTTTATTAGGGGGGAAGACAATCCGGAGAGAAAGAGGGGTTTCAAGCGTTCTTACGCCGTCTGCGGTTTGCAAGGCGCCTTCCTTGGTTTGTTGGCTTGTTTCTATAGACATGCAACTCAAAAACTGCCGGGACGGCAATTTGTTTCATAGTATGTGTTTTGAAAACCGGCTGTCAACCCTCGAATTACGAAGCAGTGATTCCGAGGCGTTCTTCGATGATTTGAAGGATTTTGAAAACTGCCTCTTCTAATTCTCCGGGTTTGTTAATTACTACATAAGGGAATCTGCTTTTTTGCCAAACTTCCCAGTCGGCTTTCATTCTGGCACGGAACACGGCTCTGTCCGGCACAGTTTCTCTGGCCCTAAAACGATCCCAAAGGACGGTTAAGCGCGACACGCCAATGAGGATAACAAGTGTTCTTCCCAAAAGACTTTCGGCTGTTTCCTTGGGGAACCTCTCGGCGAAAAGGTTTTCTATTTGAGCGGCGCGGGACATATCAATTCTCCAAATGACATTTTTGCCTTCAAGTACTGCCGAAATTGACTTAAGGCCGGTTCCCTTATACTCCCCGCCGTAGTCAACCCATTCCAGTAAAAAGCCGTCGTCCCGCATCTTTTCAAAAGTTTTCCTGTCTTTTACAAAATAGTAGTCTTTGCCGTCAATTTCTTTGTCTTCCCGACGCCGCCGGGATGTGTAGCTCGTAACCCTTTTAAAATCCGGTCTGGCAAGAAGAAGCTTCTCCATGACGCTGTCCTTCCCGGAGCCCGACGGCCCCGTAAGGATAACAAGGAGTCCGGTTTTTATCGGATTTTGTTCTCCGGGCTCTTGCGGCCCATGCTCAACAGTCGCCATACAATAAGGAGGATTATACCAGGTTCATTCTTGCCATTGGGTAAATTGCACACCTGCACCTGCACACGCCTGCACACATTAGATGTGTGCAGGAGGAGAAAGGACTCCATTCCGTCCGTAGGCAACTAACATAGTAGGCGCTTCTAAATTTCTTTTTTTTGCTTCCTCTGATTCTGTCGCGTCTGCAGTGTAGTTTAGAGGTATGTCGTATACTGGAGTAAACTTCACTTTTTTTCCATTTGGTAAACTTCCTTCAAAACTCCATAATTCTGGATGGTCATGTAGTACACTTGGTTTTCCTGCTGGAGTTTGATGGAAAGCAAATTCTCCAGAAGCACCTATAGAGAAACTGGAAGTCAGTTGTCGTCTTGCGTCATATAAGAGGAGAACATTAATTATTTTTTCTCCCTGTTCATCGGTAAGGAGTTGTAAGACTGCGCCATCTACCCGCATACGAACCAAGTTTCCTAAGATGTTGGCACCGTGGGCATAAAAATCATCAAAGGTATAAGCTACTTCTGCGTTAAATCCATCATTTCTGAGCAAGATATCTGGATAGTATTTCCCTATAGAACAAGGAGGGGGAATAACATCTCCTTGTTTCGTAGTTTGGGGAAGCGCACTAAATTTTTCTGTTTCTGATGACAGCATGAGGAGAATTATAACAGTCAAGAGCAAACGGTCAAGTATTATAGGATTTTCGGCGAGGGTGGAGAGGATCCTCCTTCGTTAAGGCTCCGGACGGACAAGCCGAATACCCGTTCCTAGTTTTGCCTGCCCGACAAGTCTGACTTGGACCACCGTACTTGCAGGCGCGCCAGGCTTCGAACCTGGAACCTCTGGTTTTGGAGACCAGTGCTCTGCCAGTTGAGCTACGCGCCTATCGTGTAATTACGATTATACATAAAAGTTCGGAAGGAGTCTAATATAGTCAAGGGGAGAGATTAATATGTTGCTCTATGGCCTCGACGCGTTTCTTCAGAGCAAGGTAATCTATATCAAGGAAATTTATAGATTTATCAAGTTTCTTTTCGATTCTTTTTAGGCACTTTTGTGTACTTCTGGCTAGAATTCCCAAATCCTTTACTTTTATTTCTAAGTCCTTCATTTTTATCTCTAAATCTTTTATTCGACTCGAAAGATTTTTAATATCATTTTGTATCTCCATTCTTGCGAACTTTATCTCGGAGCGTAAAGAAGTTGCGAGAGTTTCTACTTCACTTTCTATTTCTTCTCGAACAATCTTTTTAATTTGGGATAGATCGGTTTTTGTCAGCATTGTTTTTCAATGATAATCTCGGAGGTTGATTTTGGCAAGATATCAAAGTATATCGGAGATTACTTCAATTTTTGGGTTTCTTTGTGTTCGGTGTAGCGGCGGCCCTGGTATAATTTTGCCATTCGCCTTTTCAATTCTGTTCGAATACGGCTCATGGCGCAATTTGACGGGGCTCGCCGCTATTTCAATTTCTGGGTTTCTTTGTGTTCGGTGTAGCGGCGGCACTTTTTGCAGAACTTTTGCAAGGTCAGCTTATCCGGAGTATTTGTTTTGTTTTTCTCCGTTGTATAGTTCTGTCTTTTGCAGACAGAGCAGACTAGTCCCAATAATTGTCTTGCGCCTTTTTTAGCCATAATACCCTCGTTTCAGTCGGGAAATTCGAATATCTAAGCACGAAATCCGAAACAAATTCAAATGTTCAAAATCTTAAACCCCAAACTAATAATAAATTGAATTGTTTTGAATTTGAAAAATTGGAATTTTGATATTATCCTTCGACTTTGCTCAGGATGGTGAGCTTGTCGAACCATTTCGAATTTCGATATTTGTGCTTCGAATTTATCCTACTTATGATACACTAGAGCCAGCATAAATGCTAGATATACTTTTTACCGACCAGCAAAGATTCCTTTTTTGGATTGTTGCGCTTTTGGTCGCGATAACCGTTCATGAGTTTTCCCATGCCCTTGCGGCCGACCGGCTGGGAGATCCGACCCCAAGAGTACAAAAAAGGCTTACCTTAAATCCGCTTTCCCACCTTGACCCTTTGGGAACATTAATGCTTTTTCTTGTCGGGTTCGGCTGGGGAAGACCAGTTCAGTTTGATCCTTATAATCTTGCCAATCCGAGGCGGGATGCAGCCGTAATTTCTTTTGCCGGGCCCCTATCGAATATTATTTTGGCGACTGCTCTTTCTCTTATTGTCCGTTTTTCCTGGGGACTTGATACGACGCCTCTTTTCTTGTTCAAATTCCTTTTGCCGATTATTTATCTTAATGTACTTTTGGCGGTTTTTAATCTCCTTCCCATTCATCCTTTAGACGGAGGTAAAATTTTTGTCGGGCTTTTATCGGCGGAGAGCGCGGGCAAGTGGGACAGATTCCTAAATCAATATGGGCTTATGCTTCTTCTTTTTATTCTTCTTCCGCTTTTTGGCGGGGCTTCCCTGGTTGGCATTATCATAGGGCCGACGGTCAACTTCATCTTGAGCATTCTTCTGCCTTCGCAGGGGATTTTCATTTGATTTTCCCATTGACTTAGGAACAGTTTTGTACTATATTTTAATTGCCCTACCGAAAGGGGCTTGACAATCGGAGTATTTTTCCCTCACCAGCTTTCTCTCCGGGAGGACGGAGTTCCGTCTCACCGTGGTGAGCCGGACAGTCCACCCACTTGAAGACAAGGGGGGAAACTTCTCCGAGGACTCCCGGTCGGTGGGGTTTTGTGTAGCCTTCCCCATTTAATCGCATCTTCTGAATACCCTCTTTTTCTGGTATAATTATCTCGCTTTCGCCAACGTAGCTCAGCGGCAGAGCAGCTGTTTTG
>CAYSOV010000022.1:0-8916 GCA_964432785.1 uncultured Gammaproteobacteria bacterium
TAAGTTCGGAGCGGTTTTTGTATTCGTTCTTAGCTACCCGGTCTATTTTACTAACCAGCACTTTTGGAAGAACAATGTTAAATGCCTGTGTTTGCATACAGTTATTGTATATAAATTGTATGGTTTGTCAAGTCCCTCTTTGAAATTTGCCTAAACACGGGGTTGCGGTTCCTGTCGCTGGAGTGTTCCGGCTTGCCCGCTTTTTGCCTCTTTTGTGTATCTCTCCTGGGAAACGCGGATAACCTTGTCTCGATTTTGATTTTTGCTTTTCGGCAAAGGAAGGGTGTAGGCAAAGAACGGCCTTGAGGTTCTCCCGTCAACTGCGAGTTTTAAGACCACCTGAAAATTATCCAGGTTAACCAGCTCTTCCTCTTTATAAAGGCCGCCAAACTCCCGCGTCAAAATCAGTGCGTCTTGAGCACCTACTAAAAAGGATGTAAGCGTGCCCACATTTCCGAAAATTGCCTTTTGCACATCCTCCGGAATTTGCCCTATGTACTGGTTGGCAACCGTTAAGTTAAGCCTGTATTTTCTAGCCTCTGACAAAATCTTGATAAAGGAGGTCGTGGCAAAGTTTTGAAACTCGTCAACATAAAGATAGAAATCCCGCCGCTTCTCCTCGGCAACCGCGCTTCTTGCCATTGCGGCAAGTTGAATCTTGGTAATGAGCATCGCGCCAAGAAGCGCCGCGTTGTCCTCTCCAAGCCGACCCTGTGACAGGTTAAGAATTAATATCTTGCCGTTATTCATCACCTCCTCAAGCGAGACCGTCGATGTCGGATATCCAACTATTTCCCTTATTGTCGGCGAGGAAACGAATTGTCCCACCTTGTTAAGAATTGGTGAAATTGACTCGGCACGAAGTTTATCTGTCATTCCCTCAAATTCTCTTTCCCAAAAATTGCGCAGCACGGGGTCGTCCAGCTCCTGGGTCACCCGTTTTCTAAATCCGTAGTCGGTCAGCATCCGGGGAACATCAACCAAGGTCGCGTTCGGTCTGCCCACCAAGCTTAAAATTGAGTTTCGCAGTATATATTCAAGCCGCGGCCCCCAGGAAAAACCGTAGAGTTTTTGGAAAATAGCCACAACCCCCGAAGCCACAAGCTCTGCCTGCTCGGGGTTCTGCACTTCAAAAAGATTCATACGAAAGGGTCGCTTTGACGCAAGGGCGGCATCAAGGTACGCAACATCGTTTATTCTGTGGGAGGGGATGTAGTCAAGAAGGATTTCTGATAAATCTCCGTGCGGATCAACAACCGCCACCCCCTCTCCGTTTTTTATGTCGTTAATGGCCATATTGGCAATAAGGGTTGTCTTCCCCGTTCCCGTCTTCCCTATTACATACATATGCCGGCGCCTATCCTGCCTTTTTATCCCAAATACCGCCGGCTTGTTTTTGAATTCCGTACGGGCAAAGAAATTTATCCCCTGTCTTTCCTCATCGGTTTTATCAAGGGCAACAGGCAATCCCTCCGGCGCTTCTCCAAGAAGCTGGGCTCCCCAGGATATATTTCTAATGTTTGCAAGCTCTTTTGCCGGAAAGTGAAAAATTGTCGCCAGCTCGTCAACGGTCAATATTTGTCTTCCGGGTATAAATTTATTGCTTCGTTCAAGAATTGATTTCAAAATTCCCTTTTTGTTGTAAAACCTTGGTTTCGAAAAAACAAGGCTATTGCTCTCGCCGAGTGTTAAGACGCCAAACGCGCCGGCAAGCTGGGAAAGGAGTTGGCCGCTTTTTGTCTTGTCGGGCGAGGCAACAAGCAGTCTTATTCCCGTCCGAAACCCGTTTTGGGAAATTTTTTTCTCAATAAAACTCGCCTTCGGATGGGGCCTTTTCTCGCCTTCCGGGCCAACTCCTCCGCCATAAGCCGCCGCACGAGCGCCCGCGTTTCTCCACCCTCCGCCTGTTGGTAAAAGGACGAGTTGAACAAGAGCCACATCGTCTTTTTCGACCTTTGTCATAATCCCAAGAATTGAGGCCAAAGGGTCGGAGTCGGTAAAATCTCTATAGGTTTTAAGCGGCAGGTAAAAGGAGCTTGAGGGCTTTAAGCTTCCGAAAGACAGGCTTTTGCCGGCCAAATGATGACTAAGTGCATCGCGGCCCGGAGCAATACTTAGTTTTGGATACTGGGCGGTTACCTGCCCCTCAAAATACGGGGCAATATCCTCCGCTATCCAGACAAAAAAATGCGTCTTTTGCTCAACCGATACAATCTCCAGAACGAAAGGCTTCTCTCTCTTGAAAAGTCTTGAAAAGAAGGAGCCGCGCCGACCGGCAAGGCCGGAAAAGACCTGGGCCATGGCCTCCGGCCCAACTTCAGAATTTCTGTCGGGCCGAAGTTCAAGAACTCGCGATGACATATTACGCTTTAAGTATATCAGTGTTCGGCGCTAGTCGGTAACCCGAGAATAAAAGGGGAAACCCTTGTTCCTCCCTTGGAGAATAAGTTCAAGTCTTCTAAGAAACATATGCGGGACATCGTTTCCCCACAGGACCGGATGGAAAAGAGCGCGTCCGGGTTCTGCTCTCTCGGCGGTTATTTTGCCCGCCATGTAAAGCTTCTGGAACAAATAAGCCTGTTTTTCAAACAGTCTCAAAAAACCAACTATGGAACCATCCAGCCATGAGGCTACCCGTGCACTATGCACTATGCGCTGTGCACTATTCTTAAGTGCGTTCGGGAAAAATTCACCGGCCCATTTATTCGCCTTGACAAATTTCCCATATATTCCGTCTCTTTCAAATAAAACCTTTGTCTGGGCCACTTCGTGAGCCGTATAAATATCCCTTCTTTGCGAAAAGCTTATATTGTTTTCATCAACCCAAAGATTAAGACAGAGCTTGTCTCTCACATCTTCGTCACCGAATCTTCTCACCCTAAGCTTCGCAAGCCTTAAAACAAGAAAAGAGAGCAAACGAGTTATCCACAATGCCCCTCCGCTGGTTATAATAAAAAGGTCTATATCATCATTCCTCTTTGCGTTCTCCATGGCAAGGCCGCCCGAAACGCCGACGAGTTTTACGGTCGGCAAGATGCTCAAAACCCGCGCCGCCTTTCTTGCGATTTTTAGCTTGCGGGGGGCCTCCCGGCTGTTTGCAATACGGCGTAATATTGTCTCGCTTCGACCGGCAAGGCAGAAAAATGAGCCAAGGCAAAAAACCTCGTACCTTGGCCTATCGCCCGCGCCAATCTCCCAAGTTTTAAGCTCGCTTTTGGTCAACGGGTAGGAAAAAAGATCGTGGTAAACCAAAGATAGAAACTGGGGGTGCGGAATATTTACCCTTTTTATCGCAAGCTTCTCTCGAAACTTCATTGTGCAAGTTTGTAATTTGCCAAAACCTGTTTCACTCCCGCCGCAACAGTATCCAAGGCCTCCTTCGGAGTCATCCCGGCAAGAACGGCGTTTACCCCATCCGAGAAATAAGCCGAAATTCTTGAGTTGATACCCGTTTGTCCGTCAAAAGTTCGGGAGGCAAGATACCAAGAACGGGCGGCCGGAGCCTGTTTTACATAAGCACCCGCAACGGGGTCCTCTTCCAAAAGGGCGGCCATATCAAGAACCGGATACGGGGGACCAAACAATCTTGATGTTGCCGCCGCTTGATAAAGTTTTTGCAAAGAGTCTCTTGAGGATAAAAATTTCAAGAATTCCCACGCTTCCTTTTGAGCCTTGCTTTTTACCCAGACTCCTTCCGCCCAATAAGATGCCCAGGTAACATCAGGGTCGTCGGGCATGGCCTTTGGAAGCTGGGGCACGGGCACAACCCGGAAAGAAAGGTTTGGGTTTTTAGTTTTTATTTCAAACGCGCGCCAAGAAGGCCCAAAGTACATAGCCAGTTTCCCTGCGGCGAATGCCTGCGTTGAGGGAGGAAGGGTTTCGTCCCAAACCTTATCTTTTTGGGAAAAAATAGTAAAGAATGCCAGCGAATCCTCGGCAAGTTTTCCGGTAGGATTTCCTAAATCCGCCCCATTTTGAATCATCATTAGGGCCAGTATGTCCTCCCAATGGTCCACATTGTCCGTTCGGCCAAGAGCTGCCCCGGCTTGGGAAATGTTTCCCTCCGCGTCCCTAACCGTCAGCTCAAGGGCAAGTTTCCTTAATTCGTCCCAGTTTGCGGGCGGACTCTTGCCCGCAGATTTTAAGATACCCTCGTTTACATAGAGTCCCAGCCCGTCAAACATTAGGGGAATGCCCACAATTTCCGTGCCGCGGCGCAGGTCCTGCACTGCGATCGGATAAAATGTCTTTTGGTAGGTCGCCGGGTCCAAAACCGCAGGCGGCAAGCTGGCCAGTTGCGAAGAAAGCATGGGAACCCAGGTGTTGTGCAAACGGAAAATGTCGGGCGTGCCCGGCCCGCCTTTTGCAAGACTATTCGCCAAGCGCTCTCTATAGTCTTCTTTCGACTGCCTTACATAATCTATCTTCACTCCCTTATGCTGGGCCTCGTATTCGGAAATCAGACCCCCTATTGTTGCAGAATCCTCCCAAAGCCCCCAATAAGTCAAGGTTACAGGCTCTTTTAGCCCTATAGGGGCCTTCTTGGAAAAGAAAAATGTGTTTGCCGCAAACGCGATTCCTCCAAGAAGAATAACGGCAATCAGGCCCGTCAAAATCTTTTTTATCGGCAATCTCCTTCCTCCGCCTTCCATTCCTTCAGAAGAGAAAACTGGCGTGCCCGTGCCCTTCACTTCAGGCAATACCCGGCTTGCTTCTGCTGATACTTCGGGTGGTTCTTGCCCCTCTTGTACTGGCGGCGCCTGGGCCTCTGCAACCACGGGCGGGGCTTTTGTAATTTGTGGTTCAGGATAAGATTCTGCGGTCTGGGCTTCCGGTGTTTGATATAAAGGGTTTTCGTTTTGCGAAAACGCCGGTTGCTGCAGCTCGGGCTGCTGCCGGGTCAAGTTCGGTTCTTGCGGCTCTCTGGGATAGAGCGGCGCTGTTTGCGGCGGCGCGGGTTGGCCCTGGTTTGCTTGACCGGATGGGTAAATATCTCCTGCGCCGGATGTTGGTTTCTGGTTATCTGGGTTCTGCGGATCCATAAAATTAGCGCAAAGCACAAAGCGCCAAGCGCGCGGGAAATTCTTCTAAGGACAATGCCTCTGCGCTGTGTCCTGTGCGCTGTGCACTTATAATCATGTTATCATATCGATGTGTTGGTTGTTAACAAGAAAACCGGACAAGAACTAGACGGCAGAAACCAAACAATTGCGACCCCGCAAGGTGTGTTGCGGTTGTGCTTTACCTGCGCTAAGTTTTTATTTATTCTTTTTTCTTTTTTACTTCTTGCCTATCACCTGCTTTTTTGGGGAAGAATTTATCCGGGGGTTTCAACGGCCGGGGTTAACCTCGGCGGGAAAACCAAAGAGCAGGCCCACGAGCTTCTGCGCGATATAAAACCCGCCGCCTTGGTTTTAACGGCCGAGGAAAAAGAATTTGTGTTTGCTCCGGATGCCTTGGGACTTGAATACGATACGGGGGACTCCGTTAACGAGGCTTACTTCTTGGGCCGAAGACAGGACTTGTTCACAAACACAAGGGAAAAATGGGCGGCTCTTACAAAAAAAACAAACCTGCCGCTGTTATTTAAGATAGACAGGGAGGCGCTGGAAGAACAAATAGCAACCGTTTCAAGCCAGGTTTCGGTAGAGCCGGTTGAGCCGAGCGTTGAAATACAAAATAAAAAAGCAGTCGTTAATCCGGGAAGGGAAGGCCATGTTCTCAACCGAGAAGAATTGAAAACAAGAATCTTTGACTCCCTTTCTTTCAGAGACGAGTCTCCCATTCAAATCCCCCTTCAAAAAATATCGCCGCAGCTCTCTTTGGCAGAGGCAGAGATACTTCGCGAGAGAGCAGAAAAGTTGGTCGGCAAAAGTCTTCAGATTAAATTTGAATTCGAGGTTTTTTCTTATCCCGACGGAGAACTTGTAAATTTTCTGACGCCGGAGGGCTTTTCCCAAGAAAAAATAAATTCGCTTGTTGATTCTGTCGCCCAGGGGGTTGAGCGGGAGCCTCAAGACGCGCGTTTCCTTTTTGAAGAAGGAAGGGTTAAGGAGTTTGCTCCCGCAAAGGCCGGGGTAACGGTTAAAAAGGCGGAAACAGAGAAAGAGATAGAGAATGCGCTGGAAAGACTTTTGAATACGGAGGAAAAAACCGTAAGCATCAGTCTTTCCGTCGCCACCACGCTTCCCACCCTCCTTACCCAAGATGTAAATCTTCTTGGGATAAAAGAGCTTATCGGTCGAGGAACTTCTTTGTTTCGTGGATCAATTCCCGGAAGGGTTCATAATATTGCGCTTGCCGCAAGCCGCCTAAACGGGCTTTTGCTCAAACCAGGCGAGGTTTTTTCTTTTAACAAGGCGCTTGGGGATATATCAGTCTACACCGGCTACCGGCAGGCGTATGTGATAAGAGACGGCAGGACCGTACTTGGCGACGGGGGCGGCGTGTGCCAGGTGTCTACCACCTTTTTCCGGGCGGCGTTGAGCGCCGGACTGCCGGTGGTTGAACGACACGCCCATTCTTACCGGGTGGGATACTACGAGCAGGACTCAAAACCGGGGGTTGACGCAACGGTTTACGCACCCTCCGTTGATCTAAAGGTTAAAAATGACACCCCGGCTCATATGCTCATCCAGGCAAAAGCGGATACACAGGACATGAGCCTTGTTTTTGAGTTTTATGGAACAAAAGACGGAAGAGTGGCCGAAGTTTCAATCCCTAGGGTTTGGGATATAAGACCGGCTCCGCCTACGCGTTATCAGGACGACCCGACATTGCCCGCCGGGACACTAAAACAAGTAGATTTTGCCGCAGTCGGCGCAAAGGCGGCGTTTGATTATAAAGTTACTCGAAAGAACGAGGTCGTATTTCAAAAAACCTTTAGCTCTACCTACCGCCCCTGGCAAGCGGTTTATCTGCGCGGTACCGCGCAGTAAATGTAAAAATTAAAATTTAAAATGTAAAATTACATATTAAAATTCAAAAATTTTAAAGTTTACATTTTAATTTTGATATTTAATTTTTAAATTTTGAATTTTCCCATGGTTATTCTCGGCATCGAAACATCATGCGATGAGACAGCGGCGTCGGTTGTAAAAGACGGGCGGGAAATTCTGTCGCATATTGTTGCTTCCTCTGCCCAAATGCATATTAAGACAGGAGGAATAATTCCTGAAAGAGCGGCAAGGGAACAAGTGCGGGCAGTTATCCCGGTTATTGAGAAAGCGCTCCTGGAAGCGACAGAGAAACCAAGAAACAAAAAAACTAAAAAACAAAATGTTTCTCTGCTTCTCGGTTCTTCGGTTCCAATAGATGCCATTGCCGTAACCGTCGGCCCCGGTCTTATCGGCTCGCTTCTGATTGGAGTAGAAACTGCTCGTACTCTCGCCTATGTTTGGGAAAAACCAATTGTTCCGGTAAATCATCTCGCAGCACACATATATGCAAACTGGCTAGTGCCAGAACTTAAAACTAAAAGCAGAAAACCTGCCTGCCGGCAGGCAGGGCTAAAAGCTAAATACGCCGAGCCCAAGCTGCCGGCTGTTGCCCTTGTCGTGTCGGGGGGGCACACGGATTTAGTACTTCTCAAAAACCATGGGGAAATGCAGTGGATTGGAGGAACAAGGGACGATGCGGCAGGAGAATGTTTCGATAAAACCGCCAGGATTTTGGGACTTCCCTATCCGGGAGGACCGAGTATCGCCGAGGCGGCGATGAAAGCAAAAGGCAAAAGGCAAAAAGCAAAAATAGAATTACCCCGGCCGATGATCAATGAAGACAATTTTGACTTTTCTTTTAGCGGACTCAAGACGGCGGTGTTAAGAGAGGTAGATAGAATAAAAGCTATGGAGCTATGGAGCAATGAAGCTATGCGGCAAATTGCTTATGAAATCCAAGAAGCAATCACGGATGTTTTAGTAGCAAAAACATTAAAAGCAGTCAAAGAATACAAAGTACCGAGCCTGCTCCTTGCCGGCGGAGTCGCCGCCAACCAAAGACTTCGGGAGAAGTTCGAATACACGATACAAGATACAAGATACAATATACATCTTCATGTTCCTCCTCCTTGGCTTTGCACGGATAATGCCAGCTACATCGCGGCCTACGCTCATTTCAATTTCAAACCGGTTCCTTGGCAAGAAATATCCGCAAACTCCGGGCTAACAATAACACAAGTTTAATTTGACACGAAGATTAAATCTCTCCAAAAACAGATATCCTCTTTGGAAGCTTTGCGGAATTTGTCAGGTGGTGTTATATTAGAAGAATGCAGACTATCAATTGGGCTCCAATATTTGAAAAATATCCTGGTATGTGGGTCGCTCTTAAAGAAGACGAGAAAACAGTAATTGCTGTTTCTAAAAGTCCAAAAACGGCATTTGCGAATGCGAGAAAGGCTGGTATAAAAGTACCAATTCTCTTAAGGGTTCCAACAGAATCTCTACCTTACGTTGGGCAAGTCTGTAAATGAAATTCTTCTACCGAGAACTTGAAGTCTTCCCATCGCCTGCATCCCGCAAGAAGAAAAAGGTCCTGCGTCCGATCATTCCTGTTATTCTGGTCTATGACAATAAAATGGTAGGTTATGAAGCTCTTATTGACTCCGGTGCAGACTATAATGTATTTGATGCAGGAATAGCAGAAATATTAGGAATACAAATTTCCTCGGGATACAAAAGACAAATTGCCGGAATCGGCGGCCAGAAAATAAAAGGTTATATTCATGCGGTTATTTTAAAAATCGCCGATAAAAAATATAAAACCCGGGTGATTTTCTCAAAAGAAATTCCCCCGCATTCGTTTGGCGTCCTTGGGAATCAGGGTTTCTTCGACCATTTCAGGGTTACTTTTGATTACCGCAGGAAAGAAATAGTGCTTATATGAAACTTCAATCTAGAATCTTCTCAAAAACAT
>CAYSOV010000022.1:8926-10031 GCA_964432785.1 uncultured Gammaproteobacteria bacterium
TTATAATTAACTTAAATGGACAAAAGATACGACCATAAAACCAACGAAGAAAAAATATACTCTTTTTGGGAAAAGGGCGGCTGGTTTTCCCCCAAGATTGATCCGGCAAAGAAGCCTTTTGTCATCACAATGCCCCCCCCGAACGTAACCGGACAGCTTCATATTGGCCACGCATTGACGGCGGCGGTTGAAGACATACTTGTCCGCTTCCAAAGAATGCGAGGGGTGCCAACCCTTTATCTCCCCGGCGTTGACCATGCGGGAATTGCGACACAGAATGTAGTTGAAAAAGAGCTGGCAAAAGAGGGAAAAACAAGAAACGACCTGGGGAAAGAAAAATTTGTAAAAAGGGTTTGGGGATGGGTTGAAAAATACGGCCATATCATTGACGAACAGCACAAAAAACTGGGGGTTTCGGTTGACTGGACTCGCCGCCGCTTCACAATGGATCCCGAATACCAGGAGGCCGTAAAAGAAGCCTTCCGCAGACTCCGGGAGAAAGGATTAGTCCATAAAGACAAGCGGATAATTAATTGGTGTCCGCGCTGCGGCACCGCAATCTCCGATCTTGAGAATGTCTACAAAGAGGAAAAAGGCGTGCTCTATTTTCTTGACTACGGCGCGATAAAAATTGCTACAACAAGACCGGAAACAATCTTTGCCGATATTGCGGCTGCCGTAAATCCGAAGGACAGAAGATATAAAAATCTTGTTGGACAGAAGGCGCGTGTTCCTTTGGTGGGACGAGAGATACCGATAATCACGAACGGTTTAGTGGACAAAAGCTTTGGTACAGGCGCGCTTAAAATTACGCCTGCACATGACGGGTTGGATTATGAGATTTGGCAAAAACACAGAACAGGACAAAGGACAAAGGACAAAGGACAAAGGATGGAAGAAATACCTGTTGTGATAACGCCCGATGGTCATATGGCTAAAAACAGATATGTTCCGGAAAAGTATCAAGGGATACCCGTTGCCCAGGCAAGAAAAGCCGTTGTAGAAGACTTGAGAGCCGCAGGACTCCTTGTAAAAGAAGAGTCTGTTATCCACTCCGTCGGTCACTGTCAAAGATGCGACGCGATTGTTGAGCCCGCGATTTCCG
>CAYSOV010000023.1:0-5393 GCA_964432785.1 uncultured Gammaproteobacteria bacterium
TTCCACTTCTTCCCACTCTTTTCCTCTAAGTTCATAAAGTTTTCTTTTTTGCTCCAAAAGCCTGTCAATAAATATCTTTCCGTCCAAATGGTCAACCTCGTGCTGAATAATTTGGGCGGGGAAACCGGAGAACGACTTTGTCGTATTTTCCATTTTCCATTTTCCATTTTCCATTTTCAATGTTTGGTATCTTAATGCTACTTTCCAGGAGCGTTTTACAGGTCCGTAGTAGTGGGGCAGAGACAGGCATCCTTCCATAATATGATCATTTTTTGATTTTCTGTTTTCTATATTGCTATTTTCTATTTCTTCCGGATCATTGGTTTTTTCGGATACGGACAATATTTCCGGATTGATAATCGGGGTGATTCTCCCCAGGTATCGCATCACAAAAACGCGAAGATTTACTCCGATTTGCGGTGCGGCAAGCCCGACCCCTTCCGGGTCGTCTTGAGCCAAAAGAGTATCCTTCAAGTCTTTTATAAGGGCAATAAGTTTTTTGCCTGCTTCTTGTACCGGCCGAGATCTTTCCCGGAGCCGGCCGTCCTTGGTTGTTATTACTTTTCGAACTGCCATTTGAAGTATTGTATCAAATTAGAGCTTCTTTAGGAGTGATTTCACTGTTTCGTTATTCGGATCAATGTTTTTGAGAATATATTCAAGCTCTCTTTTGGCCTCTTCTTTTTTGCCTTCGGCAGCATATATTTCGGCAAGGGCAAAGCGGGAGTCGGCGTAGTCGGGCTTTATTTCGTTTAATTTTTCCAGGGTTTCTATGGCGCGGGCTACGCCGCCCGTGCGGTAGAGGGCTATTGCAAAGTTGTAGTTTATGACAGTGTCTGTCGGAGCAAGGGTTGCGGCGCTCTCAAGGGTTACAAGCGCGAAGGTCGTGTAATTCGGGTCAACAAATGATAGGCGGTTGAATGTTGAGGCGCGGGATTTTAAGAGGCTTATATTTCTTGGGGAGGTCTTGTACGCCTTGTCTGTTTCCTGTTGCGCACGATTTGCGAGTTCCCGGGCGTCATCCGGTTTATTTTCTTCCGCAAGTCCTGCGGCGACCGTAGAGTATGCAGCTGCCAGCTTGTCGCGGTAATTCGGTTGACCGCTGTTTAAGGTCAAGGCTTTCTCCAGTTTTTCTGCGGCCCCGGCAGAATCATCTCTTTTTATAAGCTTATCGGCTTGGGCAAAAAGGGCGTCGGCGTACCAGAGTTGCGCAAGGCGCAATAACAAGTAAAAAGCAACAAGCAGTAAGGCAAAAAGCCCGAAAATTTTAGGGAACGAGAATTGGTTGAGGGGAATCCTTATCTCTTTTTGCTTATACGAAGTCAAGCTCTGCTTATCACTTATCACAACTACGGCCATTGCCGGGTATAGGAAGAATAGAAGCGCGACCGGGACAACGGAGAAGCCAAAGAAATTGGTTACGAGAATGCCGCTGTAACCGGCCAGTATGGAATTATGAATTATGAATGATGAATTATGATTTTCCCTAATTCCTAATTCCTGATTCCTGATTCCGTGCAAGCTCCACAATAAAAAGGCGCCAATTAAAAGAAGATAAGTTCCCAGTCCAAACACGCCTGTTGTTGCCAAGAAATTGAGATACTCGTTATGTGCCTTGTTGTAAAGGAAATTCCATTCCGAGGTTAAATTATGTTCAACAGGACGGAAATTGTAGTAAGAATAAGCAAAAGTTTCCACGCCCGAACCAAACAGCGGATACGCTTTCCATATTTCAATTGCTCCTTTCCAAACAATTTTTCTGATTTCTCCTGACTCCGTACCCCCGCGCTCAAGAACAGTACCAATTTCAGGTGCCTTAATTCCTAATTCCTGATTCCTGATTCCCGTCAGAGCCGGGGTCCAAGGGGAACCAAAAATAGCGATAAGAAAAAAGAAAAAAGAAAAAAGAAAAAAGAAATGGGAGATTATTGCGCTAAGCCTTTTCCTGTTAATCCATGCAACTCCTATCCAGAAAACTGTAAATGCGGCGGCAAAACCAAGAAGGCCGGAGCGGGATTTGGTAAAAAGGAGGGCGAGGAAAAAAGCAAAAGGTAAAAAGTAAAAAGCAAAATGTAAAAGGTTAGAACGGGTTGGCTTTCCCCCTTTTTGCTTTTTGCCTATCACTGTTGCCCATGTCAACGGCATGACGGCGACTAAATATGCCGCCATCCAGTTGGGTTGACCCAGAGTCGCAAAGACTCTTGTTTGCACATCCTGGACCCAGCAGGAAGCATCAAAACTTCCCGTTAACAAAAGACAGCTTGGACTTCTTCCAAAGTGTTCAAGAATTCCCCATATAGAGACTATCAGCGCGGACGAAAGTATGTATCGTTTTGCGTTTTGCGTTTTGCGTATGTCCATATTCGAAACAAAAGCGTAGAAAAGGGTGATATAGACTACGGTGGATAAAAGACCTCCGTTGGACCTTGTGTAATAGCCCCAAATAGAGGTGTGCTGGTCAATGGAAACTAAAGTACTGAAAAACTGAAAAACTAAAAAACCAAAAAGGAAAATATCGAGCGGGGTGCGGCGAAAAATAAACTTTCCGGCAAGTATGGATTTTATTGTCCAGCACGCAAGGATGATCACAGCGAGGGCATAAACAAGTATCATCTTATTGAATTCAAAAAGTTCAAAGCTCCAAGGGGTGAAAATTAGGGGGACAAGAAAAAAAAGGAGATAAAAACAGGTGTTAATTATCCCCTGTACGGTATTTAATACGCCATTTCGCATATATAGAATGATATCACGATTGCTAGCAAACTATTCTCTTGTGAAAGAGGAGATTTCATGTTAGCATCCGCGTACTATGAGAGAAAGAAATCGCTTTACTAGAGACTCGGGTAAGCAGCTTCATGAACAAGAAAAGGTTACATTGAGCTGGGATGAAAGGGTGGTGTTAGCTTCGTGTGTAGGGTGCACTACTTTAATATATAACAGCCCAGGTATTTCTTTGGAACCAATTGTTATAGCGGGAACAAAGGGAAGAGAGACTGATATCTTATCAGATCTTTATGATATTGAGAGAGAATTTCAGGATGATGCACGGGAAGGAAGGATGGGTATTTCTTATATTGAAAAGAAGGGCCGTTTTCTTAAAAGCTTGGCTAAAGGTATTAAAGATAAAAGACAATTTTATATTTTCCCAAAACTTATAAATATTGTATCACAACCCGGAAATTTTCCAGATGTCCCTCGGACAATGTTAACATTTAATATTATAAGCTTATATTTATTGGTTTGCGGTCCCAATCGGGCATTGGTAGGGTTAAAGGATGGAATATATTGGAAAAATATTCAGTGGCCAACCGAGGATAAGGATTTTAAAGGTATATTTTCTAATGACACTCTTTGTTATTTGCATAATTTACACCTGATTGGAAGAAAAGAATTAATTGTCGTTCCTGACGGAATGATTCCTGCTAATATTTGGGAAAGAGTTCGAATTCCAAGATCAAGGTCGACACTCGAATATTTAATAGAAGATGCTTATTATAGTCAAAGGTACATTGTTCCCCCAGCGGGAGCAGAGGTAAGATTCCGAAGATCCGGTGATTTAGAAAGAATGGTTCTTATACAATCTGGGGATATTTTGTTTGCCAGAATCTTTACCTCTAAAGGGGAAGCATTCCTTTGGTTAAATCTTGATAACTTGAACTGGTTTATTAATGCTTCAAGTAGTGATCCCTATAGAAAAGATAGATTTAAAGAACCCAATATTGTCCTTATTTTGGGCGAGGTTTATCATGACTTAGTGACAGCAATCGAGCTTCCCCAAACAAGATATAAGGACTTAGGAGCAAGAAGAGGACTTATAAAACTGATAGGGAGAAGAGATCAACCGCAAGTTGTATATATTCCTCGAATTGTTCATACTGGGAGAATAGAACGACCGCCTTATGAAGGGCCACCACGGCCAGTTGTTCCCCATAGAGTAGTTGGGCATAAACGCAGAGCCAATTTGACAGAGGAGCACCGGCTGGAATTGATAGAGTTTGAGAAAAGAACTGGAATAAAAGTCCTGGAGAATCTGCCTGCAGGGTATACTTTCGTTCGTCCCTATGTAGTCCCAAAAGGTAGCGAAGACGAATTGCGTAATTTGCCAACTTTTATTAAAAGGAAGATTGAGACCCAGCTTGCTCGGGAATTAAAGACCCCTTAAGAAACCTCTTCACGGGTTGCTATTATCTTAGCAAGGAGGGTGGTATACTACAAGCCAACCTGCTAATTAAAAATTCGAAATCCTAAATCCGAAATTCGAGACAATATCTAAATTCTAATATCACAAATTCAAACTTGTTTCGTATTTCGTGCTTCGATATTCGAATTTAAACTGATATGTTTGATAAATTTTTCTCTCTCTTTTCCCACGATATCGGAATAGACCTCGGGACCGCAAACACCCTCGTTTATGTCAAAGGGAAAGGCATTGTTATAAGAGAGCCATCGGTTGTTGCGCGACACAAAAAAACCAAGGAGCTTTTAGCAATAGGCGGTCAAGCAAAGAGGATGCTTGGGCGAACCCCGCAGACTATTGAAGCCGTGCGTCCCTTAAAGGACGGGGTTATTGCTGATTTTGACGCAACGGCCGCAATGCTTTCCTATTTTATAAAGGAAGTGCACGAGGTGCCGCGGGGCGCCTACTCGCTTGCGCCTCTTGGCCTTCCGAAGATTCCGAAGCCTAAAGTTGTAGTCGGCATTCCCTCGGGTGTTACCGAGGTTGAGCGCCGTGCGGTTCAGGAAGCGGCCTTGTCTTCCGGCGCAAGACAAGCCTTTTTAATCGAGGAGCCCATGGCCGCGGCTATAGGCGCCGGGCTTTCGGTTTCCGAACCGGGAGGGATTTTTGTTGTTGATATAGGGGGAGGAACGACCGAAATTGCAATTATCTCTTTGGGCGGGATAGTCCTTAACCGGGGGTTGCGCATAGCCGGGGATGAGATGGACGAGGCCGTAGTTTCCTATCTTCGCATGCGCTATTCGTTGTTGCTTGGCCAGACCTCGGCGGAGGAATTGAAAATAGAGCTGGGGAGCGCAACCGCTCAAAGGCCTGAAAGACATTATGTTGTCCGGGGTCGGGATCTTGAGACGGGTTTGCCGAAATCGGTTAAAGTTTCCTCGGAGGATATTCGGGAAGCGCTTATTCCGGTTGTCCAACAAATAATTACCCGGATTGCCGAAACTTTGGAGGAGTCCCCGCCGGAGCTGGTATCGGATATTATGGAGCGGGGGATTCTTCTAACCGGAGGCGGAGCGCTTATCCGGGGAATTGACCAATTGATTTCGGAAACTATGAAAATTCCCGTCTGGGTTCCCGAAGATCCGCTAACTACCGTTGTTCGCGGAACCGCGAAGGTCTTGGAAGATACAAGTCTGCTCAAAAGGGTTAGGGTTAC
>CAYSOV010000023.1:5493-9942 GCA_964432785.1 uncultured Gammaproteobacteria bacterium
TATTTTATCACTTTCTGATGCACGAGGATGGTATACTCTCCTTGAGGTATGGGCGCGATGGGAAAAAGCAACACCTTCTATTTATTCATTTTCTATTTTCTATTTTCTATTTCGATAATATACGCGGATAGGCGCGGATTTTTAGCAGATTTACACCGATTTGCGCAAGGGGTCACGACCCCCGTTGGGTCGCAGCTTTTCCGCGCACGAGTTGCGCTTTTTGCCCGTTTTTCAGGTTTTTCTTCGGAGAATGAAAAAGACAAAAAAATACGGGAGATGGAGGCGGAAAATGCGGGGCTATTAGCGAAGCTGGCCTCACTAAAAGGAGTGGAAGAGGAGAATGTTCGCGCTCGGCATTTACTCGGGGCGACTCTGCCGCCGTCTTGGCATTTTGAACCGGCCCGTGTGGTGAGCGTTTTTGCCGATAAGATGTTTTTGACAAGCGATACCGTGCCCTCTTTGGGTATGCCTGTTATTACATCCGGAGATAAGGGTGGGGTTTTTCTGGGCCTTGTGGAGAATGTTTCGGGTAAAAAGGCAACCGTTGTTTTGCCCGCAAGCGAGTCGGCAAAAAACACGGTTCTTATAAGGGACGGGGAAACGGGAGAAAGACACGGTGCGGGAATACTTGTCGGGCAAGGTAGATTAACACTTGAGCAGGTTCTTGCGTCCGAGACAATTAACGAAGGAGATATTGTTGTAACTTCCGGAGAGGGTCTGCCCCCGGAACTTCTGGTAGGGTATGTAACAAAGGTTTTAGAAATAAAAGGTGCATTTCAAGAAGCGGAGGTAGAACCGGCAGTCGATCCGGCAAAATTGGATTTTGTGTTTTTGATAACAAGATTCTAGGATATTTTCTATTTCGCTATTTACTATTTGCTATATGAATTTCCAAAAATAGAAAATGAAAATATAGAAAATATTATATGAAGGCTCGTACTTTTCTTTTACTATCTCTGGTCTTTGGTTTTTTACAGGGCCCCTTTTTGCCGCCGGTTTTTGGAGAGGGAATTTTAGTTGCTCTTTTTACCCCTTACAGCAAACCGCAGAAATTTTTGCCAATACTTCTTTTAGGAGGACTGCTTTTTGATCTTGGGCAAAGTCAGACTTTGGGGGCGACTTCGCTGGTTTTTATTCTATCTGGCGCCGCGCTTTTTTTGATAGCGGATCAGGTGCCTTTGAATAGACCCGTTTTTTGGGGAATTTTTGCGGGCGCTGTTAATTTAATTCGCGCAAAAATTGTTTTTGGGGTTTTGCCTATATTCCCAAGCGTGGTTGCGGGGCTTATTGCAATTTTTATTTTCAAATTTTTCTGGCAGAGGGCGGAGAAAGGAATAAGGATTAAGTAATAACTATTGCGTATTAATTTCGATATGAAAGGTCTGGGAATTTCTTTCGGGGAAGGGATTATAAAAAGCGGCAAGGTCTACCGGCGACGGTCTATGCCAGGACACCCTCGTTGGGTACTTTTTATAATCATTCTTTCAATTTCTATACTTATTGCAATTACAAGATTAGTCGACCTGCAGATTATCCGCGGAGCGTATTTTAGAGGGCTGGCCGAAGGAAACAGGATAAGAAGAATTCCGATTAAAGCTCCGCGGGGAGAGATCTTGGATAGGAACGGAAAGGTTCTTGCGCGCAATGCGCCTCTTTATAAACTTGCAAAGTTCTCCGAAGGGGGAGTTGTAATTGAGGCAACGCTTATTTCCCGGGAAGAGGCATTGAGGCTTCAAACCTCGTCTGACGGGGCAAGTATACTTATTGATATAGGCCGGGAATATCCTTTAGGGCCTGCCGCCGCCCATGTTTTAGGGTATGTTAATGAGGCAAGCCGCGAAGAAGTCGCGGGAGTGTCAAATGACAAATGTCAAATGACAAATGTCAAATATGGACTAGGTGATTTAATCGGCCGCATGGGTATTGAGGCCCAATATGAATGTTTACTGCGTGGCGTGAACGGCGAGGAGCTAATTGAGGTTGATACGCGCGGAAGGGTGATAAGAAAGCTTGGTCGCAGAGAGCCCGTCCCCGGCGAAACCATAAAATTGACAATTGACGCCGGACTTCAAGAGGAGGCGTACAAGTCATTAATAGAAGATAGAGACAGGGAGGGAAACGGAGCCGTTTATACCGGGGTTGTAAAAGGTGTGGTGGTTGCCCAAGATCCGATAACGGGCGAAGTGCGGGCTCTGGTTTCCGCGCCGTCATTTGATCCTCAAAAAATTAACAAGGAGTACCAAACCCTGGCAGATGACCCGAATATGCCGTTTTTTAATAGAGCAATAGGGGGCGCTTATCATCCGGGGTCAACATTCAAAATCGTGACGGCAGCGGCCGGGCTTGAAGACGGAAAAATTGACGGAAATTACACTTTTGATGACCCCGGAATTATAAGGATAGGCGAGTTTTCTTATTCAAACTGGTACTTTACTCAATACGGCCGCAAGGAGGGCGAAATTGGCTTGGCTCGCGCAATTACTCGGTCTACCGATACTTTCTTTTATAAACTGGGGGAGATGGTTGGGGTCGATAGACTCGCGTGGTGGGGGGAGCGCTTCGGGCTGGGTAAAAAGACGGGGATTGATCTACCCGGAGAAGTCGGTGGTCTTGTTCCGAGCCCCGAGTGGAAAGAAAGAGTAAAAGGCGAGCGCTGGTTTTTAGGAAACACTTATCATATAAGTATTGGACAAGGGGACATAACCGCGACTCCGTTGCAGATTAACAGTATGACTTCGGTTGTGGCGTCCGGAGGGAGATTGTGTTGGCCATATCTATTGTTAGATGACGGCTTGCAAGACGCAAAACGCAAAACGCAAAACGCAGGGTGTGAGGATTTAGGATTTAAAGCAGAGACTCTGGGTCTGATAACCGAAGGAATGATTGGTGCCTGCTCGCCGGGAGGGACGGCGTTTCCTTTATTTGGTTTCAAATTCAACCGCTCCGCCAGCTGGCGGATTGCATGCAAAACAGGAACCGCCGAGACGAATAAGGAAGGCTTAACTCACGCATGGATTACATCGTTCGCGCCTGCTGCCACAGAGTCTGCCCAGGTAGCACCCGAAATCGTAGTGACGGCTTTAGTCGAAGGAGGCGGGGAAGGCTCCCGCGTCGCAGCACCGGTTGTAAAGGAGGTTTTGGATTATTGGTTTAATAAGAGGTAGTGTATCTTTGTTTGTGTACGGGTAGGGTTGGAACTGGCAGGGTGGAAAGTTGGATTACTGTACGATATGTTATTAATATCTTGTACAGGAGACTTCGATGATTCAAATCATTAAAAAGAAAGGGAAGCCGTTTTAGATAAAAGCTTACGCGAAGCCTTCAATGATTTTTACCGGAAGAAGAAATAAATCTGTTCCTGTCTTGCTCTATTGCACTGAAGCAGTGAAGCAGAAACGACATTCTCCTTTAGATCCCTGGATTAGAGTTAGGTCCTTAGGTTAGAGTTAGATCCTTAGGTTAGAATAGGTTAAAAGTGGAACCTTAGTGTTTTTAGGGTTTTTGATTTTTGAAGAGTTTTTGGGCAAGAAAAAGCCCCGGGGGTTGCTACACATCGTTGTGTAACAGAACCCTCCGGGGCTGTACCCTATACTATCTGGGATTGTTACACGCCGCTGTGTAACAAACCTTTGGTATAGGGGGGTTGTGAGACACCGTTGTCTCACAGAGTTTGGCTTGGCTGGCGGCGGCGAGGTTAGGGGAAAGAGAGAGATTGAGACTGGAAGCTCACAGAGCTTCCGTCCACCATGGTATACCTTGCCGTGATCTGGGCTCCGTTCGGGAAACTTAGCAGTTTCCCTCGCGGTCCTTCACGGACGAGGTTTGGGTGACTCAATGTCAGGTCGAGAAACTGGGTACCCGCGCCGTTCAGCAATAGACCCCAGTCGCGTTCGTCCTCGTACCGGCAGGCCCAGACTATGCTAGTAGTCATGCCGGTGATGCAGACTTCCGATCGGATGATCGGAAGACCCAGGTCGCGCTCGATGCGCAACTTGAGGGTTTCCCCGATCTTCGAGGGGGCCTGGTCGATGAAGACCCAGGTTTCGTTGGAAGCTTCCCGTGTCGGTTGGAGCTCGGTCTCCTCGGTAGAGATGACCTCTCTCCGACCGTCGGGGGTTGTCAGTATCGCGCGCGTGCGCAGAACGCCCCCGGCTGGAGTAGACGCCATCCAGGTCCATCCGGTCTGGATGCTGTTGCCCCAGTCATATCCCCCGAGGTAGAAACCCGAGCGGGATGACGAGCAGCCAACGTGCCTATTGTGGCATATCTCGATAGACTCGAGGGTGCCGAGGCCCTTCGTGTCGAACGCGATTACCACGGCCGACCCGGCTGCGTCAGCGTAGACTGACCGCGGGTCTACTTGATAGACCCGTAGCCAGGGGACCCCGGTCGGGCCTCCGCCGGCTTGGGCGACGCTGGTCGTGCCGGGCATGATGATACCCAGTGTGA
>CAYSOV010000024.1:0-9796 GCA_964432785.1 uncultured Gammaproteobacteria bacterium
ACCATTGACTATCAGACATTAGAGGATAATACAGTAACAGTAAGGGACAGAGACAGCGCAGAACAGGAGCGGATAGCTGTTGACAAATTAATTAAGTGGTTTAAAGAGAAGTTAATTTGTTAGTTAGCTTCCTTGTTAACTTGTTAGGATTTGACTTTTGTATCCAAAATATAGCAAGATAACTAGGTATCAAGATGACAATTTGAATAATGAAAAAGGTACTGCCCATTTTTTTAATAGTTTTAGCCGGGCTTGCGGTCGCGGGCACGGCCTTTTGGCTTCTTAGACCAAGCCCCGAAACTTCGGAAGAACCCGGTAAGGCCTCTACAAAAGCAAAAGAAGAGAAGAAAGCCAAAGAGCTTTCTTTAGAAGAAAAACCGTTTGTCAGCCTTGTTCCGGGTTTAAGCTGTGAATATACCCTGAATATCTCGGGAATTAAAAAAGCCGCAAGCGAGCTTGAATACGAGGTGGTTTACAAAGTGGACAGCGGAATAACCCAAGGGGTTCCCGGGACCGTAAAACTAAACGGGAAAACAAGCGTAACGCGAGAGCTTCTTTTTGGCACGGAATCAAGCGGGAACAGAAGGTGCGATAAGGGAGTTAGGGACGGAACTATTACCGTTAAATATCGAGACGATGACGGAAAGCTTATTGCTAAAGTTGAGGGGAATTTCCAGGTAAAAGAAAGCGCCAAGGCCTTAAAAATGGACGGGTTCGAGCTTGATTTAGGGAAGATTAGCACAGAGAGATATGTTGTAATGGATACCGTTGGTCTGCCCGGAAACCCGCCCGGACGGGTTACTGCCGGACCGTTCGGTGTATTCGCCGTCAAATCCAAAGTTTCGGCAGAGGTTGCTCTTTCCGGGGATGGAGATAGTTATATATGGGATGGTAGTAAATGGGTGAAGTTAACAGACGACAAGACAACCTCATTGGGTGCCTTCATCAAAGTAGCTTCGGAGTAAGATCTTCTTCTTTTTTTTGGGACTTGACCCCAGTACAACGCTTGTTTGCTCCCAAATACTCCGTGTTTGCGTCGCAAGAGCGCGTGTACGGGGTCTGCAGGGCAAATGGCTATTTGCCCCTTGACAAGCCGTGAAAAGTGTTTCAAAATGGATGAAAGTGGTGAAAAGTGGCACCCTGTGGTGAAGCCACTGTGTCTAAATTTACCACTTGCACATTACAAACTGCCCACTAGTTAAGAGTTAGTGATAGGGTTTAGCGTTAGCAGGAATTCCTATCACTTTGTCCTGTTCACTATCACTATGCTAGTCGGGCAATATATACAAAAACTAAGCAAGAAGGGAAGGGTTGCTTTACCAAGTAGGTTCAGGAAAGAGGTTGGAGAGAGAATAATCCTTTCTCGCTGGTACGAAGGGTCGCTGGCGATTTTTGGCCCCGAAGCTTGGCACAAGGTTGTCGAGAGGGTTACAAAGGATAGTGTTTTGGGAGTGCCGCTAAGGGTTTCCGAGCGATTCCTCTTGGGAGGCGCTTTTGAGATAACTTTGGATGAACAGGGGAGATTCGTGGTTCCGCTTCCCTTGAGGAATTATGCCGGGATGGAGGACGAGGTGATTTTTCTTGGGCTGGGCAATAGGATTGAAGTTTGGGCGAAAGAAAGGTGGGAAGAACACGAAAAGGAAGTAATTGAAAAAGCGGAAGAGATGATAGAAAAAGTGACAAAAGAAAAGTAACGCCAATGAATTCAGTAACATCAAATGGAAGAACACAAACCCGTACTACTCAAGGAAGTTTTGTATTTCCTTGATGTAAAACCCGGTCGCAGATTTATAGATGCCACTATTGGGGGAAGTGGTCATGCGGAGGCAATTTTAAAAAGCGGAGGAGAAGTCCTAGGAATAGATGTCTCGCCTGTTGCCTTGCGTTTGGCTGAAGAAAGGATTAAGGGAGTCTGCCTGCCCGCCGGAGCCTTGGCGAAGGCGGGCCCTTCCCCGAAGGTGCGTCTTGTTCAAGGAAACTTCAGGGATATTCTTCAGATTGCCCAAAACGCGGGCTTTAGGAAGGTAGACGGGATTCTCTTTGACCTTGGAGTAGCAAGCTTCCAAATTGGCGAGCCGGACCTGGGTCTTTCATTCTCAAGAGACGGACCTCTTGATATGAGGCTTTCGACTGGGCTTGGAGTAAAGGCTTGTGATTTAATAAACAGCTTGCCGGAGGATAAACTTTATGAACTCTTTTATGAAATTGGTCAAGAAAAGCGTGCTTTGGAGATTGCTCGTGCTATTTGCGTCGCCCGTTCTGTAGCGCCCTTTAAAACGACGACGGATTTGCGGCAGGTCATCGAGGATGTATATGGAGGAAGGCAAAAAGTAAAAGGCCCCGGCACTATACGGTACGGGGCGGGCAAAAGGCAAAAAATACATCCCGCAACCAAGGTCTTCATGGCCTTAAGAATTGCCGTAAACTTGGAGTTTGAAAACCTGGAGGCTGCCCTGCCGCAGGCGATTGAACTTTTAAAATCCGGAGGAAGATTACTTGTTATAAGTTTTCACTCGGGCGAAGACAAACGCGTGAAGCAATTTTTCAAGGAAGAAGAAAAAAAGGAAATAATAAGGATTTTAACCAAAAAGCCGATTACTCCCAGCCTTGCCGAGATAGAGGAAAACCCAAGGTCAAGGAGCGCGAAATTTAGAGTTGGAGAAAAAATATAATGGGGAAGCAAGAAGTAAAAAGGAAAAAGCAAAAAGTGAGCAAGATTTTTGGGGGAATGCTTCTTTTGCTCATCCTTGTTATTGGGTTGCAGCTTACCGTGGGTGCATTATTGGCAGGAAAAGGCCAGGAGCTTTCAAGGTTTGACGCCGAGGCTGCAAAATTACTACGCGATAATCAAGCATTGCGCGAAGAGTTGGCTCAAAAAAACGCTTTGTCCAAAATTGCCCAAGATATTTCTCGGCTGGAGCTTGCCAAACCGGAGAAGGTCATTTACCTTGACGCAAGCCTGCCCGTTGCTTTTTTGCCACGATAATGGTTTCCGGCAAAACTTTCGCAAACTCCTCAACGGAAAAAAGAGTTAAATTTTTAGTTATTTTCTTCTTTTTGCTGGGGGCCCTTCTTTTATGGAGGCTTTTCCATTGGCAAATTGTGGCCGCAGGCGAGCTGGCAGGCATTGCTAAAAGTCAGCAGCAAGTTCGAACGAAGGTGCCGGCCAAACGCGGTTCGATTCTTGCGTCGGATAACTTTCCTCTCGTTTCTTCAAAACAATCCTTTCTCCTGTGGGCCCAGCCAAAAAAAATTTCCGAGCCGGAGAAAATTGCCAAGGCCCTTGCGCCGCTTTTAATATCCGACTATGAAGAAACGGAGGCGAGTCCTTCAGGGAGGACACAAGGGGAAATAATCACGGACGAGGAAGAGAGAATTAAAGAAGTCTTGGCAAAGAAGGATGCGGCATGGGTTCCCGTTAAACGAAAAGTAAGCAGGGAAACTAAAAGTAAAATCGAGGCGCTTGGCATTGCCAATGTAGGGTTTGACGAGGAGGAAGACAGAAGCTATCCGGAAGGCTCTATGTCCGCACATCTTTTGGGTTTTGTAGGCAAGGACGCCGCAGGAGAGGATAGGGGATACTTTGGCCTCGAGGGATACTATGACTTAACATTGTCCGGCGCGTCGGGTAAAAAAACATGGGAGAAAGACGCTTTGGGGAACCCTATTCTTCTTGGTGATTTTTGGGAAATAAGCGCTTTGGACGGGGCGACCCTGAAAACACATATTGATCGCTCTATTCAATTTATCGCAGAGAAGCATCTTAAAGAAGGCTTGGAGAAGTATGGCGCATCGCGGGGGATGGTTGTTGTGGCAAGACCCCAAGACGGAGCGATTTTGGCGATGGCTTCCCTGCCGGCCTACTCGCCGTCTCGGTTTACTTTATTTAAGCAGGAGGAGTTTATAAATCCGGTGATTGGCGAATCCTTTGAGCCCGGTTCTATATTTAAGGTTTTGGTTATGTCCGCGGCCCTGGATGCAGGAGTAGTTACTGCAGATGAAAAATGCGATGCTTGCTCGGGGCCAAGAAGAATAGGCGAATATACAATAAAGACCTGGAACGAGAAATATTATCCCGACTCAACGGCAACCGAGATTATCGAGCATTCGGATAACATTGGCATGGTGTGGACCGCGGAAAAGCTGGGCAGAGATAAACTTCTTGAATATCTTGATAAATTCGGTATAGGAAAGGCAACGAATATCGACCTTCAGGGAGAAGCGGCGCCTGCGCTGCGCGATAAAGACAAGTGGGCGTCTATTGACTTGGCTACTGCGGGTTTTGGTCAAGGTATTGCCGTAACGGCTATACAAATGGTCAGAGCAGTGGGCGCCATAGCAAACGGAGGGATGCTGGCCGCTCCGCAGGTTGTTGATAAGGTGATAACCCAAATTAAGGAGCATGATGTTCCCCCTCAACTAGGGGAACAGGTTATTTCCAAAGAAACAGCAGGAAAAATTACGGAGATGATGATAAAGGCCATAGAGAACGGCGAGGCAAAATGGGCCAAACCTAAAGGTTTTAAAGTTGCCGGAAAAACGGGTACCGCGCAAATACCGATTGCGGGACACTACGATCCGGAAAAAACAATTGCTTCTTTTATAGGATTTGCTTCCCCCAGCAATCCAAAATTCGTGATGCTTGTAAGTTTATGGGAGCCCAAAAGCTCTCCTTGGGGTTCGGAAACCGCCGCTCCCCTTTGGTTTTCCATAGCGCGAGACCTATTTCCGTATATGGGGATAAAACCGGAAGGAGGAGTGGGAGGATAATAGGATATCAGGATGATAAGATAATAGTCATTTTATGACTGGTTCACTATTATCCTATTATCTTGTTGTCCTGGCTTTGGTATACTATACAACGCATGGCCAGGCTCGAGATCGCAGGCGGAACAAAACTTAAAGGAAAAGTTAAGGTAGGCGGGAATAAAAACTCCATGTTCGGGCTGATGTCTGCCGCGCTCCTTGCAAACTCCTCTACCAAGCTGACGAATTCTCCGCGCATAAGAGATGTTGAAGTAATGGTTAATATTCTCAAGTCTTTAGGGTGCAGAGTGGAGTATGACCACAATGGCGAAGTTCTAATTGATAACCACGGCCTTTCTTCAAGCCATCCGGATGAAGAGCTTGCCGGCAGAATAAGAGGGTCTGTTGTCTTGGCCGCCCCCCTTCTTGTGCGTTTCGGCGAAGTTGAGATACCAAGGCCAAGCGGAGATTCCATAGGCGAAAGACTTCTTGACACCCATATAAATGTCCTTTCCTCTTTTGGGGCCAAGACCCGCGGCAACCATTCAAGTTATATAGTTAAGGCTGAAAAATTGCATGGCGCCAACATCTTTCTTGAAGAAGCATCCGTTACAGCAACCGAAATGGCTCTTATAACGGCTTCTGCTATCTCGGAAGAAACAATTATTGAAGGAGCGGCTGCCGAGCCCCATGTTGTCGATCTTGAAGAAATGCTTCTTTCTATGGGCGCAAAAATTGAGGGAAAAGGCAGTAATATCGTTCGGATTAAAGGGGCAAGAAAACTGAAAGGGGTAGAGCACAGGGTTAGACCGGAACATATTGAAGTAGGGACCTTCGCCATAGCTTCTGCAATTACGAACGGGGATATAGAGATAGAGGATGCCTTGGCGGAGGACCTAAAGATGATACTTGCCTATCTTTCTAAGATGGGTGTTAGTTGGGAGTTTAAGAACGCCAATACTTTGCATATTAAACCCTCCCGTCTTGTCGCCAGACAAAAGAAGTTTCATACTCGGCCTTGGCCCGGTTTCCCGACGGATTTAATGAGTCAATTTATAGTTTTGGCAACACAAACGGAAGGAACCGTTCTTTGCCATGATTGGATGTATGAATGGAGAA
Organism: uncultured Gammaproteobacteria bacterium; assembly: GCA_964432785.1. Classification (GTDB taxonomy): domain Bacteria; phylum Patescibacteriota; class Microgenomatia; order UBA8517; family UBA10165; genus CAYSOV01. The sequence goes on from CAYSOV010000024.1 coordinate 5,866, forward strand.
TATTTTTCGTTGATCACCTCATTGATATGGGAGCAAATATTATCATTGCCGATCCGCACAGGGTTATAGTTACGGGGCCAAGAAAGTTCCATGGCGATATTATACCGAGCCCCGATATAAGGGCCGGGGGCGCTTTGGTTTTGGCGGCTTTGGCAGCGGAAGGTAAAAGTACTGTCGAGCACGCGGAGGTCATCGAGCGAGGATATGAAGATTTTGACGGAAAATTAAGAAGTCTGGGGGCAAAAATTGAAAGGATAGTCTGAAAGGTTGAAAAGAGCATCGGGGATAGCGTATAAATAAGTCAATGTCCGCCGACTCCTACCCAATAATAGTAAATTCCAATCCGATTCCCCAAAAACCAAAGAAAAATCTTCTTAAGTTTGCACTCCTCTTGGTACTAACTGGCGTCTTCCTGATTGGGTCTTGGTATTTGATACAAAATAAACCATGGAAAAAATTTACAGTTCAAGAAGACCCAACTGTAAATCAACAGAAAACACAAACTCATGGGGAAGTCTGGTTTGGGGTTTTGGAGTTAGATACAACAACTAATACTGCTCACTTAAAAGAAGAACCCCGAATAACAAACACAGATCTGTTCACGCCATTAGTCACCGAAAAACCTCAACCAAAAGAAGGGGGATGGGCTTTTCAGGTGGTTGTAGAAAATGTGCAAGGAGAAATAATCTACAGGAGTTATAGGGTTATGAGTATCTTTCCCCGAGAAGACAATCCAAAAGTATGGGATTTTGGAGTGGCGACTCCATACACCCCTGGAGGAATTGTGCGAATTTTCGATCTTAATCAAAATCAAATTTTTGCAAATAAAATATGAAGAAACTTCTATTGATTGTCTTTTTATTAATAACCAGTGTTGCTCTTGCAGTTTCTTTAAAAAGCAAGAGTGTTTTTTCACAAAACAAATATTCCTTTCCAGCTTATACTGTAACCAATGTTATTCTTGTGCCAGCCGATGTTGAACTAGACCCGGAATACCCAAGTTTGGTATCAGAAGCTGTCAAAAAAATTCAAGCAAGGTATGCGGAAATCCTTGGAGGTCAAACTTTTAAAATAAACAAAGAAAACGGCGACCCAATTGTAGTAAAATCTAAGAGAACCTTAAAAGATCTCTGTAAATGGCCAGAAGGCCCACCATATATGGTAGATTGTAGCGAGTTCACAAATACAAAGAAGGTCTTGTCTGAAGAAGGGCTTCCGGTAAATTTTCCTGATATAAAAGGGCAGCATGTCTTTAATGTATTTGTTGCGGGACTTGTTCTTCCTTATTTAGGAATGGCAGAGTGGAGAGAAGATACGGATTTCGGATTTACGCACATGGGGGAAGCAGTCTTGAGAGGACTAAAAGGGAATACTTCTCGATACGCTGAATTACTATGCCAAGCAACATACGGCACTTCCTGTACCGGAGAGATAGCTATGAGAACTATTGCCCACGAGTTGGGCCACGCATTTGGTCTTTTAATGGCCTCAAGATGGGCAGTGGCACACCCGTGTTCGGTTGCCAAGCCCAATGAATGCAGACCCGACCTCGATAAAAAGTTCTACCCAAATGCCGATGAATGGAACTATTCTTTGATGGGGTACGGATCTGGAGGCAGACCTCTTAAGACCATCGGGTTTAACGATTCATGTGTCAACCCAGAAAGAACACTTTTGAAGCACAGCCCCTTCTTTGGGGGCCAAGGATATAAAGACCTTAAATTTGACGGATGTCTTAAGACAGCATCAGAAGATATAAAGATCACAAGTATTGAAACGGTAGGTGAAGCTTTTGAGGGGAACAGTATTACAATACATACAGAAGGCCTACTGCCAGAAGATCAAGATCTAAAAGTATTTTTCCCTCCCCAAGACGAACCTGCATTTAGCGTCGAACGGGTTGACGTCAATAAAATAAAGGCGACCATTCCGACTTATGCCATCTCGGGAGATATTCTATTACAGGCTACTAGAAATGGAAAGCAAATTAGGTCCATTCCCCATCCATTTAAGATTTATTCACCATCTCCACGCATTGAAAAGGTGGAGCCATCTTCGGCAAAACCAGGGGATATAGTCACTCTTTATGGGAACCTTTTTGTTTACAAGAAAGAAGGGTTTAATTCCAAACCGTCCATTGTGATTTCTCACATTTCTGAGTTCATAGATCCCGTAGAGTATGATAAAAACCACCTTAAGTTCAAGATTCCTACCAACATCTCTCTTGGCCAAAGCACCATCATGGTTTCTCTTGATCTTTATTACAATAATGAAATAGTAAGAAGCTTCTCCAGCAACTATGCTTATATTAACGTTATCGGCTCTTATGGAATAGAAGCCCGTATTGAAACAAACCAAACAATAATCGTAGGAGAACCTAATCAAATTACAATATGGGCACAGAGCGACTCAACACTTGATGCCGCTGAAATCTGGGTTGAATTTCGCGGTGAAGGCGGTGAAGAAGGGTGTGAGGGTGACAAAAGAGTCAGAAATTTCTGTCGAATTGGGAAGGCTCAATTTACATCCGGAATACCCGGACAGCCTCAAAAATTTACTATAGCTTTTACACCGCACAGGCAGGGGCTTTATTTTTTAGTTGCTAATGTGTACGGCTCAAGTAATCTTAAGTGTAGTGGTGATTTCCGGAGACCATCGGATTGGGTTGATTGCGGAGAAAGAAGTCGTATTTATCTTACAGCTAGCCAAAAGGAAACTGGGGTAGGAATACCCTCGGCAGAAACAGTGGCAATAGCTAAAAAGCAAGAGATCCGCGTTATGTACTATCTGGAAAATAAACTGGAAAATAAAATAATTTTAACCCCCGAAATATGCGAAATAACAGGAGGGGACAATTCCTGCTCCTTTTTAACGATTAACAATATCACAGGATCACCAAACCTAGAGGTATCTCCTGGTACTACCAAAGCAAGAGAATATACCATTACTGATATTCTCGGCAAGCCAATCCGAACTGGCGGGCAGTATAAAATTACATGTTGGGTTGACGAAATAGACAAGGATGGAAACTATGGTAGAGTTATAGGAAAGTGCCAGGATAAACCAGCGCGAGCAGGTGACAAGCTAGAGTTTGTTTTCCAGGCTACAAATAAAGGGCTTATACCAACATCCCCTAAACCCGGCGTGCCGATTTCTCGAGAGACTATATGTTCCCTTACAGCCTCCAAAACATTTATTAGGGGGGGTGAATCAATAAAATGGGAAATTAAAAATGACCCTCCGGGAGCCACTGCTTACTGGAGAGGATTAAATAATGGCATCTCAATTATTCCCGTAGAGGTTCAAAATTACTCAAACACAACCCTTTGGTCACGAGAATATCGGTATATAGCCCCCGGAATATATACACGCTATGTTGGCATCCAAGATGAACTAGGAAAAACAGTATGCACTACTGAACCTATCCATATATATGTTGATCGTGAGGAAGAAAAGGTTTTTATTCCTATTTTTGGCGGAAAGACTGCTCCAGGCCCAACTCCTTCTGCAGCACCAGATCTTCAAACCGAAGAAGTAAGAATCATTCCTAAAGTAAATACTAAATCAGTAGTCGGTATTTTGGTCAATGGGCAGCAACTTGGGGTTGGAGGAACAGTGTTTTCTATCCACCTTCCGGATATTGTGGTAAAGGGTGCAACACACACGGTCCCTATAACTGTTAAATACTCGGACGGAAGTATGTTCTCAAGAAATATCACTTTTCGATACAAACTCGCAGGTACGCAGGAAAGCGGAGAGAAGGCTTTGCCCGGGGAAGAATGCAACCAGACAAAGCTTGGTTGCTTTGCAACGGCTGAAAGAAAAGACGGTGCCCCGGAATGGCTATTCTGCAGAAACATGGGCCAAAGTACGAATAACAGATACGAATGGGTAACCCAGAAGTTTACAACCGATATCTGCCAAGGAAAAG
>CAYSOV010000025.1:0-8963 GCA_964432785.1 uncultured Gammaproteobacteria bacterium
ACCCCGGATTTATACCACCATTCCAAAATCCGACGCTCCATCTCCGGAAAATCAACCTTGGAGTCAACCGGCTTGAATCTCTTTCCTTTTCTCGCCATATGGGGCCATTGTAGCAAAAAGGATACCGCTATGTAAATTCCTACAAGGCGACGCCTTGCAAGGCCAAAAGTTAACTGTTATTATAGATATGTGCCCGCTCGAAATTCTAGCAAACAATATATAGAAAACGGTTACTACCATCTCTATAACCGTGGTGTTGAAAAAAGAAAGATATTCGAGGATGACCAAGACTACGCAGTCTTTTTGTCTTACCTAAAGGAATATTTACTCCCCAAAGATATAGATAATCTCCAAAAAAGATTAGCAGATCCCACAATTTCATATAAAGAACGGGGTAAAATAATTAAATTACTAAGACTAAATAATTTTGCCCAGGAAATCATTCTATTTGCCTATTGTTTAATGCCAAATCATTTCCATCTTCTTATCAAACAAAAAGGTGCTGGATCAATAGACAAGCTTATGAATTCCCTAGGAACGCGGTATACAATGTACTTCAACCGCAAGTATAAGAGGGTAGGACCGCTTTATCAGGGAGTCTACAAAGCAGTAATAGTAGGAGATGATGAACAGTTACTACACCTCTCAAGATACATTCATAAACAAGCTTTAGGCTCGCAAGGCGACGCCTTGCAAGGCCAGCCATGCTCCTATTATGAATATCTCAGTAGAAGAAAAACTTCGTGGCTCCGCCCAGAAGAAGTAATAAATTTCTTTTCCCAAACAAATTCAAACCTCTCTTATGAATCATTTGTCAATAGTGATGCTGATGTTACGAAAATTCAGCATCTCCTTATCGAAAATTAGCCTCGCAAGGTGACCCCTTGCAAAGAGCCAAAAACCTCTATACAGTATCTCGAGAAGACAATCTCTTTCAAGGCAACAACCATGGCCCTGTTCTTTCTTTTTGGGAGCGTACCTTAAACCATTCCAGGAATCTTTTTCAAGCCTTCGCACCTATGGGTCTATCAAGCTCATGAAACCCTATTCTTTCAGGTTGCTTTCTTGCAGGATCCTTAAACGCCCTTGCAAACGCTTCCTCAAGAATTGTAACTCTTTCTCCTTCACTTGGGATAGGTCCTGAAAATGTTACTCCGTTACCCGATATTGTAAGAATTCCCCCTAAATTATAACTAACGGTAACTTTTGGCTCGCTGGGCAGTGGGCGTGGGTACGCATACCGCCGGTCGTTTTCTATAACCTCAATACGCAAAGTTTCATTCCAACGGCCGTCTTCTAAAAATTGAGGATAGAAAACCTGAGCACTCCATTCTTTCCAAGCAAATATTTTTCTACTTCTTTCTCTTTCCTCTTTAGTTGACATTCGTGATCCCAATTCTTCAAGAGATGGTATGGGCTGTTTTACTGTCGGAGTCGTAGTCGATAAAAGAGACGGAATCTCTTCCCCGATCATTTCCTCGATCATAGAAAGAGCACCCTTTCCTCTTAAATCCTCCAGCAAACCCGCTAGTGCTTTTTTTGCACCGGGAAATTCTCTTTGTCTTTTTAGCCTAATCGCAGCCTCTCTTTTTTCCGCCTCTTCGCGAGCTAGCGCATCAGCCTTTTTGAGTTCTTGTATTCTTTCTTTTATAGACATCTTTTTCTCACCCCCTTCCTTTTTTCATCTCCCCTGCCTCAAAAAAGCCGGAATTTCGAATTTTTCGCCCCACTCGTCTTTGCCATTGCGTTCTTCCTCCTTATCTTTATTCTCCTCCCCGGCTTCGGATTGCAGAGGCAACTCCTCGGGTTTTGGTTCTTCTCTCTTTATCTGAAGTGCAGGAGGAGTGATAAGTCTGCCAAGACGGGAGCGCATCTCGTCAAACCCCGTTGCTATGACGGTTATTCTAATTTGGTCGGACAACTTCGGATTTATTGATGCCCCAAAAATAATATTGGCATCCGCATCGGCGCTTTCGGAAATAATCTTTGCGGCCTCGTCCACCTCGGACATCGTAAGATCATTGCCGCCCGATATATTAAAGAGGACTCCCTTGGCGCCTTCAATAGAAATCTCAAGAAGCGGAGAAGATATGGCGGCCCGAGCTGCCATTTGAGCTCTGTTTTCTCCAACCCCGGTTCCAATGCCAAGAAGCGCCGAGCCAGCACTGGTCATAATGGTCCGAACATCCGCAAAATCCACATTTATAAGCCCGGGGATAGTTATAATCTCGGAGATTCCCTGGACGCCGTGGGCAAGGACCGAGTCGGCAAGTTTGAACGCGTCAACAAGCGTCATTTTGCGATCTATAACATCCATTAATCTTTGGTTTGGGATAATTATCAAGGCATCAACCTTGTCCCGCAAACCCTCTATGCCGTCTTCAGCCGAAACCATTCTTCTGGTTCCTTCAAACGCAAACGGCTTCGTAACTATGGCAACGGTTAAGGCTCCTGCCTCTTTTGCAACTTGTGCAACAACAGGTGTAGCGCCGGTACCGGTTCCCCCTCCCATACCCGCAGTCAAAAATACCATGTCGGAGTCAATAAGAAGCTCTTTTATTCTTTCCCGCGATTCCTCGGCCGCTTTTTTGCCGAGCTCCGGATCCCCTCCGACTCCAAGGCCGCGGGTTATTTTTTCGCCTATTTGAAGTTTGGTCTCCGCCGGATTATCAAGAAGGACCTGGGCGTCAGTATTCATGGCGATGAATTCGACCCCGTCCATTTTACCCTCTTCGATCATGTGGCGAATCGCGTTTCCGCCGCCGCCGCCAATAGAAACAACTCTTATTTTTGCCAAGCGCGAAGTATCAGGTTTTACTAAAGCCATTAAAGAAGAAAAGGGGCAGACTTTTCAATTTCATCTCATTTTAACACTCGCTCTAAAAATTGCAAGAGCATTAAGGCAGAATTTTTTTGACGACATCCGTTATGTGGCCAATGAGGCCCTTTACCTGGATTTGATCAAACTTGGAAAGAAAATTAAAGCTTACAAATCTCTTTTCCCTTCCCCCGGTTTCCAAACGGGCCCCGTAAAGAACTAAACCGACGGCTCCGGCAAAAGAAGGGTCTTCTATTTCGTCTATTAACCCGGAAACTCCCACCGGTTTTCCGATGCGCGCGGGCAGAGAAAGCATTCTCTTGACTGATTCCAATGCCCCGACAGTAAGAGCGCCCCCTCCGGTAATTACAACTCCCGAGGGTGTTTTCCCAAGCACTTTGCTTTCCCCCAGCCCCATGCCAACCATCGTAAATATCTCGTTTAATCTCGGTCTTATTATTCCTTCGGTTAAGGTTTTTCTTGAAATCTTTTTCCCCCCTTCCTCAAGCCCGAGTGCCCCCAGCTCAAGTTCGTCTTTTTCTTCATCTTCCTCTTTTTTTCTTCTTGCCGCTTCCCCCAAACTTATTTTTATCTTCTCCGCGCTTTCCAATGAAACCCGAAGTCCCGCCGCAAGATCGTTTGTTACATTTTTCCCCCCTATAGGCAAAACCGAAGAATAGGCCAGTGCCCCTTCCACAAATGCGGTAACCGAGGTTGTCCCCCCGCCAAAATCAACCAGAATAACCCCCAGCTCCCTTTCCGTATCGGTCAGTGCCGAATAGCTTGCGGCCAAACCCGAAAAGACAATTCCTTCTGCCGTTATACCGACCTCGGAAGCACACTTTTGAATATTTTTGACCGCTGTTGTCGATCCGGTTACAAGATGCGTATCAACTTCAAGCCGGACCCCCGACATCCCGACCGGATCTTTGACTTGGGTCTCTCCGTCAACTTTGTACTCTTTGGGAACAACATGTAAAATCTCCCTTGATTCGGGGAGCGAAACGGCGCGCGCCGCGTCAATTACCCGCTCAACATCCGAATCCCCTATTTCGCCGGAGGGATCGGAAACCGCAACCACGCCATGCGAGTTTTGGCTTTCTATATGTCCGCCGCCAATTGTTACAAAAGCGCGGTCCACGCTGTATCCGGCCATGCGCTCCGCCCGTTCAACAGAATCAATAATAGACCCTGACGCCTCCTCAATATCTACAACCTGACCTTTACGGATACCCTTTGAAGAAACCTGACTAACTCCGACAACGCTAATCTTGTCCTCTTCTTCGTTATACTGCGCGATAAGAGTTGCCACCTTTGAAGAACCCAAATCTATTCCTGCTATAACGCGAGTTTTAGCCATAATTCAGTACCTAAGGACGGGATTACTATACCGTAAATCAATACTCTTGGGCAAATTACCTTCAATTTTACTTCTGGTAACAATCAATTGTAAAGCACCAACCAGACTCTCGGTGTCCTTGTCTGGGGGAAAATACACCTCGCCTCCTTCTGGCAAGTATGCTATAAAAAAATCATCCTTAAGCGCAAGTCGTGCGACTTTTTGCGCGTTATATAATAGATAAAGCACGGACGCGGCCTTTTTAATTTCCTCCCTTACCGTGCTCCCCACCGAGAGATTTTCTTCTTTGCGCTCCACAACAACCAGCGGCAACCAAGAATCTTTAACAAATTCAATAACCACCCCGTCCTTATCTATAAGGAAAAATCCCCGATCGCCGACATCCTCCTGCGCTAAGGCAACAAGGGGTTTCCTCTTCTCAATAAATATCTCTACTGTCTTTGGGAATATTTTTTGCAGCAAAACATCCTTGTTTGCAAAACTTTGCTTCAAATTCTCTACCGTCTTATCTGCTGATAACAAAAACAAGTTTTTACCTTTTAGGCTGTTGAGTGTATTTTCATCGCCTTGGGAGCAGGGCCCGTATTGAGTTCTACAACGAACTTCGTCTACAAGAAAAACCTTGTGTCTAACCAAAAATAGCGGAATGGCAAAAACGGGTAAAACCAAAAGGAGTCGAAGCGCAAAGAATATTTTCTTTAAGGATGTGCCGCGAGATTTAAACACTTTTTTGAATTAAAGCGAAAAGCTTCCGGGCCGCATTTTGTGGTACCAACTCCTTTGCTTTCCGGGCATTTGCGCGGAACTTATAAATACTTCCCCACATCTCCTCCACGGCTCTCAAAAGGGTTGTTCTACTTAGATTTTTCTGCGGCAGTAAAATTCCGGCTCCCCGTTCAGCAAGAAGTTTGGCATTTTTTTCCTGCTCGTTTTCTTCACTCCAAGGAATAGGAATAAGAATTGATGGAATTGCGCAAATTGCCAATTCGGAAACCGTGTTTGCGCCGGAGCGGGAGATTGCCAAGTCCGCATCTTTATATATTTTTTCAACTTCACCGGTCCCGTAAAGAGGAGCTATGCTGTAATTTTTTTGAATACTTGGCGGCAATTTATCCCTCACACTTTTAATTTTCTCAAAGTCTATAAAACCGGTTTGATGGTATATAACAAATCGCGGGAGGAGTTTTGGCAGAATAGCTATCACCTGTCGGTTTATTATCTGCGAGCCGCGGCTCCCTCCCGTTATATAAAGCACGGGGGTCTCATTCCGTTTTCTGCCCAGCCTCTCCTGACCGATCTTAAAAATACTTTCCCTTACAATATTTCCGGTAATCACAGTCTTGTTCCTTGGAAAATATCCAAGGCTTTCCGGAAAGGACAGGGCAATTTTTTTGGCAAGTTTTGAAATGATTCTGTTTGCAAGTCCGGAAGCGGCGGTTTGCTCGTGGAGAATAACAGGTATGCGCAGTACCCACGCGGCTGCGGCAGGCGGCACGGAAACATAGCTCCCGAAAGAAAGGATAATTTGAGGTCTTATGCGCACCAGAAGAATAAGACTTTGAAAAAACCCCACTCCTAATTTCCATAATGAAAAAAAGCTTCTCAAGACAAATTTTCTATGGAATTTTGCGGTAGTAATATGGTAAAAAGGTATCCCTAAGGCCGGTATTGTTTTGTGCTCGAGTGTTTGGGCTTTTTCTCCTTCAACTGCAAATTTTTCTCCCAGCCAGTAAATTCTCCATCCCTTCCTCTTTAAAATATCGGCAACGGCAAGGGCCGGAGTCAGGTGTCCGCCGGTTATAACTATCTTTTTCATTTAAGTTTTTCCCTGCGGCGGGAAATGTTTAATAAAACTCCGACTCCGGAAAGTACCGCAACCAAAGATGAGCCGCCATATGACACGAAGGGCAAGGGAACGCCGGTCAAAGGAATAAGGGCGACCATGGCCCCCAGATTAACAAATACTTGAACCGCTATCCAAATCGTGATGCCGGCTGCCAAGTATTGGCCGAATACATCCTTCACCTTCAATGCAATACTCAAACCCCTAAAGACGACAAATAAAAAAGCGGCTAAAATCGCTGTCGCGCCGATAAATCCCAGTTCTTCACCGATTATAGCAAATATGGAGTCGGTTGTAGGTTCTGGAAGAAAAAGATACTTCTGCCGCGACTGCCCCAAACCCAAACCGAAAAGCCCGCCCGACCCCAAGGCAACCAAGATCTGGCGAATATGATACGAAGCTCCCAAAGGATCTTGTGTCGGATCCAAAAAGGTAATAAGTCGTGCCTTTCTATACGGAGAGGTGACCGAAAGCGCAAGACCGGCCAAAGCCGCCAGCGCCGCAAAGGCTAAAAAATACAAAAGATTCGCACCGCTTATAAAAAACAGAATCAAAGACACTCCCCCTATAACAACTGCCGTCCCTAAATCGGGCTCTAAAACCACAAGACCTAAAACCAGCCCTACGCTAAACAGAAAAGCAAAAATAGACCTTTTCCTTGAAAAAAGATGCGCTAAGTAAAAAACCGTCGCGAACTTGGCAAACTCGGAAGGTTGGATGACGATAGGACCGACCTCAATCCAGCGCCTTGCGCCAAGTACGGTGTTGCTAACTCCGGGGATTAAAACCGCAATAAGCAAAAGTACCGCAAGAATAAAAACGGGAATGGCAAAACGCGCAAGGAGGCGATATGGAATTTTGGAAAAAGCAAACATTAACAAAATTCCAACTATAGCCCAAATTATTTGTCTTCTTGCGTAAAAAAACTTGTCCCCGAAGGCGGTTTGAGCCTCAACCACCGAAACGTTAAGAATCATTACAAGACCGAAGAGAACAAGGCCAAGAGCGGCAAAAAGCAAGGGTTTGTCTATCCCGGAGGACTGAAATTTAAGCGGCACGGGACGACGACGCATCAAAACAAAGGTATCACGGGTACCACGGGTACCACAAGTAGCACGGGGGTCGGGAATTCAGGTAATCACCTAGTAGTCAACCGCCTGCCCCGTAGAGCCGAAAGGCTTCTTCGGGGCGTTTCCGAAAAAAGTGTTGCCGAGCAAAGCGTGTTTAAATCACCGCTAACCATAGACCGAATATAGCAAGCATTAGGCCTGCAAGCCAAGCCCTCATGAGAAAAAGTAAACCAGCACGCTGCGAGGCAACCTTTTTGAGGAAGCTGTCGCAGACCGGCTTGAGTAGAATGTCATTTAAGAATAAAGCATGGTGCCGGCCGAGACCTGCAGCGGCGGCCGAGTAGGAAAATTCAATTTACCACCCAGACAGCCGACCGCGTTTCCGAAAAAAGTGTTGCCGAGCAAAGCGTGTTTAAATCACCGCTAACCATAGACCGAATATAGCAAGCATTAGGCCTGCAAGCCAAGCCCTCATGACAATTTTAGGTTCTTCCCACCCAATCCTTTGTAGCCAAAGATGAGCCGGGGCAATGGGGAAAATAGGCCGTCCGAGTATCCTCCAGCCAAAAATTTGAATAAAGCTTGTCGAAGCCTCAATAACAAAAAGTCCGCCAATGGCGACCAAGGCGAGTATTTTCCCGCTCAAGAGGCCTATAACGGCAAGGGTCGCGCCAAAAGAAAGCGCCCCCGTATCTCCCAAGAAAATCCTGGCCGGCCAGATATTAAAGTAAAGAAACGCAACAAGCGCGCCGAGCCAAAGAGAAATAAAAACCGACAAAGGCGTATCAAAAACCTTGTTTGATATTATCCAAAAGGAAAAGAGGCAGATTAAAAGGAGCCCTGCAACAAGACCGTCAAGCCCGTCTGTTATATTAACCGCATTAACAAAGGAGACTATAACGAATGCCGCAAAAGGAATATACCAAGGCCCCAGATTAACAACCGTATCAAAAACAGGGATATTAATTATACTAATGCCCAAGTTTTGGTAAATAAGAAAACCTATTAAAAACGCCAGCCCCCATTGAATAGCGAATTTATGTTTGCGCCGAAGCCCTACCCACATCCCCATTCGTCCCTTTTCCATTTTCCCAAAAAGCTTAACCGCATCATCATAAAAACCAAGAAGGGCAAAAGAGATAAAAGTAAAAAGAACAATATGTACTTCCCAACGAATATCATAAGCGGCGGATACGGGAACTCCAAGATAAGAAACGAGCGGGAAAATAATTGCGAAGGCCAATGAAACAAACGCAATAATAAGAATTCCTCCTCCTATAGGGGTACCGGCCTTTTTATCATGAACCTTGTCAAAAAAGGGTATTTTCCCTTTTTTAGGAGCCTCCCGGCGGCGTGTAAATTTAAGCTTATAAAGAAGATTGATAAAGGGGACTATGAGTATGCTTGTGGTGATAAAGGAAAAGATTAAAAGCCCGAGGTTTAGTGCCATACTGCCCAGTATAGCAAGAGTCGCAGAAGAGAATCAATCGCAATGAGACCCGATTACTGATTTAACACTTGAAGCCCTTCGGGTTTAAGTTGAATGGTTACATCTAGTGTCTCGACATCGCAAATATTGTTGGTGCAATTGATTTTGTTGCCCTGGGCGTCCTTAATTTCAAATGCTTGAGTTATGTCAGCCTCCGCCCGGGTCTTAAGAATCTGTTGCCTGCCGACAAGCACCAAGCCCACAACCAAACCAACTAGCAAAATACTAAGACTTAGGAATGGAAATAGTTTTTTTCTATTTGGCATTGGCATTATTCTCTGACACCTCCCTTCTTATTTTATATCTTTATTGACAGGATTGGAAACAATACGGATATCTATTATTATCCTTACAAGGTATGTAGTTGGGACCAAGATAGCCTG
>CAYSOV010000026.1:0-8570 GCA_964432785.1 uncultured Gammaproteobacteria bacterium
CGGCTCAAGGGCGTTGTAATCGTACGGTAAGTCAGGAAGTGTAAACATGTTCCTACGTTAAGAATGACATTCTCCCCGGAATAAAGTCAAGGATTTCACCTCTAAGCAAAACTTGTCGGCGCTTCGCTGGATTAAAGGAGAATGTCGTTTCTGCTTCAATTCATCCCTTCGATAAACTCAGGGTTTTCTTGAAGCGCCATATAACACACCAGCCTTTATCTCACTATTACCGCCGTCCCCTCCCTCGCCCACCGATAAATCCACCGGGCATCATCAAGATTGAGGTTTACACATCCTGCGCTTCTTCTTGTTCCGAACTGGTCATGCCAATATGCGCCGTGGAGTAAATAATCGCTAAAAAATTGCATATTCCAGGGAACACTCGGCTGGAAGTATTGCCGTCGCCAAGGGAAAGGACTGCGGTAGTCCATTACCAGTATTTTATTAAGAACAGAGTAGTTCCCTCGGGGGGTATCAAACCCGTCTCCCCCGGTAGAAACGGATGTTTCTAAAACAGGAGTTTCGCCCTCATAAGCAGTAAGCACCTGCTCCGCAGTGCTGACTTCAACTCTCTTTTCTTTGTTAAAAAGATCGGGGCTATAAACAACGCTTTGCGTATCCGGCCTATGAGGATTCGTATTAATACTCCTTCTTTGAGCAATCGTCTTGCCGAGCGGCACAACAGAAATTTTTCCGGGCCACAAAAGCCTGGGGTGCCTTTCTTTGTTTTCTTGATAAAGTCTGTAAGACGGGACCAGTTGCCGCGGCACTTCAACCTCGTCGTGTTCCACGACTAAAAATCTCTGGGTATACTGATAAGTTTTATCCCCCTCCCGCCAGGGTTTCGAAATCACATGCCCGAAAAAATCAATGCCGCCGTGTTTATCAAAAAACTCGGAATTAAGCGGCTGTTCTCCCAAGCTTATTAGCTCGCGGGGGATTATTTCCTCGCCCAGAAGACCAAGCTGAACCTCATATTTCGTTCCCCAATTCTCGGGGTGAAATTCAAGCCTAGCGTTCTCAAAATACTGAACCTGTCTTCCGCCGATACGGAGTTCGTCCGTAATCGGACGGCCTAAAAACAAACCATTCCTTTGCCGACGCCAATAGTCAAGAAATTTTCCTTCTAAATTATGCCCTGTCTCCTCAAAATAAAACGGTTGGGGTTCGGGCAAGAGCCGTTCCAGGAAAAATCCGCCGGTTGCTTGAAGCAACTGCCTTCTTGTTAGTCTCTCCATGCCTTAAAAAGGCAGGGTAAACGGCATTATATTCTCCGATAGGGATTCTTGCAAGAAGCTAGGCCTCGTGTAAAGCTATTCCACACCGAGTGTGGAAAAGTGGAATAATTTGAGGGTTGACAAAAAGAAAAAATCCTCCTCTTCTCTAAGAATCCACAGGACCCACAACTTGATAACCATTCTTTGCAAAGAGAGTATCAGGGATACATGAGTATTAATATTGCCTCTGATTATCGAGCGATTTATAAAGAAGCAAAAATAGGGAGTGAAATCGTTGCATATTTTATTTTTCTAGGAACACATAAAGAGTTGTATAGGAAATAAAGGGGAAGAGAGCAGGGGGATGGGTGAGATTTTTGGGTTCGGCGACTCCTGCTCTCCTGCGTATTAAGTATACCAATCACTCAAGACAAGAAATGCGGACCGTGTCTCACAAGAGGTCATGTGGAGAACAAAGCTCCTCTAAATCAAGTAAATATACCCAGCCATCGTGCCGCTCTATCAGAGAAAGGGTTTTTTTTACAGCATGATCTCCGATGCGCCTTTCGAATAACTCTTTTGAAAGTACTTCTTGGGTTGTCAGATAGACAGGTATTATTCGATGTTTTTCAAGCACAAACTCCATAGCTTTATGAACATCGTCTGTGTCTCCATTATTTGAATGCCCGAGGGAACCGAAAAATGCAATATGGGTCGCTTCTGTACGGGGCAACTCATCTCTTAAATACCTGGCCTCCTCGAACCGCCAAGATCCTTCATGGTAACAATACCTGTAGCGGAATTTTGCTACAGCTATATGTTGAACCGGGTCGGAATAGTTGCGGTCATGCGGATTGCACTTGTAGCCGGTAAAGAACCGTCTATCTATAATCTCGCCGATTAATTCGTCGAGTTTTTCTATCCTCTCAAAGAGTACCCGAGCAATCCCCGCCTTCTTAACAGAAGACATGGGTTTAAGCGCAGAAGAGCCATGACCCATCAAGGACGAGATTAATATAGGGGTATAGTTGTCCTCAACACAAATAGCTATCTTGTCCCTTGTTGGAGCCCTAAAATCTGACACCACATCCCCCTGCTTTTTAATGTGCCGCATCTTTGCTCTTCCGGAAAGGGCGCACTGCCCAAAGAAGGCGCAAAAACGCAAAGTATAGTCTACTCAATCAAGAAAGCAGTTTCAGTAAGAAAAATTACAACCCTGCCGAAGAGGAATAAGAAAATCTTAAACCTTAAGCCTGAAGGTTTTCGAAACCTTCTTACCGTTTTTGAGTTTCGTTGTAACCGTGAATTTTGCGTTTTTAATCCCCGTGTGATAGCGGCAAACCCCGGCAGAGCATGTGGCAAATAATAACTCGCGACTGACTGTCCCAGCGCTCAAATCGCTAATTGTCCCGCCCGCTCCCTCTTTTACTCCCCTGCTTGCGGTATAACTAAGAGAGTAAGAAACCGAGGAAGCAATTTCTAGGTTGCTAAATGTAGCAACTATCGCCTTTCGGTCAGCGCGGAACTTAACGGATACATCAACACCCCTTACTCCTCCCACGGCCTTTTTTGCCGTTGTCGTCTTGGCTCCCGACGCGCCGGGCAGAGTTCGTTTTGCGTGAGCGTCTTGGGGGTAAACCAAAAACAGGGCAACTAAAAAGGAGAGGAAAAATACCAGTTTTCTTGACATGGCCAATACATGATATAGTTAAAGGACGGGGTATGTCAAAAAATGCATTAATTGCAATAACGGCAGTCGTCCTGGTTCTTGCCCTGGCCGCGGGTTTTCTTTTCTATAAGCCGGGGGGGAAGATCGCTGTCCCCACGACCGGCAAAACTTCTCAAGATAAAGGCGGGGATCCCGAAGCCGTCCAGGCAGACCAAACCTACAAAGACGAAGCCGGATTCTCTTTTTCGTATCCTAAAGGCATAATCGTTGCCGACACCACGCCCGATGATATTTCCTACTACAGCATGGTTTCCTTAAAAAAAGACGGGGAAGAGCTGACGGTAAGCATGAAAGATACCGCCTATAAAGATATTGCCGACTGGTTGAATAGGGACAAGGGCGCGCCCCAAGGAGCGGGCCTTGCCGGCGCCGTATCCTTAGGAGGAATTCCGGCAAAACAGTACTCGGCCGATGAAAAATTGTTCACGGTCGCCATTGACCAGGGAATACTTTACCTTATCCAAGGCCCCAAAGACGGAGAGTATTGGGACAGCGTGCATGATGCGGTGGTTTCAACCCTTGCGTTTTCAAAGCCCGGGCAGGCGGCCGGTGGTACGGGCTCGGGAGGCGATGTAGTTTACGAGGAAGAGGAAGTAGTCGAGTAAGGTTTGACAAAAATACTTGGCTCCGGTTAAAATACAATAAATATGCAAGTTTCGGTCACTAATTTGAACGTTTTGATTATCGGCCTCCTTTTTGTGCTCATTTTGGGCACTTTTATAGGAGGTTTGGCTAGGTAAAAAATAAAGAAAGATAAAAAGCAAAACCTCCTTAAAAGGGAGGTTTTTTTGTTTTGGGAAAAATTTATGAGTGCAGTTGAAAGAAGATATTGCAGACAATGGCTAAGGCCTACGGAGGATAAAGCTCTGGCGAGGCTTGGGCGTGCAAACAACAAGCCTATGACGCGGACCTGTCCTGACGGTGCGGATTCCCAAATAACCAGCCTCCTAACAGATGTAAGGGAAGGAAAAATAAGCACCCGTGTCTTCTGGATTAGGCGGAGCCGTATTTTAAAAGGGAGACGCGTTGCAAAAATTGAGCCCAAATGAGATAATCTTCCGAGTTTATGAGGAAGGAGCAAGCGGAACACGCAATTTCAGGCGAAAACCCGGGAATACCTTTTGCCCATGTAAACGGGCACGATCCGGGAATTAAGCACCTTATAAGAAGCGGCCATGTAGAAGTGCTTAAAATCTTTCGGGTTCCCCGTGCTCTCGACTGGTCAATGATTATTGTCTCAAAAGAGAAGGCAAAAATCTTTGGATTGGTTGGCGTAGGGGCCCTGGCCGCCATTGGAATATATAAAGCGCTAAAGCACGCCGAAAAACAAAGAAGAAAAAAGGGTAATAATTCCCAAAAATAGCCTTATTCCAAGTAATCCTGAAGTTTTTTTCTGCGGGAGGGGTGCTTGAGTTTCCGAAGGGCTTTCGCTTCAATTTGCCTAATTCTCTCTCTGGTAACCGCAAACTCGCGGCCGACTTCCTCAAGAGTCATGGGCTTATTGCCGTTTAAGCCAAAACGAAACCGCAAAACCTGAGCCTCCCGGGGAGAAAGGGTTGACAAAACCTCTTCTAAATTTTCCTTTAAAAGCTCGCGCGATGCCTGCTCGACAGGCGAGGGCTGACTTGTATCCTCTATAAAATCCCCAAGAAAACTGTCCTCGTCGTCCCCAACCTTGGCATCAATTGAAGTTGTTTCTTGAGCAATTTTGAATATCTCCCGGACGCGCTCGGGGGACATAAGCATTTCCGCCCCTATTTCCTCGGCCGTTGGTTCGCGGCCAAGCTCCTGCATCAGCCGTCTGGAAGTACGGAAAAGCTTGTTTATGGTCTCAACCATGTGGACGGGAATGCGTATGGTACGGGCCTGGTCGGCAATTGCCCGGGTTATCGCCTGCCTTATCCACCAGGTTGCGTAGGTTGAGAATTTATATCCCTTTCGCCAGTCATACTTCTCAACAGCCCTAATAAGTCCTTGGTTCCCTTCCTGGATTAGATCAAGAAGCGTTAAGCCCCGGCCGACATACTTTTTAGCAATAGAGACAACAAGCCGTAGGTTTGCCTGTATTAGCTTCTCTTTTGCCTTTTTCTCCCGTTTCTCGTTCCTTTTCGCAAGCTCTATTTCCTCTTCCGCAGTCAGGAGCCTAACCCTACCTATCTCGCGCAGATACTGCCTAACAGGGTCGGTCGAAACGCCCTCCTCAAGCCGCGTCAAAATCTCAATTTCTCTCTCAAGCTCCTCCGTGGACTTAACATCTTCTATAAGCTCGTCCTGGGTAACCGACTCAAAAACATCAATTCCATCCGAAAGCAGCAAAAAATAAAGCTCGTCAAGTTCCTCTAGTCTATCCTCGGCGTCCTGGAAATTACCCAATATCTCCTCTTGGGTTAAAAACCCTTGTTCTTTTCCCTTATCCAGAAGCTCTTGTGTTTGTTTTCTTAGTTTCATCCTTCGACTCCTTTCACTCGCTCAGGACAAGTTCTTCGACTCCTTTCACTCGCTCAGGACAAGTAGCCTCACAAGTATACTACAGTCCCTGTTCAATCGAGGCAAGCTCTCTTCCCGCCTTTGCTAAAGCCGCCTCAAGATTTTTTACGTCTTGGCTCCGGCCTTCCTTTTCAAATTCCTTTATTCTGTCGGCCAAATCGCTAATTTTTTCTTTTATAACAACCCTTTCCAATGCTCTTTTTGTGTTTTCTATTTCTTTGTCAATCCTGCCTTCAAGAACAAGTTTTTCCGTGTCCAGCAAAAGCAGGGACGCGAAAAAGGAAACAAGCTCGTCCGGCAGACTTGAAGCAAAGTCCGCAGAAGAAAACTCCCTGTTTTTAGCCGTCCAAGCTTCAAATTCATCAAGGATTCTTTTTGCCATAGACGTTTTTATAAGAGATTTTACCCGGCCTGCGGTATTCGGGTTTGTTTGAAAAACAAGGCTTAAAAGATAGGTTTCTAGAATATCCCTTCTTGTCTTTGCTTGAGGGCTTGCTATACCGCTGTCTTCTTTTCTCTGCCAGCTTGGCAGTTCTTTTTGCTTTGCGACCTGGGAAAATACGGCTTCTTCCGGAACTCCAAGTCTTTGGGCCGTTTGCTTTATATAATGCGCTCTTACTATCTCGTCTTCAATCTTTGCAAGAACGGGTGCAAGGCTTTTGCTTATCCTTCCTTTGCCTTCGGCACTCATTGCATCAAAGCGTCGAAAAACAGACTCGAGCCAAAAATCATAAACGCCGACCGCGGCTTCTACCGCCTTTTGCCAAGCAGATGGGTCTTTTTGGGCCGCCTCGTCAGGATCTTTAAATTTCCCCAGTTTCACTACCTTAACCTCCAAGCCTTCTTTTTGGGCAATTTCTACTCCTCTTCTTGCCGCTTCGTCTCCGGCAAGATCCGAGTCGAGAGCAAAATGAAGAGTCTGACAAAATCTTGACAAAAGCCTTGCCTGATCCTGCGTGAGCGCCGACCCTTTTATGGCAACAATATTTTTTACGCCGACCTGCCAAGAAGAAATTACATCAAACTCGCCCTCAACCAAAACCGCAAACCCTTGTTCTTTGACGTAGGATTTGGTTATGTCTAAACCGTAAAGCACTTTGCCCTTTTTGTAAACTTGCGTATCCGGGGTATTTATATACTTTGCCAAGTCCCCCCTTGCCTCAAGAATTCTTGCCGAGAAACCCAAGGTGTTCCCAAGATGATCCCTCAAGGGAAATGTCAATCTTGCCCTAAAGCGATCGAAGAAACGACCCTCTCGTCTTATGGCAATTCCCGCACGTTCTAAAAGAGTGGGGCTGTAACCTTTTTTGGTTGTTAAAAACCGGAACGCAAAATCCGAAGAATCCGGCGCGAAACCGACTTGAAAAGCCTTTACTGCCTCCTGCCCTATCCCTCTTTTTTCAAGATACTCGCGGGCAGTCTTGCCAAGCCCGTGGGAAACAAGAACATAGTGATAAAGCTCGCAGAGGAGATGGTTGACTTTGTATATCTCCTCTTTCTCTTGGTATTCGGGAAAGCCGCGCAAAGGCTCAAGTTTAACCCCAACCCTGTCGGCAAGAATCTTTAGGGCCTCGGGAAACTCGAGCTTTTCAAACTCCATTAAAAATCGGTACGCATCGCCCCCGGCGCCACACCCGAAGCACTTAAAGATTTGGAGCTCCGGGGAAACCATAAAAGAAGGGGTTTTCTCGGAATGAAAAGGGCAAATGCCCTTAAAATTCCTTCCGGCGCGTTTGAGCTCGACATGTTCTGAAATAAGCTGCACAATGTCAATCTTTTTTTTAATTTCTTCTATTTGACCAATAGCCATGCCTTTAAGCAGGAGTATAGCAGAGGAATTGTGTTTTGACGGTCGGCGCAATTCTACGCCTGGCGGTGGGGGCGAGATTCGAACTCGCGCAGGACTTTCGCCCTATGGTTTTCGAAACCATCCCGTTTGGCCACTCCGGCACCCCACCATGTACACAAAAATGTATCTTGTATTGTGTATTTTGAATTGAGTATCGGGCCACCCTTCACTTTTCACCCACCGACATGCAAGGCGGCTTTCTTAATGATTTCTTTTTCCGATCTGAAAGAAAGGCTTTTTAGCGCTTGGTTGCCCGGCAGCCATTTCACCTCTTCTATCTCATGCGCCCAACGCCTATCTATCCTGGGGGTCCCCCGGGCATATTCCATCAGAAAAAAGATTACCGTTTTGAAAATTCTGGCCCCTTTCAAAATGTAAAAATAGCGTATCGAGTCTAACTTCTCTATGACTTTTGCCTTTATTCCTGTTTCTTCCCAAACCTCCCGCACCGCAGCATGGCGCGAGCTCTCTCCTTTTTCTATATTCCCCTTGGGAAGACGCCATTTCTTGCTTCCCTTGTGCCTAATCAACAGCCACTCCGCCTCTTGCGCCTTTGGTACCTGCTTGCCCTGAGCAGACTTGTCCTGAGCTCCACCGAGGGAGTCGAAGGGTGCTACCCGTAGTACTTTCCGCTTAAATACCGCTCCTCCGGCCGAGAATTCCCTTTTAATTACCCTTTTCCCTTTGCCACTCTTTGAAAACATTGTTCGCCTGTTTCAATATCCGTTTTTCTCTTACTAAAGACAATTTCTTGCCTGCAGCCATAAAAGGAAACCACTTTATCTCGGTTTTTTTCTTTCCTTCCCACGCGACCGTATTTAGCCCTCCGGCCAAGTACATTAGGTAAAAGATGAGTTTTTCTTCCGTGCCGTCCTTTGCAGTAACCGTTGCTCTCCCTGCTTCCTCAAGAACCCTTGCCCGAAGACCGTTTTCCTCCGTCATAAAGCGTATGGCGGCGCCCACCGAAGACTCCCCGCGCCGAACGGTGTCCTTTGGTATTTCCCATCCGCCGTTTTTACCGGATTGCACAAGAAGCCACTCTGTCCGACCTCTTCGTTTTCTGCATGCAACCGCGCCAGTAATTAATTTTTCTGCCATTTTTTTCTTGTAGGCAATTTTTAGCGTGTTCGGGGAGATTCGAACTCCCGACCCCTGGCTCCGGAGGCCAGTGCTCTAATCCGCTGAGCTACGAACACAGAGAGCGGTGAGGGCGGGATTCCCTTCGACTTCGCTCAGGACCTTGCTTCTCATCCCACCCAAAGCTTCGGACAACCTCACTTGCAGTGAG
>CAYSOV010000027.1:0-8497 GCA_964432785.1 uncultured Gammaproteobacteria bacterium
TTGATTTTCCGGAGATGGAGCGTCGGATTTTGGAATGGTGGTATAAATCCGGGGTAGTCGAAAAATATCTTCAAAAAAACAAAAAATCACCTAAATATTTTTCCTTTCTTGACGGCCCGATAACTGCCAATAACCCCATGGGCGTTCATCACGCCTGGGGCCGAACCTACAAAGACCTCTGGCAAAGGTATAAGAATATGCAAGGGTTCCGGCAAAGGTTTCAAAACGGATTTGACTGTCAGGGACTTTGGGTTGAGGTAGAGGTAGAGAAAGAATTAGGGCTCAAAAGCAAAAAAGATATAGAAAATCTTGTCCCCGGCGATAAAAAAGCTTCTATTGCAAAATTTGTAGAGCTTTGCAAAGGCAGAGTCTATAAGTTTGCCGAGATTCAGACCGGGCAGTCTAAGCGTTTGGCGTACTTTATGGACTGGGATAATTCCTATTACACCCTTTCGGACAACAATAACTATACGATTTGGCATTTTTTAAAGAAATGCCACGAGCGAGGGTTAATTTACCGAGGAAGAGATTCTGTTCCATGGTGCCCTCGTTGCGGGACGGCGATTTCCCAACACGAGATGCTTACCGAGAACTATAAAGAAACTACCCACGACTCTGTCTATGTAGAATATCCCATAAAAGGGAGAAAAAACGAGTTTTTGCTTGTTTGGACCACGACCCCTTGGACATTGCCCGGAAATGTAGCGGTAGCGGTTGATAAGGATAAGAAGTATGTTGCCGCAACGGGCAGTGTTAAGAATAATGTTTACTATCTTCTGGAGAGTGTAGCGAAAAAATTAAAGTTGAAAATCGTAAAAAATCTAAAAGGGGGCAAGTTGATTGGCCTTAAGTATGAGTCTCCGTTCGATAATTTCCCCAGGATCAGAAAATCTTTAGGCGATTGGGAACATGCCGTTATTGCTTCCGATCGGGTTATCCTGCCTGTGAGCGAGGAGGAGGGTACGGGAATTGTGCATATTGCTCCGGGGGCAGGAACGGAAGATTTTCAGCTGGGCAAAAAGTTTGGTTTGCCTGTTATTGAGCTAATCGATGAGGAGGCAAATTATTTGGTCGGTTTAGGAGAATTTTCCGCAAGGAACGCTAAAAATTACCCGAGATTGATTCTGGACTATTTGAAAAAGGCCGATGCCGGATTATATCTCTTTGATATCGTGCCTTACAAACACAGATATCCTACCTGCTGGCGTTGTAAGACCGAGCTTGTTTGGCGGGTGGTTGACGAATGGTATATTGCCATGGACACTCTTCGCGAACCCATGAAAAAAGTTGCCAAAGAGATAAACTGGCATCCCTCTTTCGGGTTAAAAAGGGAGCTTGATTGGCTTTCCAATATGCATGATTGGCTCATTTCCAAGAAAAGATATTGGGGGTTGGCTCTTCCCATTTGGGAATGCAAAAAATGCGGTCATTTCGAAGTAATCGGCGGGAGGGAGGAGTTGAAAGAGAAAGCCGTCCGAGGTTGGGAAAAGTTTGAGGGAAATTCGCCGCATCGGCCCTGGATTGACGAAATAAAGATTAAGTGCGGAAAATGCGGGGAGGTTGTAGAGAGGGTCCCCGATGTCGGAAACCCATGGCTTGATGCGGGCATTGTCCCTTTTTCTACAATTTCCCAGGATAACAGGAGCAAACCTCTCTATAGGGAGGACAGGGGAAAATGGGAAAAGTGGTTTCCGGCCGACTTTATTACTGAAAGCTTCCCCGGTCAATTTAAGAATTGGTTTTACTCTCTTATTGCAATGAGCACGGTTTTAGAGAACCGCGAACCGTTCAAAACCGTTTTAGGATTCGGCACGCTTTTTGGTGAGGATGGCCGGCCCATGCATAAAAGCTGGGGGAACGCGATTGAGTTTAACGAAGGGGCGGATAAAATTGGGGTTGATGTTATGCGCTGGATGTATGCCAGGCAGGATCCTGCCCAAAACCTTTTATTTGGTTATCATTTTGCGGGGCAGACAAGAAGAGATTTCCATTTAATGCTTTGGAATATCTACAGCTTCTTTGTTACTTACGCGAATTTGGATAGGTGGATATCCGAGGGTAAAACACCGGTCAAGACTAAAAATGTCTTGGACCGCTGGATTCTTTCCAGATTGAATGAGACTTTGGGTACAATTACGAGTGCTCTCGATAAATATGACGCACGCACAGCCACTATAGACATCGAGAAATTTGTTCAAGATTTATCGCTTTGGTATGTGCGGCGATCAAGAGATAGGGTGGGCCCGAGCGCGCCCGGCGGAAAGGATAAAGATACATGCTATTCTGTCCTGCACCATGTTTTAGTAAGCCTCTCGCGGCTCTTGGCCCCATTTACACCTTTTGTTGCCGAGGAAATGTACAAGAATTTAACTGGCGAGGATTCCGTACATCTTTCTAATTGGCCAAAGGTGGAAAAAGTAACGGAAAGAGATAGAGAACTAATGCGCCAAATGGAATTGGTTAGAAAGATTGTAGAAAAGGGGCACGCGGCAAGAAAAGAGGCAAAAATTCCCGTAAGGCAGCCCCTGGCAAGTATAACGGTAAGTTGCAAGGAGAAATTAACAGACCTCGGATTTCTTCAATTGATTAAAGACGAGCTAAACATTAAAGATATTCTCTGGAAAGTGGCCAAAACCAAAGCAGAGCCGGAAGTAAAGCTTGATACAAAAATTACCCTGGAGCTTGCGGAAGAAGGAAAAGCTCGAGAACTTGCGCGACAAATTCAAGAAGAGAGGAAAAAGATGGGCGCGTCTCTGGATGCAAAAGTGGCGGTTATATCTCCCTGGTTGCCTAAAAATAGACAGCTTTTTGAATGGCTTAGAAAAAGGGTGTTGGCAGATCGTCTGGAGCAGGGAGATAAACTAGAAGTTAAACTCATTTAGGCAAAGAAGGCTCGATATAAAAATTTAAACTGTTGCGTGTTTGCCGTCCGGATGGATTTCTTCAAGGGTTGCAATTCTGTCCTCGCGGTATGGGAGTTTGTAAGACATAGCTGTTTGCTCCTCACGGATAGTTTTTAGCTCTCCCATAACCTCATCCATTTTGGCGTAGAACTCGTTTTTTGTTGGAAGGTATTTTAATTTTTCTTCAAGTTTTTCTTCGAGTTTTATCTCAAGCCGTCTATCTATAAGTTCCTCTATCGCCGCAAGATCCTTCTTTGTAAGCTTCTATGTTATTTAAACATCCGTGATAAACTACTGTCAATAACAAGAATTATGTCAAAAGTGTTCACAGATATAGATTTTGCTCTTTTTTTACCGGCTTGTTTTTTGGTCGGCATCGGCGGGCTTATTCTAATGAGCGTCTCTCCGGAGTCTTTCCCGAGACAGTTTTTATATATCGGTTTTGCATTGGCAGCTTTTCTGTTATTCTCCAAATTAGATTTCAAGGTTTTACTTGCCTTTGCGCCTTGGCTTTATGTAGTTTCCCTGTCCCTTCTCTTAATTACGCTTGTAATCGGGAATTTAACAAGGGGTGCGACCCGCTGGATTGAGATTGGGTCCTTCACTCTACAGGCTTCGGAAATAGCAAAACCGCTTCTCCTTGTTTTCCTTGCTTGGTTTCTTGCCAAAAGCGGTAATTTCCGTAGGTTTCCCTTCGCCGCGGCATTTGTCTTTACTGCCGGCCTTTTTATCTTGCGTCAGCCGGATTTGGGTAGCGCGCTTGTGGTTTTGGCCGGATTCGCGGGTGCCGTTATTGTCGCCGGTATCCCATTCTCTTTTCTAACCGCGTCCATAGTTCTTTTTGGAGGCGCATCGCCGTTTTTATGGAACTTTCTTGCCGATTATCAGAGGGCCAGAATTCTTTCGTTTATTTCGCCGATGACGGACCCTCTCGGGAGCGGCTATAACGCGATACAGGCCATGATTGCCGTCGGTAGCGGTGAGGTATTTGGGCGCGGCTTGGGACAAGGAACCCAGTCCCAACTCGCGTTCCTTCCCGAGCGCCACACGGATTTTATTTTTGCCGCGCTTTCCGAGGAGCTGGGGCTTCTTGGTGCTTTGGCCGTTATCCTTGCGTTTTTGCTCTTGCTTTGGAGAATTATTGGTCTTTTGCGCTTGGCCAAAGAGGATTTTGAAAAAGTATTTTTAGGAGGAGCATTTGCGACCGTGTTTTTTCAAGCGGCAGTTAATATAGGTATGAATTTGGGGCTTTTGCCTATAACCGGCATTCCTCTTCCGTTTGTTTCTTCCGGAGGCTCGTCTCTTCTGGCAATGTCGGTCATTCTTGGAATATGCTCATCTATAGGCCAAGGCTTGTCAAAAAGAGCGAGTTTGGGTATAATTAGGAGCTAGCGCAAAGCGCATAGTGCAAAGTAATTAGGGAGGCATAACCAGTCTTACCCTTTGCGCTAAGTCCTATGCGCTGTTTGTATGAAATACGCGGTTTTTTCCCAGGGCAACAAGCAATATAAAGTTTCCGAAGGGCAGGAGATTGTCCTCGACCGCTTAAATTCCAAAAGTGGAGAAGAAATTAAGTTTGATAATATTCTGCTTTATGTGGACGGGGACGATGTAAAACTGGGGAATCCGGCGGTTTCGGGCGCTCAAGTCCTCGCCAGTATTATCGGTGATGAGAAGGGAGAAAAAATTCGGGTAGTAAAGTATAAGGCTAAGTCAAGATATAGAAGAGTTATGGGCCACAGATCTTCCTATACCCGAGTAAAGATAGAGAAAATAACCCCGGGTAAATAGAAATTATTTCTAGATAGAAGTGATACAAAATATAAACTACTACCCCTATTGACATTCGTGAAAAGCATGATAAAGTAAGTAGTGCATAGTGCACTGGGGAACCAAAAGAAATTCCTCTGCGCCAATTCCTGTGCACCAATTACTAAACTATGGCCCATAAAAAACAAGGCGGAAAATTATATCAGCAGACGAATAGAGCCGGGAAGCGGCTCGGCGTAAAAGTTTCCGGAGGTCAAAAAGTTGGTCCCGGAGAGATTTTGGTTCGCCAGAGGGGCACCAAATTTCATCCGGGGGTAAATGTGCGCGTGGGCAGAGATCATACCTTGTATGCCGGGAAAGGCGGGCAAGTAGAATTTAAGTTAAAACAGGGCAAGGGCCTTATTTCCGTCGTAGCGGGATAGCGGAATAAAGAATATGGCAAGCTCAATGCAGATAGTACACATTAAGGTTGACGAATTGCAACCCAATCCTCTCCAGCCACGGGGAGTCATAACCCCGGAAAGTTTAGTTGATCTTATTGATTCAATAAAAGAACACGGAATACTTGAGCCATTAGTCGTTGCTAAAACACCGGCAGGATATCAAATTGTCGCCGGTGAGCGGCGCTGGCGAGCCGCAAAGCATGCCGGTCTGGCCGAAGTGCCGGTAGTCATCAAGGAAACATCTCCTCGGGGAATGCTTGAGATGGCGATTATCGAAAACGTCCAACGTATTGATCTTAATCCTCTAGACCGCGCAAAAGGACTCCAGCGTTTAATGGAAGAATTCGGACTGACAACAGCCGATATTGCCCAAAGGGTGGGGAAAAGTGCAGCCTATGTTTCTAACAGCTTGCGGCTCCTTCGCTTGCCGGATGCCTTAAAAGACGGACTGCTCTCGGGGCTGATAACCGAGGGGCATGCCCGCGCCCTTGCGGCTATTGACGACCAGTCGTTGATGATTGAGGCCTATAAAATAGTTCTTCGGGAGTCGGGATCGGTTCGTCGGGCGGAGGATTTGGCAAGGCGCATGAAAGCAAAAGCCGGAGAATCTTACAAACCTTCGGTCTCCCCGTCTACCCCTATTATTGTTGATGAAAAAATAGACCAAATGGCAGACGATATTAGAAATTCTCTTGAGGATAAAGAATACGGAAGGCAAACAATAATCAAATTAATTCGGTCTCAACGCGAAACCAGACTTTTAATCGTGTTCAAAGGTGGCGTTGAGGAGACGGAAAGCCGTCTTCAAAAAATCCACAAAGCCATTGCCCCAAACGGAGAAGCAAGAGAGAAGTTAACCTCTACTGCTTAGAATCCCGCGTAGGTCACAGTCGGTATAACCCCCATGTCTTGAGGCGGCCAGTATATAAACCAAGCCTTCCCCACAATAGCGCCCCTCTTTATTGGCCCCCAGCTTCTTGAGTCGGAAGAGTGGTCTCTGTTGTCGCCCATTACGATATATTCGTCTTCCGCCAGAATTAATTCTTTGCCGTCCGTAAGGAAAGCTCCTGGTTCTGTTGTGGCCAAGGAGGGGAGATAAAATTCATCAAGTAGTCTTGCGTTAACATAGATTTTTTTACCCTTAATACTAATGGTCTCTCCGGGAAGGGCAATTATTCTCTTGATAAAATCTTTGGCGTGGTCGGGCGGGGCTTGAAAGACAATAACATCCCCGCGTCTGGGCTCGTTAAATCTATAGGAAGCTTTATCGGTTAAGAGTCTCTCTCCGTCAAGAAAATTAGGGTGCATTGAGTTTCCTTTCACCTCGTGCGGCTGAACCAGAAAGAGATAAGTAAGCATGAAAATGGCGGCCGCAAGGACAACGGTTTGCAGGGTGTCCAAAAATAAAGCCCCGATACTGCGGGCAAAAAATTTCATATAAAGAAATTATATTAGTTTTGCTTGTAGTGAAACAAGGGGAAGTTGTAGAATATGGATGTTGGGCTCATGGCTCAGCGGCAGAGCGTCCGCCTCACATGCGGAAGGTCCCAGGTTCGAATCCTGGTGAGCCCACTATAATTGCTGCTATAGCTTTGCAGCGCAAGCGAAAAACTACCGATGTTGGGAAATAACATCAACATTATCTTTATTTTTTTATACACACTTCTTCTTTTGATTCCCGGATATACACTTTTCCAAGATGGGGAGGCAGACGGCACCATATCCCTTTTTCTTCGCTTGACCGGACTATATGCCTTTGTACTTATTTTTATCCAAATTATGCTTGGGGCTTTTATGGATTTTGCGAGAAGAATTTTTGGGCCGCGAATCTTAAATTTCCATATGACCCAAGGGCTTGTAGCCTATGGTTTAATCCTTGCGCATCCGACACTCTTTCTCCTAAATACAGTGTTGGCCGGGGTTCCTAATCCACTTATTCTTCTCTTGCCTCGGTTTACCACGGCTTATGAGACTTATCTTTCCTTCGGTAAAGTTGGATTTGTTCTTTTGACGGCAGCGGTTTTTGCTGCGCGATTTAGAAATACTCAATTTTTGCAAAAACATTGGCGGAAATTCCATATCCTAAACTACATTGCCTTTTGGCTTATTTTTGTCCATAGTTTTAATATCGGTTCGGATGCGAAAACGCCGCCTTTTTCTTGGCTTTATCCGGTGATGGCTGTTTTGGTTGTGCTTTCTATTTTCTACAGACGAATTTATATCCCGTTTGTAAAACCCACGAAGGCTTCTCAAGGCGCGAAACCCGCTCGTCAAGAATAATGAATGTCGTGATGCTTGCAAGAAGGAATTGGCCTCAGATAGGCGGAGTGGAAAGACACATTTTTGAAACAGCAAGGCTTTTCGGGCAAAGAGGATATAAGATCAATATAATCAGCGAGCGCGACATAGATTATCCCCATATTAAAATCGCGGGACTTTTATTTATCTGGCTTTGGATGGTTAAGAATATCGGCATTTTTGCCAAAGCGGACATAGTGCATGCCCACGATGTTGCAATTTGGTATTTACCGCTTCGTATTCTGCTTTTTTGGAAGCCGTTTTATGCAACCTTCCACGGTTGGGAAGGAAAATTCCCAATACCCGGGCATTATATATGGCTTCGGAAAATTTCGGCAAAGATAGCGCGGGGGAATATTTGTGTCGGGAAGTATATTGAGAAATGGTACGGGATTAAGGCGGATTATATTATTTATGGAGGAATAAAAAACGAATCAAAAAATAGGAATGGAAAAATAAGAACTATAAATAAAAATGTAAAAATTCTGTTCTTAGGAAGACTGCAAGAAGATACGGGGATTCTTAATATTCTTAAAGCCTGTGATTTGCTCAAAAATAAATACCCAAGCATGGAAATTCAATTTTTGGGAGATGGGTCGTTAAGAGGAGAAGCGGAAAAATACGGTCGAGTGCTCGGATTCCAGAAGGATATTATGCCATACTTGGCCAAAAGCAGGTTTATTTTTACATCCGGTTATCTTTCAATGCTTGAAGCCATGTATGCCGGGCGTTTGGTTTTTGCGGCGTATGATAATCCGTTAAAACGCGATACGCTAAGAATGAGCCCTTTTTCCCGCTATGCGGTAGTTATGAATAATCCGCAAGAATTAGTACAAAAAATTGATTGTTTCCTGAAAAACACGAGGAAAGAAAAGGAGGTTATTATCGGGGCTTATAAATGGGCGCAGCGGCAGACATGGGATAAAGTTACTAATATATATCTTAGGCTGTGGAAGCAGGCAATATGAAGGTTTCGGTTGTGGTTACCGCTTTGAACGAAGAGGGAAGCATAAGAAAGCTTTTGCTTGCTCTGGTGGGCCAGACCCGATCTGCGGATGAAATAATCATAGTGGATGGAGGGTC
>CAYSOV010000028.1:0-8416 GCA_964432785.1 uncultured Gammaproteobacteria bacterium
CAAAAGGGAATAGCAGCCAAATACTATCCTTCGACTCCCTCCGGTCGCTCAGGACGAGTACGCAAGGTTCCTCTAATAGTTAAATTGAATGGCAAAACGGCTTTCCATAAAGGCGAGGAGCCTGTTTCGTTGCAAAATTGCACGGTTGGGGAAGCAGTAGGGCTTGGGGCTGTTGCCGTTGGTTACACAATATATGTCGGCTCGGAGCACGAACAAGAGATGATTAAGGAATTTTCCAATATAGAGAAAGAGGCGCACGAGAGAGGGCTCGCCGTTATCGGTTGGATGTACCCGCGAGGGAAGCATGTCGGGTCTGATACCGACCCGGAGACTTTGGCATATGCGGCGCGGCTTGGTTTGGAATTAAATGCCGATGCTGTAAAGATTAAATACACGGGGGACGTGGAATCATTCAAAAGGGTAGTAGCCGCGGCAGGGAATACAAAGGTGTTTGTGGTAGGAGGCCCGAAGACAGAGACGGAGGAAGAATTATACCAAACCGCAAAAGAGGTTTTGGAGGCCGGAGCCGTAGGTCTTGCCGTGGGAAGGAATATTTGGCAGGTTGCAGAGCCGCTTGAAGTCGCGGAGAAGCTTGCGGATTTAGTCTACGGCCCAATAGGCACCAGGCACCAGGCACCAGGCAATAGGCACTAGAAATTAAACTAGTCCCTAGTGCCTTAATTTTTATGAAATATTTTTAACCCGCAATATCAAATACCCTAATATTTGCAATCTTGCTCCTTTTTTGATATGCTTCCCTTTGTTCCACGGAATTTGGGGACAGCTCGACAAAAGGAGCGCCCAAGAAAGGGGACTACCGTGCGTGCACGGACTACCCAGGTGGATCGCCGGCTTGCCAGCATGTTGCTTGAGGGCATACCGGGGGATATTCCCGAGGGGACAATCAGGCGTCATCTCGGGAATAAAGCACTTTTCCATAGGGGTCTAGGGGCTTTGCTTCGGGCTGACCTGACGAAGGTCCACTTGGAAGCAGTGATTCGGCTTCTGCAGGAGGAGATGCGTCAGTTTGCGCCTGGGGTTCTGGACCGGGTCCGTGCTCTTGGCGGCCAGTTTGCCAAAGCTCGGATGACCGAAGTTCCCGACGGCGAGACTCTTGAGTCTCAACGACGGGACGAGGTTATCAAGTTCTGGACAGACTGGCATTTCGATCCCACGGAAGCCAGGCGACTGAAGGTCGCACCATCGATCGAGTCGCAGGTTATATATCTTCCCGACCTGGTCGAGAGCAGCTTGAATTGCAACTTCGACAAGGCCGAAGAAGGACGGCTCTCGGTTCAGGAAATTCTCGACTCGCTTCCAAGAGTGGAAGGCCTACGCTGGATTGTTGGCAGTGCGTCAACGGTCAATAGGGTGCTGGCTAACCATCTGAAGGAGAAGGACGAGTACCTGCTTCCGCACGTCAATACCTGGACGACTGATGAGTACGTCTCGCCCGGGGGCCGCCACCGGTTGATCGTTGGCGATTTCTCCTCGGTCGGGGTCGATGTCTTCAGCCTGCGGCCTGGCCGCTGGAATGACAACATCGGTCTCTTTGTCCTGGGAGTTCCGGAGTAGGGCGTTGAGACTTGGTCCTTTGGCCATTTGCCGGTCTTTGGACCTGGGTTTTGATGCCGCATGGGCACGATTTATCGAAAGATAGGTTCGTGCCCCTTTTTTTGTGTAAATTTTTGTATTAATATAAATCTTGGTGAGGCTAATGAACCCCAGCCGTATGGTTCGGGTCGCTGAACCTTCAGTTTTTAAAATAAAAGCCAGAATTGTATTTAATTATTTTAAGTACAAGTGTGCTTCAAAAAACTAGAAACTCCTTACTTGCTTTTGGTGTAGTTATTCTGCCGAATGAAATACAATGGCGAGAGAAGAAGTTGAACCATGGTGAAAAAGATGAAAGCGGGTAATAAACCAAGAGCCGCGACCGGTTGATCGTTGGCAATTTCAACTCGAACGGGGTCAATGTCAACAACCTGCGACCTGACAACTGGAATGACAACATCGGTCTCTTTGTCCTGGTACTTTCTAGTTTTAAGCAGTTTGCTTGGCGGCCTTAATCCAACCGCCAAGCATTTTGCCGATTTCTTGCAAAATCGCCTGAAGGTTTAAATAATTTTTATTGCTTATGCATTGAGTATCCTTTCCCAGACGCAGGAGAATCTTTAGTAAATCCAGTTTTGTGCTGATTTTTTGCAGAGTCAGAATTTTGTTGTCCGAATATGAAATAGAAAACAGCAATTCAAAAATTTCTAAGCTCAAGCTGTCTAATTTTTGCCCTAAGGTATACCGTTTAGTTTTAGGAAAGAGAATTAGAAATTCAGAGAGAAGTTTGTAGAATTCGTAAAGCTTGGTAAAGATTGGGAGATCAAGTCCAAATCCAGGCAGTGTGTGTGTGTGTGTGAATATCTTTATTATGAGTGCTCATATAAACTATTTAGAGTTTATTTCAATAAATAATCTATTTCAAGCATGGAATGAATTTAGAAAAGGAAAGAGTAAAAGAAAGGATGTACAAGTTTTTGCAAGACGTTTAGAGGACAACTTGTTTTCTTTGCAGCAGAATTTGAAAGACAAAATATACAGCCATGGTGGATATCAATCGTTTTACGTTCAAGATCCAAAACAAAGACACATCCACAAAGCGGCGGTTGCCGATAGAGTTGTTCACCACCTTCTTTATAAATTCTTGTATCAGATTTTTGACCCTGCGTTCATTTATGACTCATATTCATGCAGACTTGGCAGAGGTACCCACAAGGGAGTAGATAGACTTGTCAAGTTATTGCGGAAAGCTTCAAGAAACAATACAAGAGTATGTTGGGCTTTGAAGTGTGATATCAGGAAGTTTTTCCACAGTGTGGACCACGAGATTTTAATTGACTTGCTTCGGAAAAAAATTAAGGATGAAAATATTCTTTGGTTACTTGCGGAAGTTGTAAACAGCTTTCATTCAGAGCTCGGGAAAAGAAAGGGGATTCCTTTGGGTAATTTAACCAGTCAGATATTTGCCAATATTTATTTAAATGAATTTGACCAGTTCATAAAACACAAATTAAAAACTAGGTATTATCTTCGTTATGCCGATGATTTTCTCATATTGAGCCCGGACAAACCTGAGCTACTTCAATATATTGATATACTAAAATCGTTTCTACTGGATAATCTTGATCTTGAGTTGCACCCAAAGAAGATTATTGCTAGAAAGTATACCCAAGGAATAGATTTTTTAGGTTATGTTGTTTTCCCTTATCATTGCTTGCCTCGGACGAAAATAAAGAGACGGATATTGAAAAGACTTAAAATGAAAACTGCAGAATTAAAAACTGGGAAGATTTCAGAGGAATCTTTTAATCAGACAATGCAGTCTTATCTTGGGTTTTTGCTACATGCGAATTCCTACAACTTGGCTCAGAAATTAAAAAACCAACTATGGTTTTGGTTTACGGAGTATCCCCTTATCAATTCCTTGAAAAAGCAGTAGACTGTAGTCAGTAAACAGTAAACGATGCAAGAGCAATTCGACCTTATCAGCATAGGCGACTCAACCATTGATCTTTTTATGGAGGTTGATGTTGAGGACGCGCACACGGTTTGCACCCTTGATAATGACCGCTGTGTTGTCTGTTTTGGCTACGGAAGCAAGGTTCCGGTTAAAAAGATGACCCGAGTTGCGGCTGTCGGGAATGCCGCAAACAGTGCCATTGGATCTTCCCGTTTGGGGTTAAAAACTGCAATTTATACGGTTATAGGAAGCGACCAGGACTCCCAGGAGATGAGAAAGATTTTCAAAGAGGAGGACGTTGATACATCGTTTGTTGTTATGGAGTCGGGCAAAAGGTCCAATCTCTCGGTAGTCCTAAATTATAATAGCGAGCGGACAATTTTTGTTTACCATGAAGACAGAAATTATAATCTCCCAAAATTTCCGGGTGCAAAATGGATTTATTACACATCAGTTGCAAAAGGACACGATATTTTACATAAACAGGTTCCGGAGTATATCAGGAGCTCGGGAGCAAAATTGGCGTTTAACCCCGGATCTTATCAGCTAAGGGAAGGGCCTCCCGCGCTTGCGCCGATTCTTGAGATTACAGAGGTGCTTCTTCTAAACCGTGAGGAAGCGCACTTTTTGGTGGGTGGCGATTTAGAGGATACAAAAGGGCTTATCGCAAAGCTTAAGAGAAAAGGTCCGCAGATTGTTGTTATGACCGACGGCAAAAACGGCTCTTTTGCTTCTTTTGACGGCAGGGAAGTTTGGCATGTCGGGATACCCCAAGATTCGCCTGTTTTAGAGATGACCGGAGCGGGAGACGCTTATTCAACGGGTTTTTTAGCGGCGCTGGCTCAAGGCACGGAGATACCCGAAGCTATGGTTTGCGGCACGATGAATGCGACTTCCGTGGTACAGTATGTTGGCGCAAGGGAAGGTTTACTAACTCCTCAAAAAATGCAAGAATTTATGAAAGAGTACGGCCAATTTGTAAAACCAAAGATGATTTAGGCGCCAGGCTCGCCTCGCTTCGCGGGCGAAGCGGGCAATAGTTACTATGAAAGTTTTTATAACAAGAAGAATTCCGGGAAAAGCCATAGAGGGGTTTCAGGGAAAACACGAAGTTGTTATTTCTTCTTTTGATCGGCCTCTTGCGCCCCAGGAAATTATTGATATGGGGAAAGGAGCCGATGCGGTCTTAACCCTTCTTACGGATCGCTGGACGGCCGAGATGATGGATGGAATCGGCGCAAATCTTAAGATTATTTCAAACTATGCCGTAGGATTTGACAACATAGATGTTAAGGCGGCAACGGAAAGGGGAATAGTAGTTACCAACACATCTTCGGACGAGGTGAACGAGTCGGTTGCGGAGTTTACCTGGGCCTTAATTCTTTCCCTGTCCAGAAGACTTGTTGAAGGAGACGAATATGCGCGCAAAGGTGCATACCGCGGTTGGGAACCGGACATCTTCTTGGGAAGGGATGTGTACGGCAAAACTTTAGGAATAGTGGGACTCGGGAAGATTGGCACAATGGTTGCAAGTCGGGCAAAGGGTTTTAAAATGAAGATTTTGTATAACAAAAGAGATAAAGATAAAGATAAAGAAAAAGAATTAGGAATTGAGTTTAGAGAATTAGACCAGCTTCTTACCGAGTCAGATTATGTTACTTTGCATGTTCCTCTGACTCCGGAGACTACACACCTTATTAATAAAGACACCCTCTCTAAGATGAAGCCAACGGCACACCTTATTAATACTTCTCGGGGGCCGGTTGTTGATGAGCATGCTTTGGCCGATGCTCTGCGGCAAGGAAAAATAGCGGGGGCGGCCCTTGATGTTCACGAAAACGAGCCTTCTATGAACCCTGAAATGATGCAAATGGAAAACGCGATTTTAACTCCGCATATCGCTTCGGCAACGGTCGAGGGTCGGGGAAAAATGACCGAACAGGCGGTAGACTCAATCCTCAAAGTCCTCTCCGGCGAGAAACCGGATGATTTGGTTTTTGTGAATAAGGAAGTTTGGGAGAGGAGGAGAGGGACGAATTAGGAATAATGAATAAGGAATTATGGTCTATCCTAATTCATAATTCGAATCCACTGATTCTTAGATATGTTAAAAATTACCTTTGAGAAACCAAAGATAAGCATCGGCGTTTCGGAGGAGACAAAAAGCTTTCTTGAGAAAGCCGGGAGGGCAAAGAAAAAAGAAAAGCCAAAGCCCTGGACGCATAAAGAAAGAATTATGGTCGCACTGTTTTTAGCCGCGACCGTTCTCTTGACGCTTTATTTCTATTACAAAGGGCAGGGAAGAATTCCGGAATTTAACTTTAATTTAGGGGGTTTTGGATTTAACCAGACAGTGATTTTGGAAAAATAAAATTTTTCATTTACTATTTTACTAATTAATATTTTTCTATTTAGTGCGTTTCAAATAGAAAATAGAAATATAGAAAATTCCGATTAGGGCGTACTTTGAGCCGGGGGTAATTGTTCCGGATTTTGCTCATCCGGGGGCTTTAGAACGCAGGCTTTTTGGGGCTGGCTTCCTTCCAGGAAATACTCCGTTTTACCGCCGCAACCTTCGCAGGGGAGAGTGCCGGTGTACGGACAAATTTCTACTTGGGTAATTCCGGGCGGCACTTCCCAGGAATGATTTTCTTGCCCCTCGAGAAGCACCCGCATTATCCTATGCCAAATCGGTGTGGCGCCGGTTACGCCAGAGGCCACATAAAGCATTGGGGTATTATCGTTGTTCCCAACCCAAGACGCGGCCACATAGTCCTTTGTATATCCCACTGCCCAGTTGTCCCGAAGGTTTTGTGTTGTTCCCGTTTTTACCGCAACCTCGGCATGGTTTGGTATGACAAGTAGAGAATTCGGCCCGAATGCCCGAGATCTTGCTTGGTTGTCGCGAAGTATATCGGTTAGGATAAATGCCACACGGGGATCAAGAACCTGGGTTCCACAGACTTCTGGTTCGACCGCTTCTTCCGCATGGACTATTCTTAGTAACTTAGCAGCCTTATTTGCTTCGCACCCGTTTTCCTCAAGCACCTTTCCTTTATAATCCGTGACTTTGAGTATCGGGTGCAAATCTACCCTTTTTCCATAATTGGCGAGTGTGCCGTAGAGAACGACCATATCGGTCATTTTTACTTCTCCTCCTCCAAGCGTTAGGGAAAGACCGAAGCGGCGGGGATCGCCCCATGTGGTTATTCCCATTTTCTTTCCTTGCTCAAGCATTTTATCAACGCCATAAGATGCAAGGACTTTTACTGCCGGAACATTATAGGAGGAGCCGAGGGCCGTGCGAATGGGCACGCGGCCATGGAAACTGCTGTCATAATTTTTAGGGGAATAGGGCTCGGATCCCGGTATTTGATAGGTTATAGGCGAATCGTCAATTATTGAAGCCGCCGTATATCGGCCGCTTTCAAGAGCATATGAATAGTTCACTGGTTTTATGGACGAGCCGGGTTGGCGAAGAGCCGTCGTTACATTAAAATTCCCGTCTATCTGGCGATTAAAATAATCTTTTGAGCCGACCATCGCCAGGATTTCGCCTGCTCCTGCCCGGGTAACAAGAGCCGCGGCATTCGATATTCTTAAATTCCGTATTTTCCCCGTCTCCTCCCTGACTATTTTCTCAACCTTTTCCTGCAGCTCAAGATCAAGGCTTGTCACAACTTCCAGCCCCCCCGCTTCAACGACATGCTCTCCGTATTTTTGCGCCAAAGCCTGCTTTACATACATGACAAAATGTGGGGCCTTGATATCCGTTCTTTGGGGAGCAAAAACCAATTTTTCGGCGCTTACCTCTTCTGCTGTCTTTTGGGTGATGTACCCAAGCTGCACCATGCGCGAAAGAACCTCAAGTTGCCGGGCTTTGGC
The DNA here is from genome assembly GCA_964432785.1 of uncultured Gammaproteobacteria bacterium. Classification (GTDB taxonomy): domain Bacteria; phylum Patescibacteriota; class Microgenomatia; order UBA8517; family UBA10165; genus CAYSOV01. The sequence continues at coordinate 7,400 of CAYSOV010000028.1, forward strand.
AAGAGAGGGGTTTGCGCCGAAGGGCGAGAAGGTTGTCGGGGCCTTCGGAAGACCAGCAAGAAGAGCGGACTCGGCAAGAGTAAGCTCTTTTGCGCCCTTTCCAAAATATGTTTGCGAGGCTTCCTCAAGTCCATAGGATGAGCCTCCATAGGCTACCTCGTTAAGATACATCTCAAGAATCTCGTCTTTTGAAAAAACAAGCTCCGCTTCAATAGCTAAAATTATCTCTCGCAATTTTCGGCGCAGGGTCTTTTCGGGAGTAAGAAGGACATTTTTGACCAACTGCTGGGTAATCGTTGAGCCGCCGGACAGCTCGCCTCGAGTCGTATTTCTTATGATTGCGCGCGACATTCCCCGCAGGGAAAATCCCGGGTGGGAATAGAAGTCGGCGTCTTCAATAGCAATTGTCGCCTGCCTTGCGTAAAGCGGGACATCGTCAAGTTTTATTAAAGTTCTGTTTTGATCGCGGAAAACCTTAAAGAGAAGCTCCCCGTTCCTATCGTAAATCTTTGAGGAAACCTTGCGGTCTCGGGTTGCAAGCTCTGCCGGAGCAGGAAGATCGCGCAGAAGCCAGAGCCAGACCAGAAACAGAAAAACAGAAAAACTGAAAAACATTAATAATGGAAGGAGGATTCTTTTGCGGGGGCGGCGGAATTTTGGAAGTCCAAGTCCAAGTCTAAGTCTAAGGTGGGGGAAACGGAATTTAGGAAACCGAATTAGGATATATAGTCCCGGAAGTTTTGGTCTCTTAAATTTAAAAAATTCAAAACGCAGTCTTGGAAACCTTGCTCTTGGCGGCAAGGATACAAAACTCAAGATATTCTTTATTGCCAGAAGGATGCTTTTTCCAATAAGACTTGAGAGAAGAAAGAAGAAAACAAGCAGCGCGGTGAAGAGGAAATAAAACGGTCTGCCCAGCAAAGCCAAGAAAACTCCGGTTTTTCGGAGTAGCTTTTCGGCTATTGCGGCAGAAGTATTGCCATCAAAATTCCGCCGGTCAACCTTTTTACCCGGCAT
>CAYSOV010000029.1:0-4889 GCA_964432785.1 uncultured Gammaproteobacteria bacterium
AGCTTGGCAACTACTCCAGTTTGCGAGAGACTGCGCGGAACCGAAACAACCGACTACCTTTGTCTGATCACTCGAAGAAACACTGTCGTCGCCGTCCGCATCACCGACTACCACCCTTGCAGACTGTGAAGTAACAATCCCTCCAATACTAACAGGTGCTCCACCTATTAAAACAGAAAGTCCACGATTCGCTCTTGCAATTACTTTGTATACACCATCCTGTAAATCACCAAGATCCGCCGTGCCGACAAAATTATTCCCATCAAACTCCAAATTAACAACCGCTGTTTTTCTAAAAACATTATTGGTGTCAAAAACGGCAAGAGTAACAGGCATATTGCGCCCCAAGGGACTGTTGTTTTCCCCTGATCCGGAACCTATCCCTGGTACCTTCACCGCAAGGGGAATCCGTGCTCCTACTACTATCTCTTTGACAGCGGATCTGCTGTTTCCCGCAACATCCGTACCGGAAACACTAATCTTATAAGTACCCGGTCCTTCAAACCGCGCTTCCCCACCCCATTTATTCTCATCCTGGGTCTTATTCATGCTTACAAGCTCCTCTTTACCTGAAAATTCTCGCCACACAATAAGTTCTTTATTCATCCCATGTAGAATTCTAAACGGCCCTGTAAAGGTTATTCCCTGCGACCAAGTAAAATGGACTGTGCCTTGTTCTGTTCCTACCATGGCAGGGGAGAATAAAGCAGAGCTATCAAGCGTAAAGTCGGTCCAGCTCTCCCCCCCATCAGAGCTTTCTTTTACGATCAATGGGGCATTCATAAGTCCTTTAGTTAACCCGAGGTAAATTTTTCCATTTGCGTAGGCAATACTTGGGAATAGCGAGTTATCATCTACTTTATCTATCACTCCCCAATTTTCTCCTCCGTCACTGCTTCGGGCCAAAGATACCACATTTTCATACGAAGATACCCATCGGGCCCAGGCTATAAATATATTTTTACCTTTTTGTGTAATAACCGGGTGAGATATCCTATCGTTGGGTAAAGAATTTATCTCTTTTGATGCCCAATTAATACCATCTTTACTTGATGCATAAAAAATTCCTTTATCAAGACTGTAAACGACGCCAAGACCGTCCCCGTCAACAGCCAAATCTAGCCTTGTGAAATAACTATATTGTCCAATATCTACAGGCCTACTCCAATTAACCCCGTCGCTGCTCTGCGTATAACAAAAGCATGCCTCGCCCAGGAAAACAAGGTGCAGTTTCCCGTTTCCTGATTTGAAGGAGAAAGTGCCTATGTCCTCCGAAACTATAGGAAGGTCGCCAATGCCTCGCGGCACGCTCCATGTCTCGCCGTCATCGGCGCTTGATACAATCTTTAAATTCCTCCAGCTCCCTTCGTTATAAACTACAAACAACCTATCGCCTAAACGCGCGATACTAGGCTGAAGAATTATACTCCCCCTTGTTCCTGGTAATTCTTTAATCGCACTCCAAGTAAATCCTCCGTCCGAACTTTTTATAAACTCAATAACATTATTATTCATGCCATAAGCATAAGTATCCTGGTATACGATATAAACATTTTTCTCTCCCTCTACAGCAACATCGGGAAACCAATGAATAGTTCCCCTCCCTGGCTGATCAGCTATTCGCCCGAAGAATGATTTTCTTAACTCCTCATTGGGGGTTACTTGGAGTTTTAATATCTCTTTTTCTTTATCGGGAATTCCAACGATATCAAAAGACGGCCCGGTAAGATCAACCTTTAGGGTTGCCGAGCCTGTGTAATCGGGCACACCCTCAACAGTTGCAGCCAGAGTATGCTCACCTTCTGTGTCAACCCGGGTTTGGTCAGAAAGCCACAAATTAGGAATCCATAAATTTCTACGAAGCTGAATTACCGTTTCATTACCGGCCGGTGATTTTATACTCAACCGAGGATCATTGCGCAATAATACATAAGGCGATCTTACTTGCGCGTAGGAACCGCCGTTAGTTACTTGTGGCGTTACTGAAACTTTCAGGCCCTTTTTGAAAAAGAAGATCGGTATGCGATAGGTGTTTGACCCGTCATTCACGATCACTTGATTAAAATAAAGACCATCCGAAAGATTGGATTCTATATTCATCGCAATAGTCACCTCTTTAGTCCCATTCGCTCCAATTTCAAAATTTAATTCAGAAAGGGAAAGGCGTACCCCGCCTACAACTTCTTCTTTAAAGCCTAGAGAATATGATCGAGGAGAATTATCCGTGTTGGCTATATTAATACTTTTTGTAAATTGACCCGAACCGGTAACAAGACCTATACCGATACTCCCGGGCACCACAAGAGATTTAGCCTGGACCGCTCTTAAAGCATTCACAAATCCGGATCCATATTCAATAGGCGAGCCATCTACCGCATCAGAGGTAGACATAATAAGACTTTTAATCTGTTGCGGAGACCAACCTGGATAAAGCTGTTTTACAAGAGCGGCCACGCCCGCAACATGAGGCGAACTCATACTTGTTCCCTGTAACACTATATGTTTATCGTCAAGACATTTCTCCCGCGAACCATATGTGCCGCTTGAAGAAAGAGCGGCACAAATCCCTACTCCAGGGGCGCTAATATTCGGTTTAATAAGTTCATAATCAGAACCGATAAGTTGAGAGACAGGACCTCTTGAGCTAAAGTCTGCAATTCTTATGGTTTTGTCCACGGCTGCCACTGTAAGTGCTTTACGTGCAACTCCCGGAGTACTAACAGTTGCCTCGGAAGGTCCCAAGTTTCCAGCGCTTACAACCACCACAACCCCATTTTCTACCGCCCTATCGACACTTTGCGCTAAAGGATCGTCCGGATCTCCAGACCCGCCAAGACTCATATTCACAACATCCAAATAATCACTAGTATCCCCATCTTGGTTTGGATCCATACTTCTTTCGAGAGCCGCTATGATATCGCTCATAAAACAACCCTCTTCGCCGCAAACTTTATATGCAGCAATTTTCGCTTCGGGAGCAATACCCTTTAATGTCCCGCTGCCGGCAATTGTTGCCGCCACATGTGTTCCGTGTCCGATGTCATCCATCGGATCGTTGTCGTTATTTACAAAATCATAGCCATCAAACACCCTACAATTCTGACCAAAACACCCTCCTATGTCCGGATGTGTATAATCTATGCCGGTATCGATAACTCCCACACGCACTCCATTCCCGGTAATTGTTCTCCCCGTCTCGTCCACCAGATTCCAAACATCCGTAGCCTTAACTAAAGGAACAGATTCCGCAAGTTGAGGTTGAAGCGCAGTATCAGGATAAACTCTCTTTACAAAAGGGGATTGTTTTATCTTCTCTGCTTGATCTGCGCTGATGTTTAAAGCAAGACCGTTTAAAAGAGTCGTTAAGTCTCTCCGGACCAAATTATCCTTTTGTCTGATACCTGTTTTAGAATCCTCGGCACTCACTCCAATCCGTGATAAAACATCACTTTTTGCTTCATCGTGCTTCTTGAAAACCTCGTCTCTTCCGCCAGGCAAAACTCCAGTGTTTTCTGCCGCACCTCGAATATCCACTTGTCTTTCTATGCCCAACTCAACCAAAGAGGGAATGTTAAACTCTACTATATATCCGCGAGATTTTGGCACATCTTTATCGTAACCACCGCCAACCCCGGCTTCAAAAACGGTTTGCAAATAGTTTTCAGCCATGTCTACCATTGATATAAAACCATCTTGGTCAACATCAAAAGAACTATCATATCTGGATTCTCCTTTTCTAGACCCAAAAACAGCAAGAAAAGACGGTGCGGGTTGCCCTTTGTATTTGTTCTCTTGGGCTCTAGATCTGATATCTTGTTGCTGTTTAACAAGATAGACAGAAAAGGGGACCGCGGCCAGAAGAGAGAAAAAGATTAATAGACCAAGAATTTTTGAACGGTGGCCGGATGCTTTGGAAAGCCATGAAAGAAAAGAAGTCGGGTATCTCCCGCCAACATTTATCACATCTCCATGATATTGGTTCATAAAGACTGGGTCAAGTCGGTTTCTTCCAAGAAGCCCATTTGCATGCAGGATAGCGCGAACAGCCGTAGAAACGCCTGCCTTTTTTTGTTTTTCTTATAATCACATCTCCTTCTCCGCAACCCGGGCATTTCATATTTATTTTCTCCGTATAATTTGCCGACCAGCGGCACTCCGGAAAGCGGGAGCAGGAAAGAAACTTCCCAAATTTCCCCACGCGAATAACCTGGTCGCCTATTTTACACTCCGGGCATTTATCCCCGGTTTTTTCAACTTCAATCTTGACTCTTTTTGCGACATCCTCCACCTTCTCAAGCTTGTCCGAAAACGGTTTCCAAAACTTATTTATTACCGGCACCCATTCCTTTTCTCCGTTGGCGATCTCATCCAAACTCCCTTCCATATGCGCGGTAAAGTCATAATCAAAGACATCGGGAAAATAACCGATTAAGAAATCATTGGTCGCGTTCCCCAAAGAAGTCGGTTGGAACTTACCCTCGTTCTTCTCAACATATTGCCGATCCTGAATGGTTGATATGGTCGGAGCGTAAGTTGACGGTCTGCCAATTCCAAGTTTTTCCAGCGTTTTTACAAGCGAAGCTTCCGTAAATCTTGCAGGCGGCTCCGTAAATTTCTGATTAGGCTCGACTTTAATTAATTGAAGTTGTTCATTTTCTACCACCTCGGGCAATTGAATCGCTCCTTCTTCTGTCTTGGTTGGGTATAACACTCTCCATCCTTCAAACTTTATAACCTGTCCGCTGGAACGCAATAGATACCTATATTGTTTGTCCTTTGTTGTTTGTTGTATGTTGTATGTTGTTCGCTGTGCCTCAACATCTATCGTCGTCTCATCATAGACCGCCTTTGCCATCTGACAAGCTACAAACCTTTTCCAAATCAAGCTA
>CAYSOV010000029.1:4899-8167 GCA_964432785.1 uncultured Gammaproteobacteria bacterium
CCACGAATCGCTTCCAAATAAGGCCATATAATATCTCTCCATCCCTCCCTAATTTGAAATTTGAAATTTGAAATTTGAAATTTACGTCCGTAGGACGTACGGCTTCATGCGCTTCTTGGGCAACCTTGCTTTTTGTCTTATAAATCCTTGGCTTCTCCGGCAAGAACTTATCTCCGTACTTCTCTTTAATATATAAAAGAGCCATTTTTACCGCTTGCTCGCTCAAATTGGTTGAGTCTGTTCTGTGATAAGTAATCAGCCCCTCTTCATACAATTTTTGGGCAATGCTCATTGTTTTCTTTGCGGACCAAAAGTATAGCCTTGACGCCGCTTGGGCCATTGTCGAGGTAGTAAACGGCGGATATGGGGATTTATGCACTTCTCTTTTATTTATTAAAGAGACCCTGTATGCCGCTTTCTCCAAATCGGAAACCACCCCATCCGCCTGTTCTTTATTCTCAATCTTTACCTTCTCCCCATCCTTTTTAATAAGCTTGACCGAAAATTCTACTTTTTCTACCTTTGCTACTTGCTTGCCCGCCATAGCTTTAGCGTCGGCGGGTGCTACCTGTACAAAGACCTCCCAGTACTCTTCCGGCTTGAAGGCCTCAATTTCCCGTTCCCGTTCCACAATTAAACGCACGGCCACACTTTGAACCCTGCCTGCCGACAGGCCCCTTCTCACCTTTTTCCAAAGCAAGGGAGAGAGTTTATAACCTACAAGACGGTCTAAAACACGTCTTGCCTGCTGGGCATCAACCAATTGAAGATTTATATTCGTCGGATGTTCCAATGCTTCTTTTACCGCCTGCTCGGTTATCTCATGGAACACAATCCGCATCACCTTCCCTCCGTTTTTCTGTTTTTCAGTTTTTTTGTTCTCCTTTATAATTCCTGCTACATGCCATGCAATAGCTTCTCCCTCTCTATCCGGATCGGTTGCCAAAAATACTCTGTCCGCTTTTTTGGCTTCCTCCTTAATTCGCCCAACCGCATCTTTTTTCTTTGCCAAAAGAACATATTCGGGCTCAAAGTTGTGCTCAATATCTATTCCCAACTTGCTTTTGGGCAAATCGCGAACATGTCCCATTGTAGAGTCAACGGCATATTCTTTACCCAGAAATCTTCCCAATGTCCTTGCTTTTGTAGGTGATTCGACCAGAACAAGATTCATAGCATTCAATCTATAACAGTATAAACTCCGCCAATGTTTTTCAGCATACCCTTTAATTCCATAATGGTCAAGGCGCTCAAGACAACTCCCGTAGCCAGACCACTCATTCTAACAAGGCTGTCAATATCTATAGGCTCGCTCTTTAATATATTAAAGAGTTTCTTCTCTTCTTCCGTTTCCGGCAGTTCACGTTTTGCTCTTTGCGTCTTGTGTTTTGTTTCAACATCCAACTCCTCTAAGATATCTTCTACTTTCTCGACAAGTTTTGCTCCGTTTTTTATTAGGAAATGCGGAGCGCGTGACATGAGAGATGTGACAGGCCCGGGCACTGAAAAAACTTCTCGGCCGTACCTTGCGGCAGCCGATGCCGTAAGAAGCGTTCCCGATTTTTCCGCACCTTCTATAACCAACACCCCATACGCCATCCCTGCGATAATTCTGTTTCTTGTCGGAAAATTTTGCGGAAGATAAGGGTATCCGAGCGGATATTCCGATACAATTATCCCGCGGCCGCTAGCGTTCATTTCCTGCGCAAGTCTTTTATTTGAAGGCGGATATATGTTATCCAAGCCGCCGCCCAAAACACCAATTGTATAGCCTCCGGCATCAAGAGCAGTTTTGTGGGCAACGGCATCTATCCCAAGCGCCAAACCGCTAACAATGGTTACACCACTATCTACTAGACCCGTCACAAGCCTTTCCGTAACCTCCCGACCATAAGCCGTCATTTTCCTTGTCCCAACAACCGCAACCGCCGGGGAATTTAGGAATTGACCAATTCTTTCCGTTCTGTGTTTTGTTTGCCCAGTACCGTCCAGCGCGGGGGCGTTTTGCCCCCCATCCTTGACGTATAGAATATATGGCGAATCGTCAATCTTTTTTAATAATTCCGGATAATCTGAATCCTCAAGTGTAATCACCTTTACCCCCAATTTTTCCATCCGAAGCAAATACGAACTAAGGTTAAATCCTTCCCGGAAGCGGCCAAAATCGGCAATAAATGTATTCTTTAGGCTGAGTTTGATATATTCTTGGGTCGTGGCACCCCATGCTTTTTGGGCATTTCCGAAATACTTTAGAAGCAATTTAAATCTCGCCGGCCCAATTTGGGGAAAACAGCTAAACGCAATCCATGCGTTTCTTTCGTCAAAACTATCAGAATGCGCCTGTCCGCTTCTTACCATATGTAATATCCCCTTATGTTATGTATCCTTACCATATGTATTTTTGAAAGGTGGATGTTTTTCTATTTTAATATATCGATATATCGAAAAAAAATAGTATTACCGGCCTTTAGGAATCTTACCGTGCATCAAACCACTAAGGTCTTCTCTTGTTTTTGGCACGCTTGATAAAATTTCGTCAAACTGATCCCAAAACTCTCGCCACCGTTCTTTCCTTTCAAGCCGTTTCAATGCACTTTTAAAACCCTTGCCCCCTCCCGCTAGCCATCGCTTCATTTGATTAACAGTGGCCGAGCTTACAGTTAAATGAAAACATATTTCTTTCCAATCCCACCCCTTTAAAATGAGATTTGCCAAGGCAAGTCTCTTTGCAAGCATGACCTTTTCCGTCTCTGTCAATAAGTCACCCAAGAATACAGTCATCTCTTTCTCGTCTTTTATATTGGTTAATAACCACCAAAGCTCTTGTGTTATCTGGATATAGAGATCTTTAGAAATTGGCTTTCTGGAAACATGCGGCATAGCTAGGTTTTTAGCAAAAAAAGTATGCTATTTCAATATATTGATATATGAAAACTAATGTCAATAGAGACTTTTAATAAAACCCTCTTACTTGACTATGGGATTATTATATGTTATAATGCGGGTTGTATTTTTAAGTGAGATATCCGAGCCTAGGCAACGCGCCAAAGGCCCGGGCTCACTCGGAAAAACAAGCAGGCGGTGGCAAATCGGAAGCCGATTGCCCATCTGTCAAAGACGACAGGTGTGGCCCTTTGACAAGTTCGTGGCTAGTTCAAGCAAGGAGGAAGCTCGTGCGTTCCAGACTCATGGCGCTCGTGGCGTTTATCGCGCTCACACTGGGTATCATCATGCCCGGCACGACCAGCGTCGCCCAAGCCGGCGGAGG
>CAYSOV010000030.1:0-1300 GCA_964432785.1 uncultured Gammaproteobacteria bacterium
TTACATCAAGGCTTGGGAGAAACATTTAGGGTTGGCATTCGAGATTTTATCCGAGTTTATAAAACACCCGCTTCTTAAAAAGGAGGAAATAGAAAGAGAGAAGGGAGTGATTAAGGAAGAAATTGCAATGTATGAAGATTTGCCGATGCGGAAAGCGCCAAGTGTTTTTGAGGAATTGCTTTATGCCCCTTCTTCTCTGGGTTGGGAAATTTTGGGCTCGCGGGAAACTGTTTCAAATATCGGGCGGGATGACTTTGTAGACTTTCGCAGACGCTTTTATTCGCCCCGGAACATGATTCTTACTGTTGCGGGCAGATTTGATAAGGGAAGGGTGCTGGGGATGGCGAAAGAGGCGTTTGGAGAGTTGAGAGATAAAGCCAATAAAGACAGTGACAACAGTAACAACAACAAAGACAATAACGAGAGAAACTCGAGCGGCAAGCCGGAATTGAAAGTGGTTAACAAGAAGACCGAGCAGGCGCATATTGTACTTGGCGTTCGAGGCAACCCTCTTGGCCACCCGGACCGCTACAAAGAGACTGTTCTTTCTACGGTTTTGGGAGGGGGGATGTCTTCCCGCCTTTGGACACAAATACGCGAGCGGCGGGGCCTTGCCTATTATGTTCAGACATATATTGATCACTATACGGATAACGGGTATTTGGCAACGAGAGCGGGGGTAAAACTGGATAAGGTAGAGGAGGCAGTGAAAGTCACACTTGAGGAATACCAAAAAACAAAAAAACTGAAAAACATATCAAAGGCAGAATTAGAGAAGGCGAAAGAGTATCTGAAGGGGAAGCTTGCTTTGGGATTAGAAGATACGCATGCGGTTGCCGAATTCTTCGGCGAACAGGAACTTTTCGAGAAGGAAGTAAAAACTCCGGAGGAGATAATGAGTGAGATCGATAGGGTAACAGTTGAGGGTGTTCTAGAGGTTGCCTCAAAGTTTTTCCAAAAGAACAGACTGAATTTGGCAATTGTCGGGCCTTTTGAAGATTCTTCCAGGTTTGGAAAGCTCTTGAAACTTTAGTTGATCGGCGTTGGGTCTCGTAGTAGAATGCGGGCAGTGTGATTTGGTACTTGACAGACTTGACAAGGATTCTCCTTGTCAAAATGTTCTAATTCGGGCCATTAGCATAGCGGCAGTGCGGTCGCTTCGCACCACGCCTGCCTTAGTACGGGCCTGTAGCTCAGCGGAAGAGCGTTCGGTTCGCATCCGAAAGGTCAGCGGTTCAAATCCGCTCAGGTCCACTAAGTACGGCGGGCAGGTGCGACAGACGGGGGTGCGATTCCCCCA
>CAYSOV010000030.1:1400-5072 GCA_964432785.1 uncultured Gammaproteobacteria bacterium
AAATGGAATATGGAATTTTTGTCCTCCGGCCCGGTTTTTGCAATATTGCTTCAAGGCCCCGGCGCAATAGCGGCTGTCAGAAAAATAGTCGGCCATACCTTCCCGGCCGATGCTCTTCCCGGAACCATAAGAGGAGACTGGTCGGTTGATTCTGCCTTTAGCGCAAATGTTGAAAAGCGTACAGTGCAAAATCTAATCCATGCGTCCGGAACCAAAGAAGAAGCGGAGTTTGAGAAAAAACTTTGGTTTAAGAAAAAAGAAATATACAACTATTAGTTAATTTTAATTAGAGAAAATTTTATGGTAGCCAGGAGCGAACTTTCCACAGTCTTCCAAGGACGAAAAGGGATTATGCTTCCTACAAACGGTCCGGATGCAACCCGCTATTATCTTTTAGATATAAAAGAGGTTAGGAAAAGGCAATCCTTATTGGGCAGGGAGGATGAGGTAAGGCTGGCAAAAAGAATGGAAAGAGGAAAAAAAGCGGTCGAGGAACTTGGCTCCGGTAGGGAATTGAGCCCTCTTAGGGAGTCCCGCTTGCTTGTTGTCAAAAAGGCGGGCGAAGAGGCAAGAAAAACGTTTATAGAGGCTAATTTGGGCCTGGTTGTAACTACGGCTAAAAAATATGCACGCAGGATGGGGCTCGAAGATCGCATTCAAGAAGGGAATTGCGGGCTTATCATGGCTGTGGATAAATTTGACTGGAGACGAGGCTGTAAATTCTCGACTTATGCGACTTGGTGGATAAGGCAGGCTGTAACCCGCGCGATTTCGGATAGGGCAAGGGTTATAAGAATACCGACGCATGCTTTGGAGGATATATCAAGGTATGTAAAAACATATGATTCCTTAAGGGCAACGCTCGGCAGGGAACCGGGCGCAGAGGAGATAGCAAATGCGATGGGTATTACCACAAAAAGGGTTCGGGAGCTTGCTTTTTGGCAAAGTGTGGAGCCTGGCTCTTTGGATATGTCCGTCGGAGAAGACGGAGATGGCGCTTTGGCTGATTTTGTAGAAGATTCTGCCTCCTCTCCGGAGGAGGAATTTGGCCGCTTGGCTGACAGAGAGTGGGTGAGGTTGCTTTTGCAGGATATTCCCCCAAGAATTAAAAGGATTTTAGAGATGCGATACGGACAAGGGATGACCTTGGAGCATATAGCCAGGGAAGAGGGAATTACCAGGGAGCGCGTTCGCCAGATTATTGCTCGTGCGGAGGGGCGTTTGCGGGAGAAGGCGTACGAAAAAGATCCTGAAGCGAAATACCCAGTTTAAGGACGCTTAAAAAACAGCGTCCCTATTAGGAGTCGAACCTGGATTTAGGGTATGACGCCTGGGTTGGGGCGCTGCTGAGAGGAATTGAACCTCCAACCTTTCCCATGGCGTCGGAATGTTTGCGTCCCTACTAGGAGTCGAACCTAGATTTAGGGTTTAGGAAACCCTTGTTCTATCCGTTAAACTATAGGGACATTCCTTCTTTAGACCTCGCCGGCTCGGTCTGAGGACGGGACTGCTCTGTCCGTTGAGCTACAGCAGCATATCACCATTATAACTCCGGGTTTGCTCCGAAGCAAAGCTTCGGTGGGAGGAAAGCCTTGTAATTTGAGTCGGAGATCGCGGACTCGAACCGCGGGCCTCTCGCACCCGAAGCGAGCGCTCTTCCATCTGAGCTAATCTCCGTTACGGCAAGTACGGGCTGGCCAAAGCGAGCGTGCCAGCTAACTTGCGCCAGTTCCCGGCACTTTTCATTTTACCACAGTTTTCTCATAAATTCTCAATTTCCGGCGCCCAGGCTCGGCGGAGAGGAGTACTTACTACACCATTGACAAACCCATAGTTTTGTGGTATAATACCCTCTGTTCAAGACTGCCTTAGAGGGTCTTATATGCAAGACAATTCATCCGAGGCAGTTTTGCTCTTTAACAGGCGAAGCGTTAGGCATCTTTCCGGGCAGTCAGGCCTGAAGATCTCTTGAAGCTTGATCGTCCGGAAGGATAAGGTTTTTCCCATTAAGCCCTAGAGGCGGAGGGAGAAGAGGGTACCCATGGGTAGCGATCTGCTTACCGTGTTTATAATCGCTTTGGTGGCCGTAAGCCTTCTGGGGCTTCCGGTTGCCATCGCGGCCTTGGCCTCGAATTGTCGTGGTTATTGTAAAATTGTTGCCGTTTTTGCCCTCCTAATCGAGGGCGGCTGGGTAGTCTTGATAAAGAAGACAGGTTTGGGTTTGCCGGACCTGGTCTCGAATGTTCCTTGGGTCGTCTTCTTCATTATCGCCTGGACCATGATCATGATCGTGGCCATGGCCCGGTGGGTGGAGGACTCGCCACGGAGGAGGCGTACTATTCATTAAGTTATTAGTAAGTCACAGGTTTTGGGGTTTCCTGGCTGCAGGATTGTTGTCCTTCGATACAACGAGGACGACTCTCTTTGCGGCAAAAACCCCAAGTCCACTTTTCTTAACCCAAAGCACCTTATCTTATTATAAAAACCCTTAAAAATTAAAAACCCAACGCTTCGTCTGTATTCTCTATATTCTCTGTATTCTGTATTTTTCCCCTAATTTCCCACCAATGCACCTTGACACACATCTAATGTGTGTTGTACCTTGGGGACATGGGACAGTTTTTCCATGTCTTTAACCGCGGGGTAGAGAAGCGTGACATATTTCTGTCAGACCGAGATTATGAACGATTTTTTACTACCGCCGCGCTTTCCCGATTAGCCAGAGCTCCCAAAACCTCACTTTTCTTTCGCCAACAAAAACTCGGCTTGATACCCAAAAATGTTGATTTAGAAAAGCAATTTGGCCCCCCAATAGTTGAGATTATTGCCTACTGTGGAATGCCTAATCATTATCACTTTCTGCTTAAGGAACTTAAAGATGGGGCTGTTGCCAAATTTATGCAACGGCTGGGAAATGGATATACGAGGTATTTTAACACCAAGAATAATCGCGAAGGCCGTTTATTTACCACCCAATATAAAGCGATTCCTATAAAAAGCGATGAGCAATTAATACACGTGTCTCGCTATATTCACCTGAATCCACATATATCTTCACGCGTCGGTGTTTCATTAGAGAGGCTTAGGGTTTATCCGTGGAGCAGTTTACGAACTTATTTGGATAAAGGATTGTCTTCTATCTGTCAACCCGGAGAAGTACTTCGCTTTTTCAGTTCCCAGAATGATTACTGGAAATTTATTGAAGGCGGAGTTGTCGGGTTCTCTGACGACCTTGAGCGTTTCTCTAAGCTGTTGATCGATGCTAAAGAAACACACATCTAATGTGTGCATGCGTAAGGTTAAGAAGGTTAGCGCAGACGGAGCGCGTAGAGATTTGAGGCCATTCCGTTTCCGGCGCCCAGGCTCGTTAGTATGAGGAGCTGTTGGGTATTCGGCGAGGGAATAACATAGGGGGCTTCGTACGGTGTTGCCCAAACAACCTGCCTATTTGTGCCGTCGTAGTCCATTATCGTTATTTTGTTAGGCTCGGCAAGGACGAGGTGGTTTGAGGTAGGGAACCAACGTAAGGCAGAGCCTTGCGAACTTAAAAACTTAGAAACCGAGGAACCGGGGAACTCTTGTTTTTCTGTTTTTTGGTTTTTTTGTTCCTCCATTCCAAACAAATCAGTGATGAAAAAATTTCTGTCCTCTTTGATATCGTAAACATAGGTT
>CAYSOV010000030.1:5082-8107 GCA_964432785.1 uncultured Gammaproteobacteria bacterium
CCCCGCCTTCGCCAAGGCTTTGACTGGCAGGCATTTTCCATTTTCCAATTTCCAGTTTATCGGAATTTTCTTCAACCAGGAAATTTCTATCCTCTTTGATATCGTAAACATAGGTTTTACCGTCTTTGATATTCCTTTCCTGTTGTTGAGTGGAAGAACCTGGTAGAGGGGGGATAAGATTGTCGGGAATTTGCGCCGAGCCGGAGGCCGTATAAAGGACTTTGTTCTCGTCCGGAGAGAACTCCAAAGCCTTTGTTTTTCGGGCCAGAATATCCTGCATTTCTTTGGGCAGTTTCTCAAGTTTTCCCCGAAGCCTTTTGTCCTCTTCCTTTTTCCACTGGTCAAACCTGATTTTTAGCTTATCGGCAGGCAAGTTGACAAGCTGGGTTTGGGGAGTCATGCTTCCGCTTGAGATTATAAAATTGCCGTTTGGGGTCGTAAGGAGAATTTCTCTTGAATCGGGCGAAAATCCCCAAGCAGCATTTTCCGGAGCGACATCGGTTACCTGTTTTGGCTCGCGGGAAAAGCCTATGGGTAAGTCCGCAAGCTCCATTACCCAAATCCCCGTTTTTTGCTCTTTTTCGCTTTTGTCGCCGGGCACACCGTAGGCGATTTTCGTTCCGTCGGGGGAGAGAATGGGTTTTATGACTCCTGTTGAGGTTAAAGCCGACAGCGAGGGCACGGCAGGAAAAAGAAGAGCGTCAGCCTTTGTGACCTCCTCTTTTTTTATCGTTATCCGCTTTTTCCAAGCTAAAAAACTCTCTTTTTTAATCTCAATATCATAGGAGTCGGGAGGGAGATATAAAGTTGTGTTGGTCGCGGACTCAAGGTCTCCGTTGATGAGGATTTGGGCTCCTTGGGGAACGGAGGTCGCAACAAGTATGCCGCTTGGCCGTATGCCCAGGTTCTTGGTATCAAGCCTGTATCCCCGGGCGAAGAGAGACACGATAAAGCCGGCTACGGCAATAAAAGAAACGGCGAGAAGAAAGGCAAAAATGCGAACTCCGGTCATGGCCCGTATTATAGCAGAAGCAGTACGAGCAACACGAGTACCACCCGTTCAACAGGTCATTCGACCGCGAGCTCAGACCGAATCGGCTCAGGGCAAGCGGTTACCACGAGCACGAAAGGGGAAAATTCTTTTGACTTGTGGTACCTGCCCGCCATCGCTGCCTTGCCCGACAGTGCCAGTCTTGGCAGGCGGGCGCTCAGGCGCTGGCAGGCAGGCTTTTGATACTTTTCGATGTACTTGTTGCGTCTTGTTTTTGTCATGTATACTGCAAGTACTTACCCTGTATCGACCGGTACGGGATCTGCCCCAAAAGTAAATTTAAGAATACCAAATTACTATTTTCTATATCAATATTTTCTATATTTAAAAATAGTAAATAGAAATATAGAAACTAGAAAATAGTTTTATGCTTTCTCAACGCATTGCAATCGACCTTGGAACCGCCAATACCCTTGTTTGGGTAACCGGAACGGGTATTGTCGCCAACGAGCCCACGGTTGTTGCTATTTCTCAAGAAGATAATAAGGTTGTTGCGGTCGGCAATGAAGCAAAAAGGATGCTTGGCAGGAAACACGAGAATTTACTGGCCCTTCGGCCAATGAGAGAAGGGGTAATTGCCGATTATGAGGTTACCGAGGCTATGCTGCGGTATTTTATAGGCAAGGTTGCGCCCCGCGTTGCCATTTTTCGGCCCGAGGTTATGATTTGCGTCCCTGCCGGATGCACACAAGTTGAGAGAAGGGCGGCTTTGGATGCGACTCTATCTGCGGGGGCCCGCGTTGCTTATTTAATCGACGAGCCCTTGGCGGCCGCCATAGGCGCCAAAATTCCCATTGCCGCGCCCTCCGGGCATATGATAGTTGATATAGGAGGAGGCGCGGCGGAAGCCGCCGTAATCTGTCTCGGGGGAGTTGTTGTGCACCGCTCCGTCCGGGTCGGCGGAAATAAAATTGACGAGGCAATCGCCAATTTCCTGCGGAAGAAGCACAACTTAATAATTGGCGACCAAACGGCCGAAAGTATTAAGATAAAGCTCGGGTCCGCAACCCGGCTTCCCAAAGAAGAAATTATGGAGTTTTCGGGCAGGGATCAGGTAATGGGACTGCCTCGTACGGCCGCCCTTTCTTCAATAGAGGTAACCGAAGCCATGCGACCGGCGCTTTTGCAGATAATAGGCGCCGTGAAGGGGGTTTTAGAGGATACCCCGCCGGAGTTGGCATCGGATATAATAGAAAGGGGGATAACAATGTCGGGAGGAACAAGCCTGCTTCGAAATTTTGACAGACTGGTTGTTGAGGAAACGGGAGTTCCCGCGCATTTGGCGGAAGACCCATTGCTTTGCGTTGTCCGGGGAACGGGGATGGCTCTGGAGAACCTTGATCTTTACAGGAGGTCGATTACAAGGAAATAATCGGGAAAGAATGATTACTAGGAAATAAATTCGAAATCCTAAATTCGAAATTCGAAACAATATTTAAATTCTAAAATCTAAAATTCAAAACAGTTTGGAATTTAGAACATTTAAATTTTGGATTTGCTTAAGATTTCGATATTCGAATTTAGAAACCTTATGCTTATAGGTATTGATGCCAGTCGCGCTTTTGTACCTGACCCCGCGGGGCCAGAGTATTACAGTCTCAATCTAGTAAAAAGTATATCACGAATTGACAGGAAGAATAAATACATTCTTTATCTTAGACCGGGACAAAAACCCAAACTGCAATTACCGCAAAATTTCAAGCTAAAGACGATAAAAATGCGGTATTTATGGACACAGCTTGGTCTTGCTTTTGAAACGATTTTTGCTCCACCCGATATTCTTTTTATTCCCGCACACACGCTCCCGCTTCTTACCCGGATTTTTCGCCCGCAACTGCCGATTGTTATTACAATCCATGGACTAGAGGGCAAATTTTTACCGCAAAGCGGTAAATTTCTCGCACATATTTACCGCAATTGGTCAATTTCCTGGGCGGTGCGCTTTGCGACAAAACTTATCGCAGTTTCCAGTGA
>CAYSOV010000031.1:0-8052 GCA_964432785.1 uncultured Gammaproteobacteria bacterium
ATGGTCACACACCAGGGGGTGCCGATTTCATCCTGCGCATAATACCGCTTCCCTATATTCCCGCGGTCATCCCATGCTGTTGGCAGTCTAAGTTTAAGTCCAAGATAAACCTCTTTTGCCTTTTCAACAAGTTCTTCTTTATTGGCAACGAGAGGAAACACCGCTACTTTGTAAGGTGCAAGTTTCGGATGGAGTTTTAAGATTACCCTACCACCCTCTTCACGATAGGCATCCAGAAGAAAAAACAGAGTAGCTCTATCAACGCCTCCGGAGGTTTCTATCACCCAAGGAGTATACCCTTTCCCCGCATCCTCGTCCTGATAAGTCAGTTTGTGCCGGGAAAGATCCCAGTCGCCGCGGTCATGTATCCCTTCAAACTCCGACCAGCCAAACGGCGCTTTGTATTCTATGTCTTCTGCCGCCTTTGCGTAATGGGCCCGCTCGTCTTCTTTGTGCGGTCGAAATCGGAGGTTATCTTTTTTCATCCCTAAATTTACATACCAGCTCATCCTTTGCTCCTTCCAGTATTCAAACCATTTCTTTGCTTCTTTGTCTTCCGGCCGAACAAAAAATTCAAGCTCCATCTGCTCAAATTCCCGTGTCCGAAAAGTAAAATTCCCCGGACTTACTTCATTGCGAAAAGCCTTTCCTATTTGAGCAATCCCAAAGGGAACTTTCACTCTGGTCGAGTCCACAACATTCCGGAAGTTGACAAAGACCCCCTGGGTTATTTCTCCGCGAAGGTACGCCTTTTGTTTCGGCTCGGTAGTGCCCAGATAGACCTCGGTTAAAAGATTAAATCTTTTAGGCTCCGTCCAGTTAACCTTTTCTCCTTTATGGGACTCTTCGTGTATCTGCAACTCCTCCTCTTTATCCGCCCGGAAACGTTCATGGCAAAGCTTGCATTCAACTAGGGGATCGGTAAACGCCTCCGTATGCCCCGAGGCTTCCCAAACCTTGGGGTTCATAACAACGGCGGCGTCAAATCCTACAACATTTTCACGGTCGTAAACCATGCTTTTCCACCACTCGCGCTTTATATTGTTTTTAAGCTCGACCCCAAGAGGACCATAATCATAAAACCCTTGTATTCCCCCATAAATTTCCGATCCGGGAAAAATAAAGCCTCGCCTTTTTGCGAGGGAAACCACTTTCTGCATTGTATCCTCGACCATATATATATAGTAACAAAATTTGCCGTGCTTTTGCTACTTTAAGACTTTTAGGAACCTCTTTGTTCTTAATTCTCCGTTTATTAAATCGCCTATAAAAGAATCAAGATCCGGGGGCGGATTTTTCCCTCGCTCTAGGTATCCAAGCTCTTCAAGAAGTCTAACCTTGAACGATTGAATAAAAGGATATAAGCCCCAGTAATCAAGATCCGACAAATTTTGAAAACATGCCAAGAGAAGATCAAACACTTCTTTGTGTTCCTGGTGTTCCGGAGAAAGACGGGTTACAACCTCTGTAAGATGATAAGCAACCCCAACCTTTGTTAGATCTTTGCGCCATACCAAGAAACTATTTTTGACTTCGGCATCGGTAATAATATCAATACTTCTCCCTTTGGCAATAAAGAGCCGTACATGGGAAAAAAGCTCCAGAGCGCCTTTTTTTCTTGAAGTCGGCCGCCTTATTCCTTTTGCAATTACGCGAAGTTTGCCGTAATGCTTTGAAAAAACCGTTAAAAGTCTATCCGCTTCGCCGTAATTTCTCCGAGCAAGAACTACCGCCTCTGTTGCATATGTTTTCTCCCGCATATCACTTATATGCCCCTTGTCTGTGGATAACAGAAACTACATAAATTCTACCCTGTCCTTCTTCGATAATATAAAGAACTCGGTATGGCCACACCCGCAGGGAATATTGCCCTGCCAATTCACCGCCTAATTTTTTTCCTAAAAATGGATTTTTTTCAATAGCGAAGAATTTCTTTTTGACTTTTACTTGGTCTGATTTTGGAAGACGCGCAAGTTGCCGAAGCGCTTTAGGGGTAACTATAAGACGCATGTTTTATTTCGCGCCTCAGAATACCCCGCGCCTCCGTGCGCGGGGATGAATGAGGCAAGAACGCAGCTTTTCCGCCAGAGGCGGAATTCCGAAAGGAAACTCCGCCCTTCCATGGGCGGAGAGGCTTCATTTAAGTTCTGAAAGCGGTATACCAAGCCCCCTTTTGGCTTCCTTTAACCCTTGTTTAATTTCCTCTCTTGCACCCGGGATGGCCAAAATTTCTGCTGTTTCCTCCAAAGACTCAAGTTCCTCTAAACTAAGAAGTGCAGCCTCCGGTTTTCCTTTTACAGTTATCAAAAAACGATCCATATCTCTACTGACTCTTTTAACAAGGTTTGGTAGTCTTGCTCTAGCATCGGAAATCGCGATAAAACTACTCATATCTTAAATGTACATTGCTTTGTACAATATGTCAAGGGGTCATTCCTGAAGTGCGGCGTTTAATTCGGATTCAAGATTTGTAAGCTCGGAGTCGGCGGCGTCAAGGTCCGTGCTACTCAAATCCTGCTCTATCGCCGATACCTCGTCTGATGCACTTTGTGTGGTAATTTGTTGTATTTCCTGCTGGGTCAAAACTCGGGTTTCCCCACCGGTAGTTTTGGTTTGCCGGTCCGGTTGAAGCAGAAGCAGATAGGCCGCCGCAGAAAGCAAAACCGCCGCAAGTAACAATATCGGCATCAGCATAAATCCTTTACTGTCATTACTGAATTTATTGTCGTTACTGACGTCACTCATTAACTTGTCCTCCTTCCGTACCCGTTTTTTCTCTGACTGCACCGCTTAACCCCTTAATCTTCCCCATGGACGAGGCCAACAGCCTATGTACTTCTACCAAATCCTTCTTTATTCCCTGCACTTCCTCTTTTACGGCACCAAAAAGCTCTCTGGGATTATCGGTTGAAACAATATCGGCTCCGACGCCTTCAAGGCCGGAAATTCTAGCTTTAACGGCCGCCAGTTTTGTTTTAGCCTCATCAAGCTGGGCCTGCGCTTCTTGGGTATTTGCTCCTTTTTCCGCCAGCTTGTCAATCCGGGACTGAATACGCTCCGCCAGCTTCTCAAGCCTCTCAACCATAGCCAACAACTTCTCTTTAATTCGCTGGCCAAACTCCTTTATCTTCTCCGCTCTTTTTTGGGCAATTTTTTCTTTCCTCTCCTCTTTTCTTTCTTCGGCTTTTGTTCGCAATTCTTCCCTTTTCTCCTGAAGTTTTGAGCGTTGTTCCTGTACTTTTTCTCTGACATCCTCTCTTTTTCCTTGCGTTCCTTCTCTTGTCTCTTCTCGCACTGTTCCCGTCGTCTGCCCGGTTTTATTGCGAAGCGTATCCGCAGGGGATGTACGAATAATCTTTAAAGAGGGGTCGACGGCACCTTGTCCTTGAACACGGACAGAAACTACTCCGAAGAGGAAAACTATAATAGCCAAGGCAGAAGCTATCTTTTTCACTAATTTCAGGTTAAAACTTTTCACTATAATGTGTCAAGGAGTAAAACAGAAGTTATCTAATTTGCTGGGTCATTTGCTCTGCAGCAGCTCTTAAGTCAATAGCTTTATAAATGGCGCTTCCTACAATGGCGTGCCACCTATCACCTGCCGCTTTGGCAAAATCTGATATTTCACCTTTTTGCGTAATGAACCCCGGTGCATAAAGGGTAAAGTTTCCCTTGCCAAGTACTCTCTCAAGCAGACCTCTGTATCGTTCTACATACTCAACCTTGTTTCCAGGAACTACAAAGTCTCGAACACCATTATTTGCAGCAATCTCATAAATCCTGTCTGGTGCACTCTGCGCAATAAATCCGCCCTCTGAGTCTAGAAATTGTTCGTGGGTCATGTGTCCACCGACTAAAACTGTCAAGCCAGCATCCTGGGCCGCCTTAATCCATTTTTCTTCTGTTACAGGACTCGAAAAGGGAAAAAGAATAACAGCATCAACCCCCGCCTTTCGGCATACCTCGGCGAATTCCGTTCCCATGGCCGGAATGTCATTTCCTGCTTTTTGGTGGTCATAGATGATAGGAAGGGGCGTATATTCCCGCACGGTTCCGACTATTCTTGAGAGACCTTCGCCAAGAGCCAATCTCAAACCAACTTTGTAGCCTCCTATCCCTTCAACCAAACAAGTGGCTCTAACAAGCTCTGAAAGTTTCCCAGCTTCAATATCTGCAGCTACAACAACGCTTTTTCTCCGAGAAATGAGAAACTCTGGGGTCGCCATAAAATTAATCTGCCTGTTTATAGTATATTTAATAAGGCTCTATCAAGAGCCAAAAACTGGAACACTAGAAACTGACCTCTTTGTCTACTTTTAGACTGAACTGCTGTTCGTCTTTGCCGACTCGAACGACATAATGCGGGCCGTTTGTTCCCGGCTGTTTTTGGATAAGAAGTTTATACTTGCCGTCCTTTTTAACCGGCGTTTTGTAGGTCAGTTTGAGTTCATGCACTCCTTCCGGCCTAAGAATAAAAAATCCCTCAAAAACGGTTTTCCCTAAATCTTCCTTGATCTCAACATCAACTTCCGATCCGGAAGAGTCAAGCAGGGTTGACCCCTTAGGCACATAAACTCTAAACCAATCCCTGAACGGCCCGTTTAGCCAACCGTCTGTTTTTTGCGGATTTTTATACCTCACGGTCAGGGTATTTGTCGTCCCGTCTTTGCCCGGTTCGACTTGAAGTTCTACTTCTTGCTGAACATAAAGGTTTGATTTTGCGCCCGCAAAGTTTGTGTCGCTTATATGCAGGTAGTCCCCCTGAAAATTTCTTATAGTTCCGGCTAAATTAAAGGCTTCCAGAGCCTTTTGCACATCTTCTTTTTCAAAATAGAAAAGCACATGCTTTTCAAGCATACTGTTCCAGCCGGCTTCGAATAACTGCGGTATCTTTTCTTTAGGCTGACCCATTGCATTAGCAAGAATAGAGTTCATAAGGGGCCCTAAAACTTCTTTTCTGTTGTCGGCATGAGGAGGCTTATAGACAATTTCTCCCGAGACTGGATCCCAAACAATGGGTCCTGCAACATCGGCGAATGACTCAAGCTCATAAATTACATTCGGACAATTACATCTGGAGTCTTCTTCAACGCCGTAGTTGCCGTAACCGGGGACGCCAATGGTGCCAAGGACATTGAGTATGTTTACCAAAAGATGGGTATCAATCGCCACAATCCCATCAAACTCGGGTGCCCTCGTCTTTCTGTAATTTTCAACAAACACCTTCATTGACTCCTTAAAATCCGGAGAAAGATTCATATCCCTAAGATTCCATGTTGTAACTTTAGGCAGATATTTTTTTATGGGCTCGGGCGCGGGTTGTTTATTTCGAAGTCTGTCGTCAAGGTTATAGATATCGTTTGATGCAACCGGCTTAAATCTTCCGTCTTTAACTCTCACGATGGAATAGGCGGTAATAAACCCTCCTGTGGGGCGAAGTTCTTTATCGTTTTGCCATAAAAAGAGATAGTTTCTTTCCCCGTCTTTCCCTAAAAGATACGGCGCTTTCTCAAGAAGCGGTCTCCCGTGAGACAACAACTCATTAAACTGGTTTACAAGAGTTATAGTTTCTCTTATCGGTTCGCGTATCTCTGTGCCTCTAAATCTCTGGGGATATCTCTTGGGATCTATTTTGTTTATTTCTTGGGTAATAACGCTGAATTTTTGAGAAATCTCATCAAGACTTGGCGTTATCCCTTCTATGGTTTGAACAAGAAAATTAATTCTGTCTTCTGCGGTCTTTGTCGCGCCGTCATCTTCGTACACCTTTCTCTCAAATCCTAGAATATCGGAGTAAGGCTCAAGGGTTTGAATTACAATTTCTCCAATTTCCGCTGCACCTAAACCGGCATTTATTGCGTGGTCTGCGTCCTGAATATATGCCCCCAGGAAAGGAACTACTTTTGCCCAAGAGAAGAAACGAAGTTTCTTATCAAAATCTCGCGCATCTTCTTTTGTCCGGCCGATTGCTTCTTGCATCGCCTGAAGATCTTGAGAGCGAAGAGCCGCAAGAAGCCCTTCCCCGGATCCGGCCAGCCTTTTTCCGGAGCCGTAGAGCGACCAGACCGGCCAGGCCAAAGCCAAAAGAAGCACTAAAAAACCGACAAGAGCTATTATTAACGGTTTCTTTTTAAACGGGAAATTGAACCGCCGCGAAGCTGTAGGAGGAGTATTTTGCAAAGGCACAGGGTCTTCTGCGGGCTTGTCTTTGGTCTGCTTCGTTTCCGCCACAGTCGTGCCGGCCTGTTCTTCCAGTTTTATGCCTTTAAATCCATCCATATAGAAAGTGATAAGCGAAAAGTGAAAGGCAAAAAGCTTATCTCCTTTTACCTTTTACCTTTTACTCCTGTTAGACCGCTCCTTTGCCGGAAATCATAGCCCAGGGCGTCTTTAACAAAATCTTAATATCCAGCCAAAGAGACATATTTCTCGCATAATAGGCGTCGAGTGTTATTCGTTTATCAAAGTTGACCTCGGAACGCCCCGAAACCTGCCAAATTCCACTAATACCTGGCTTAACCGAAAGAACCTCTTTAACTGACCCCCGAGTCTCGGGGTACTTTTTTTGCTGCTCGTGCAACTCGTCCGGATAATAAGGGCGCGGACCTACTAAACTCATCTCACCTTTCAAGACATTCAAAAGTTGAGGAATCTCATCTACAGAATGCCGTCTTATGAAACGCCCCACGGGGGTTACCCGCGGGTCGCTGTAGAGTTTATAGCTTGAGCGTTTATACTCCTTATACAGTTTGCTGAAATTTGGATCCTTTGTCAATAGTTTATGCGCGTTAAGAATCATTGAACGAAATTTGTACGGATAAAAAAGCCTGCCGCCCTTGCCGACCCTCTTTGGGGTATCCGCAAAAACCGGTCCGGGAGAGGTTAGTTTAATAGCCAGAGCGCCAATGACGACAACGGGAGAAAAGATTACTAACAATACTAAGGACAAAATTATATCAATCAATCGCTTGACAACTGCGTAGCTCATGAATTTACCGTAGAAATCAGTGTAGCAAATTCTTTTAAGAATTTCTTCTTGTTAAATTTCCGGGCATTCTTTATGCAATCTTCCGGATTAAAACTATCCGGTCTAAATTTTTGAACAGCGGCCGCCAGAACCTCGGGTGTTTGTTTATCAAAAAACATCCCGGTCTTGCCCTCAATAACTGTCTCTAAGGCACCGCCGCCGCGGTATGCAATAACCGGCTTGCCGACCGCTTGCGCCTCAATGGCTGTAATCCCAAAGTCCTCTTCTTGAGGAAAAATCAGAGCCTTGCACCCCTGGTAGTATTTTACTAGCTCCCCATCTTCCATATATCCCATAAATCTTACATTCCTTTTTGCTATTTTCTTCAGTCTCTCCTCTTCACTCCCCGTTCCTACTACCACCAGCGGCAAACACAATTCATTAAACGCTTGTACCGCTAAATCTATTTTCTTATAAGGAACGAGTCTTGAAACGACTAAAAAGTATCCAGAATTTAGTATTTTGTATTTAGTATTTTGAACTTGTTTGAAATTTGGTGCTTGAGATTTGGTACTTTGTAGTTCAACCGGCGGATATATCACTTTCGCTTCCCTGCCATAGTATCGCTTTATCCGAGCCGCCACATTCTTTGATATTCCCAGTATCACGTCCGGCCTTTGTGCCGCAATCCTATCCCATTTTCGCAAATAAGACACGATTGGCCCCGCAAGGCGACCCCTTGCAGACTTGCCCAGATATTCTCTGTATCCGCTCCAGAGATAGCGGGTCGGTGTTAAACAATAACAGATGTGAAGTGTTCGAGGAAGTGTGATAATTCCTTTTGCAGATTCGGAGGTTACAGAGATAACGACATCAAAATCGGAAAAGTTAAAAGACTCAAAAGCAAAAGGCATCAAGGGTGCCAACCACTCATGATGTTGACTTATCCACTTTTGTCCCGCAAAGCGGGATCCTGCTCTGCCGGACAGAAAAGAGGGGATTACCTTTGAGAAAACTTTAGCCCACGGCGCAGTTTCCGGATTGTAAACAGAAGTATAAAGCGGCGCATCCGGGAAAAGCTCGTG
>CAYSOV010000032.1:0-7780 GCA_964432785.1 uncultured Gammaproteobacteria bacterium
AATCTTTGGAGTTTTCCGGATATTTTTGTACCAATTTCAAGTCGGGCTAAAAAGTGGGCTAGGAGTATTAATCCATTGATTAGGGCGGGATATATTCCCAATGGAGTCGATTTAGGGAAATTTACACCGGATGGAGAAAAAGCAAATCTAAAGCTCAAAAAACCTGTCATTCTATATGTCGGCGCGCTAGAGCCCGGGAAGCGGGTTTTGGAAACAATAAAAGCTGTCGCTAAACTTAAAGACACGAGCCTTCTTGTTGTCGGTAGCGGCGAATTGGAAGAGGAGGCAAATTCTCTTGGAAAAGAACTTCTTGGCGAAAGATTCCTAATGGCCAAATTTTCTTATAAAGAGTTGCCTTCAATCTACAGGGCGGCCGATCTTTTCACCATAGGGTCAAAACCGCACTATTCTTTTGAGATCGTTTTGGTTGAGGCGATGGCGACAAACCTTCCTGTGGTGGCAAATGACGATCTGATAAGGAGAGAAATAGTTGGAGATGCGGGAATCCTGGTTGACCCGGAAAACATAGATGAATATGCAAGTGCTATTAAAAAGGCACTGGATAAAGATTGGGGTGATAAACCAAGAAAACAAGCCGAGAAATTTTCCTGGGATAAAATTGCGCAAGAATATGAGGAATTATTAGAGGAAATAACGCAATGAAAGTATCGATAATAATACCAACTTATAACGAGGCTGGTGTAATAAGAGAGTGTTTGGAGTCGCTCTCGAAACAGACGTACAAACAATTGGAAGTGATAGTCGTAGACGATGGGTCCACTGACAAAACTTTAGAAGTTTTGCAGAATTTTCAATTTTCGCGCCGTCGCCAAAGCGGCTATGGCGCGTCGGCGACAATTTTCAATTTTCAAATTTTACGCGAAGCGCATAAGGGACCGGGGGCTGCTCGCAATTTAGGGACAAGACATGCTAAAGGCGAGATTTTAGTTTTTGTTGATGCCGATATGACTTTTGAGCCAAATTTTATAGAGAAATTAGTAGAGCCAATTCTGCAAGGTAAGGCGAAGGGTACTTTCAGCAAGGAGGAATATGTAGCAAATAAAGATAATATTTGGGCTCGTTTATGGAATCTTAATCGAGGCCTACCTCCTGATAGGATGCACCCGTCTAATTATCCGGATACACAAAAAGTATTTCGGGCGATTTTAAAGGCCAAGTTTGATAGAGCCGGAGGATTTAATGAGAAGGCTGGCTATACTGACGATTGGAGTCTATCTGACAAACTTGGCATAGAGGCGGTAAATGCGGCTGGAGCTATTTTTTATCACAGAAATCCTTCTTCTTTAAAAGAGGTGTTCATTCAATCAAAGTGGATGGCAAAGCGAAAGTACAAACTGGGGATAATTGGTGTTGTATTTTCTCTTTTGCGGACTTCGTTACCCCTCTCTTTCTTGTTTGGTGTTTTTAGAGCATTTGGTTTTCAATCCCCGCGTTTCCTGATATTTAAATTAGTTTCAGATTTTGGAGCGTTTTGGGGAATACTGGAATATTCTCTTTCTGGGAATCCGGCAAAATGATATGGTTAATAGTTATTTTTGGAGCCGTTCTTAGACTGATCAATATTAATCAGTCCCTTTGGCTTGATGAAGCAACCAGCGTTCTTGTCGCGCGCGGTTTTTCTTTCTCGGAGATAATAACCCGTTTCTCTCCCGGCGATTTCCATCCGCCGCTTTATTACTTTTTACTTAAGATCTGGATTGGTATTTTTGGCGCAACAGAGATCGGCGCTCGCAGTTTTTCGGTTGTCTTGGGGAGTTTAACTGTTTTCGTAGTTTATCTTATCGGCAAGAAATTGAAAGGAGAAAAGGCAGGTCTTTTGACCGGTTTTTTACTTGCCACTGCGCCCCTCCATATTTATTATTCCCAAGAAGCAAGGATGTACGCGTTTTCTGCTTTTCTTTCCTCGGTTGTGGTTTTATTCCTTCTTTTGGTATTAAAAAAAAGTGAGTTTAAAAATTGGGTTGGTTTTACGGTTTCGGCAATTTTGCTTTTATACACCCATTATGTAGCCATATTGCTTCTTGTGGCCATTTTTATTTACCTGTCAGTATGGGAAAGAAAGTTCTTTAAGAAAGAGTTCGGTAAATGGGTAACATCGGGCTTTATTATAATTGCAAGTTTTGCCTTGTGGTTTCCCATTCTTTCGCAGCAGTTCCAGGCCGCGCAGCTCGCAAAAATAAATATGCCTTCCTGGTGGGCGATTCTTGGAGAAACCAACCTCAAACAACTTGCCCTCGTCCCTGTTAAATTCTTGATTGGCAGAATTTCTTTTTATGATAAAGCAATATATACCCTGTATGTTTTAATACCGTTGCTTCCTTCGGGATTTCTTTTATTCAAATCTTGGGCACAAAGAAAAACCAGGATAATTTGGTCTTGGCTGGCAATACCTTTTGTTCTCTCTGCCGCGCTTGGGCTTTTCTCTTCCGGTTTTTCCTATTTTAGGCTACTTTTTATACTTCCGGCGTTTTATTTACTTATTGCTGTTGGGATATTTTCCTTCAAAAACGCCGGTATTCAAAAGATTTTTATTGCCGCCTTCATCTTGGTAAACATTTCCTCTGCCGGTATTTACTTATTTAATCCGCGGTTTCATAGGGAAGACTGGCGCGGAGCCGTCTCTTGGATTGAGGAGAATTCTGGAGGCAGAAATGCGGCGACTTTATTTGTCACTAAAGGACAAAGAGAGGCTTATTCTTATTATGCAGAAAGCGTCTCCTCCTACGGTCCGGAGGAGCTTGAGAAGCCAGGCTTTGATACAATATGGCTGATGCGTTATGTGCAGCCGATTTTTGATCCTAAAGACACTTTACGCCGAAAGGTGGAGGGTACGGGTTATCGCAAGATAGAAGAAAGGGACTTTAACGGTGTTGTGGTTTGGGAGTACCGAAGATGAAACAGTTACGAATTGGAATAGATATGTCTTCCGTGGTTTACGAAACAGGGGTTTCGTGGTACACAAGGAATTTAGTTAAAGCCCTTCTTGAAATTGATAAAACTGACGAGTTTGTCCTATTCGGAGGATCTTTGAGAAGAGTAAAGGAGCTGCGTAACTACCACGCTACGGTGTGTGGCAGTAGCGTACTGAAGGTTCTCCCGTTCCCTCCGACTTTTACAGATTTGCTTTGGAATAAACTGCATATCGTTCCTATTGAATGGCTGATTGGCCAGGTGGATGTTTTTCATTCTTCCGATTGGGCACAGCCGCCGACGAAGGCGTATAAGGTGACAACGATTCACGACCTGGGACCGCTTCGTTTCCCAGAGATGTCACACCCGAAGATAGTATCAGCCCATAAAGCCAGATTAAAATGGGTTGCCAAAGAAGTTGATAAAATTATTGCAGTTTCCGAATTTACAAAACAAGAAATTGTGAAACTTTTAGGTATTAGCCCAAATAGAATAACTGTAATTCATGAAGCTCCGAATCCCGATATGAAGCCGGTCGGCAAAGGAAAAGTGGAGGAAACAAAAAAGAGATTTGGGATAAAAGGAAGCTATTTATTGGTTGTCGGCGCAGACCCAAGGAAGAATATCCCCGTAATAATTCAGGCATTTAATAAACTACGAAAGACTATGACAAGGATTCTCCTTGTCATAGTTGGAAGGCCATGGGAAGAAATACTGGGTGTTGATGGTGTGATTACTCTTGGGCATGTCGAGCGCCAGGATGCGGTAGCGCTTTACTCTGGAGCCCGAGCCTTGGTTTATACTTCTTTATACGAAGGGTTTGGTCTGCCCATACTTGAAGCAATGCAGGTTGGTTGTCCTGTTGTTACCTCTAATGTTTCAAGTATGCCGGAGGTTGCAGGGGATGCGGCAGTACTCGTAGACCCACGAGTACCGGAGGAAATTGCCAACGGAGTAGAGAAAGTGCTTTCGGACAGAAAAAAGTGGGTTGAAAAAGGGCAGAAACGAGCTAGTGAATTTTCTTGGGAGAAGACTGCACAACAGACTCTTGCGGTATATCAAGAGGCACTAAAATAGAGTTATGAACGAGCAATTAAAAGAAAAATTTTTAGTACAAGACCGAATTTATCGCGAGACTGAAATCGTTTCTCCTGTTTTGCTTGATTTGATTAATTCTGCTGCAGTACAGAGACTAAAAGGAATTAATCAACTAGGGATTCCAGACGAGTTTTACCACATTAAAAACTTTTCCCGTTACGAGCATTCTGTAGGAGTTATGTTGTTGCTTAAAAAACTTGGTGCTTCGGGAGAGGAGCAGGTAGCTGGCCTTTTGCACGATGTTTCCCATAGAGCTTTTTCGCATATATACGATTGGGTTATTGGCAACTCAACAAAATATGGTAATGACGAGGAACTCCAGGATGTTGGACACGGCAATTTTATTCGAGGTTCGGAAATAAAAGATATCTTGGCACGCCATGGTTACACCGTCGAAAGAACAACCGATTACCACAATTTCAGTTTATTAGAACAATCCCTGCCAGAACTATGTGCCGATAGAGTCGATTATTCTTTAAGAGAATTGCCCGTAGCTTTAGCTCGTGAAATCTTTCATGGATTAACAGTGATTAATGGTCGGATTGTCTGTCAAAATTTAGATGTGGCTGGTAAATTCTCTAGGGCATTTTTGGGTTTACACACACAGCACTGGGGAGAATACCAAGCTGTGGCTAGATATTATCATTTTGCTGAAGTATTACGGAGAGCGCTCACATTAGGGGTAATATCACCTGGGGATTTCTGGACAGACGACGACAATATCGTTATAAAATTAAAGAAAACTCGTGATGGGCAAATATTAAATACTCTTGAAAGCTTGAGACAAAAGAGTATTCCAGCTTCTAATAGGAGCGTTGTTGCTTACAAGAAGTTTAGGTATATAGACCCACTAGTTGTTACACGTACTGGACTTACTAGATTAAGTGATGCCGATTTGGAATTTAAAAGAATGTTGGAGGACGCTCGGGTGCGCAATAAACAGGGTGTAGTGGTACCAATTAGATTATAAATAAGTCTGTTATCTTCGATAAAAAAATAATATGGTGATTGGTGTTGATGGGAACGAAGCGAATAATGTAAGATCCGATATTAATGCCCGCGTTGGGGTTAACCAATATGCTTTTGGGCTTTTGCATGCGCTTTATAAAATTGACAAGAAAAACGAGTATTGTATTTATCTTGAATTCCCGCCAAGACGCGACCTTCCTCCCGAAAGAGAAAACTGGAAATATAAAGTAACTGGATCTGCTAAATTTTGGACACAATGGCAGTTGCCGCTGGAGTTATTTTTAGGCACACCGCGGCCTGATGTTTTCTTCACCCCAAGCCATTACGCCCCGCGCTTTAGCCCTGTTCCCACAGTAGTGTCTATAATGGATCTTGGTTTCTATAAATTCCCGGAGCAGTTTAAGAAAAAGGATCTTTGGCAACTCAAAAGCTGGACTGGATATTCTGTCAAAAAAGCGACACATATTCTGGCGATATCGGAGAGTACAAAAAAAGACATTATTAGCCGCTATAGAATAAGTCCGGAAAAGATTACTGTTACTTATCCGGGATACGATAAAGAAAGATATCAAATATCAATCCGCCAGCTGGCGGATAAATATCAAAAATATATATCAAAAATTAAAAATAAATACGGTATTGCCAACGATTATGTGCTTTTTTTAAGCACGCTTAAGCCCAGCAAGAATATAGAAGGATTGCTCGAAGCTTTTTCACTAATCACTAATCACTATTCACTCGTCGCTCTTGTTATTGCCGGCAGCAAGGGTTGGCTTCACGAAACCATATTCAAGAAGGCTGAAGAGTTGGGGATAAAGGATAGTGTTATTTTTACCGGATTTGTTCCGGACGATGAAGTTCCTGCCTTAATGGCCGGCGCGAAGGTCTTTGTTTTGCCGAGTTTTTGGGAAGGGTTTGGGATTCCGGTTGTTGAGGCTATGGCTGTTGGTACTCCGGTTGTCGTTTCAAATATAGCCAGTCTTCCGGAAATTGTAGGTGATGCGGGAGTCATAGTGGACCCGTATGCCCCACAGGACATCGCAAGGGGTCTTGAGAGCGTGATTTCTCTACCGCAGACCGAGTATAATAATCTCAAGCGGAAGCTTGTTCTTCAAGCTCGAAAGTTTGATTGGGAGAAAACAGCTATGCAGACGCTAAAAGTTTTACAGGAGGCGGGAAATGTTTAAGGATAGAATGGGCCGGTCGTTGAGTTCTGGGGAGGCGGCGCAGAAAGGAATGAATAGAATTCTAAATATTCTTCTTGATTTTGAGCTTATGGTTTTGCGTTGGGTTGGGCATATTCCGCTTCACTGGGTGCGCAAAATGGCTTATCGTACTGCGGGTATGCGAATTGGAAGAGGTTCAACAGTTCACATGTGGGCTAATTTTTTTCAGCCGCGGAATATAGAGATAGGCGAAGACACGATCGTAGGCAACAGTGCGTTTTTGGACGGCAGAGCGCCGCTTATTATCGGCAACCATGTCGATATGGCCTCCGAAGTTATGATTTATAATTCCGAGCACGATATAAATGCCGAAGATTTCCATGCAACGGAGGATGTCGTGGAGATTGGGGATTATGCATTTATTGGTCCTCGAGCGATAATCTTGCCTGGTGTTAAGATAGGGCGGGGAGCGGTTGTTGCCGCCGGTGCTGTAGTTACTTCTAATATTCCCGAATTTGCGATAGCCGGGGGAGTTCCGGCTAAAATACTAGGCGAACGTAAATTGAAAAACCCCAGATATCGTTTAGGAAGAGCACGTTTATTCCAATAACTGTAATGACTCCCTGGATAAAAAGGATATTTAATTTTGTTGCTACCATACTTTTTTTAGGATCTTTTTCCTATCTTCTTTTACCAGGTGCCAGTTTTCCTAAACAGCCCCCGGATTCTGTACAGTCACTCGAAAAAGCAGATACCGAAACAAAATGGAGAAGGGCATATTTTACGAATTATACGAGAGAGGAAGTTTTGAGCCATTATCAAAAGCAATCGGAAAAGTTTTCTCTTCTTGGAATTCCACTTCCTACTTATAAACTTAATTATCCTCCCGAAGACGCTTTCTTGTTAATAAGAGATCAAACACGGAGTACCTTCTTGGAGGAAATTGTTCAGCCATTTAGGGCATATCTTTTTGTTAACGGGTTCAAGCCAACATACGCCAAAGATGATATTTGGTATAAAGGCGTGCATTACGAACAGAAAATTACTTTGAGATATGCCACATCATCGATTTTTATCAGGGTTCCGTTGGTTTTAGGTGCATTATTAATTTGTTTTTTTCTTCTTCGGGAGTTGGGTTCGGCAGGGAAAGACCTTTTTAAAAATTGGTCTGGAAGGTAAGTATATGAGAAGAGTTCTTGACCTCTCGATTATTATAGTAAGTTTTAACACAAAAGAGCTTGTCTTAGCAATAATTGCCGCGATTAAAAAGCACACAAAAGGCATAACCTTTGAGATTATTGTAGTAGATAATGCGTCAATAGACGGAAGCGCCGAAGCAATTTCTAAATTGGAAGGGGTAATATTTATAAGGAACAAGAATAATGTTGGATTTGCCGGAGCGAATAATCAAGGGATAAAAAAAGCAAAGGGGAAATACGTGCTTTTGCTTAACTCGGATACGGTTATTTCCGATAATCTTTTAAAAGAAATGGTTTTATGGATGGATAAAAACCCGGAAGTGGGAATTGCGACATGCTCTCTGAAAAACAAGAACGGCAGTATTCAAGGAACCGGAGGTTATTTTCCGACCCTTCCGAGAGTATTTTCTTGGATGA
>CAYSOV010000033.1:0-7672 GCA_964432785.1 uncultured Gammaproteobacteria bacterium
GAAGAATGCTCCCAAAGCTCCATACCCTTTGGGAAACTTGATGTTTGCATTGCCGAGATAGAACGGGAGGTCGGGGCCTTGCGGCCGGCGCATGAGAAAAACCAGCAGGAACTCACCGGCCTTAAAAAACAGCTTGCAAGTCTTCAGACGCAGATTAAAAATCTAAACCTTCGCTTAAACCAACTTGCCCAAGACATTGCAAAAAGGGAAGAGGACCTGGCTCTACAGCAGGAGCTTCTTGAAAGGCGGATAAGAAGCTACTATATTCGAAGCCGGCAATTTTCTCCCATTATAGTTTTCCTTTCGTCCGGAACGGCAACCGAATTTACAAGAGAGATGGTTATCAGGGAACAGGCGGCGGCCGATGACCGTAGAATCATAGAGGAATTTTCCGGAGAGCTGTTAGAGCTGAAAAGCGACAAAGAGAGTCTTGAAAAAAACCGCGTGGGGCTGCAGCGTGTGCAAGAGCAGGCTGACGAGCGGGCAAAATTTTTAGGCCAAGAGGTTGAAAAAGTCGAGTCTTACATAAAAAGCCTGACTGCAAAACAGCAGCAGCTTTTGGCGCAAAAGGCGGGCGGATTTGAGACCTCGGTCGGCGATACTCCTCCAACGCTTGAGCCCTGCACCGGCCCTCCGGGCTCCCCAAACTACTGCGATCCGGGCTTTTCGGGTTTTGCGGTATTCTCCTTTGGCGCGCCGCACAGAAAAGGAATGAGCCAATTCGGGGCTAAGGGAAGGGCCGAGGCGGGCCAAAACACCGAGGATATACTTCGGGCCTATTACGGCAATGTAAAAATTGAGACAAGGGGGGACTTGCCCTCCTCTATTCGCACGACCGCCGGAACATTCTCCTTTGAGGACAACTATCTTATGGGCATTGCCGAGATGCCTTCCAATTGGAACATAAACGCCTTAAAGGCCCAGGCAATCGCCGCCCGCACCTACGCGCTTTCCTATATCGGCTGGCGAAACTCAAATCCAAACGGGGCAACGGGGAGAATTTGCACGACCGAGGCCTGCCAGGTTTATCGCTCGTCCAAAGCCTCAAATACGCCCGATTCTTGGCGTCAGGCTGTCCAGGAAACTCGCGGGAAAATTCTATTGAGCAATAATACAAACGAGATAATCTCCGCCTGGTATGCGTCAACCGCCGGAGGCTACACCTTCTCTTATGAGACTCTTGGACACCAAACGCCCGGGGGTTGGGATGCCGACGGAGGCAGAGGGGGTTGGCCGGACAACGCCTGGGATAAAAAGGGAGGCTCGCCCTGGTTTTACAAGGGTTGGTATAAAACCCGCTCCGGGGCAAGCTGTGGAAGAAGCAATCCGTGGCTTAAAGGGGAGGAGCTGGCCGACATCTTAAACGCCTGGCATGTTTTGTATAAAGGCGGAGGGGATGTCTCGCGGGTTTCTCCGACCACCACCGATTGCTGGCCGGGAAACCCTTATTCCATGGGGGAGATAAGAGATATAGGGGGTTACACGGATGTTTCTTCGGCTTCTGTCGTCTACGGCAACGACGGCTTAACTATTGAGGTTTCCCTTTCGACGAACAAGGGGCAAATTTCGGTTACCGGAGAAGAATTCAAGAAAGCCTTTAATCTCCGCGCGCCCGGCCATATAGGCATTAAGAGCTCGTTGTTTAATATAGTAAAGACTAATTAGCCTGTTACCTGGTTATCGCCGGCTTGTTAAAGTTTTGAAAACAAGGTAACAAGTTAGCAAGGTAGCCGGGAAAGAGGTAGAATATAGCTGGAGGGGATATGAAAGATTTATATATTGCCAAAGACATTAAGTTCCAAAAGGAGACTGCGAAGGAGACGGGGGCAGACGAGAACAGCACAGACAGCGAAAGGGAAACCCATTATGGTCATGCCCACAACCCTTTTGCCGCCTATTACTATCGTCCCCACAAGGCAAGGTTTGAAACGCAAGAGAAGGAGGAAAAAGTAATCTTGCTTCTTAGGCGCCACCCAATAACCAACCTTCCCTGGATATTTACCGCCCTGGCTCTTTCTTTGGTCCCCGTTTTTCTTCTGGGTACGCCTCTTCTTTCCTTCCTGCCTCCAAATTTCGAATTTATAGCCCTTCTTTTGTGGTACCTGGTTGTCGTTGCCTTTATTCTTGAAGGGACGCTTTCATGGTTTTTCAATGTTTACATCGTGACGGACGAGCGTTTGGTGGATGTTGACTTTACCAATCTTTTATACAGGGAAATCAAAGATGCGAAGATAGACAAGATTCAGGAGATAAAAAATACAATTGGAGGGGTTTTGGGGATAGTGTTTAATTTCGGAAGCGTGCACATTCAGACCGCCGGAGCTTTGCCGACTTTCGAGTTTGAGGATGTTCCAAGCCCGGCAGAGGTTGCAAGGATTATCCAAGAGCTGCGGACGGAAGAAGAGATTGAGGCCATAGAAGGAAGAGTAAGATAAAAATTAAAAAATAAAAATGAAAAATGAAAAATTGGGCAAAAACCTTTTTAATTTTACAATGTCGTTTTTCATTCTCGGTTTTTAAGTTTTAATTATGAGTCCTGTAGAATTACCAATTTGGTTTTTTGCAAAAATTGTTTTTCTTTTTGCAGTTCTTGTTTACTTATTTTTTGCCGCCGTTGTGGTTCGGCAGGTATATCTTATGACGCGGACACTTCAAGTGGGTTTTGAAACTGCGTTGAGAATCGTTGCCTGGCTGCACCTTTTTTTGGTCATCGGAGTATTTTTGTTGGCATTGGCCACCCTTTAAAAATATGCAGGCTTCAATTGCGAAGATTGTCGGTCTTCCGTCGTCGGGTTCGTGGGCCCAAATTCATAGTTTTACCCCGCAGGAAAGGGAAAAACAGAAAACCCACGGAGAGCTGATTGGCGTCATCGCCCTTAAAAATGTTTCGGGGACGCTGGCCGCAGTTGAAATAGGCAGGGAGGTTTTGGGACGGCTTCATGAAGAGTATTTCGGGCAAGAGAAAGGAACCGTCCTGGACAGGGTGTCCGCCGCTCTTGCCAAAATTTCAAAAGAATTTTCGTCTTTAGAGCCCGAAATAATAGCCTCCGTTTTATGGGGGAATTACATTTACCTTTGCAGGGCAGGGGAGGGCGCGGTTTTTTTATGGCGGGACGGCAAGCTTGTCAGGTTAATTAAAGAAGAAGGGGAGAAGGTGACCTGCGTTTCGGGAAAGGCCATGGAGGGCGATGTCTTTTTTTTGGGAACGGAGAGTTTCTCTCGGTTCTTGAGGAGCGGCGATATCTTGAGGGCCTTGGGAAAAGGATCGTCTCCTCAAGAGCTGGCCGACGGCATAGCGCCCCTGGTGCACAAAACCGACGGCGAGTTGGTTGCGGCCGCCATAATGAAGGTAACGAGCGTGGGAGATATGGCGGAGGAAGATATTATCCCCATTGACGCATCCGTGGGGAAAAAGGAAATCATAAGAAAGGTTTTGTTTTTCGGAAATGTGCGGGAGCGGGTGCGTACCCTGGCTTTTGCTTTAGCAAAGATACTGCCCGAGAAAGGGGTTTATATTAAAAAGAACGATGCGGGACGACGGACCGCGGTTTCGGTTGGGGTTATCCTTATTCTTCTTTTTTCGGTAAGTATTTTTTTTGGCGTTCGGCAAAAAGCACAAAAACAGTATTTATCCTCATATGAAGATCGTCTGGTTCAAGCGAAGTCTTTCTATGGCGACGCCGTCCTTCAAAGGGATGTTAATGCGCCTGTTGCCAAGGAGCTTTTCCTTAAGGCGGAAAATATTATTGGGGAGCTGGAGAAAGAGGGCGTCAAAGATGAGGGACTTGCTGCTCTTAAGGAAAAACTTATAAACGACAGAGGTTTAATTTTGGGGATTGTCGAGGTAAAACCCGCGGTTTTTTACGATCTTGCCCTGCTTCGCTCCGGGGTTTCGGCTACAGAGCTTGTGCTGCACGAGGACACCCTGGCGGTATTAGATAGCGGAGTACCTCGAATTTTGTCGGTTTCCACAGACGGCAAGCAGGCAGCCGCGGTTTCCGGAAAGGAGAAACTTGGGAACATAAAAGCAGCAGCGCTTTATTCCGGCAGATACTTTGGTTTTAGCGAGAAAGGAGTTGTTGAGGCAACGGCCAAAGGGGGCGAGAGGACAGTTATTCCCCCCGACCCGGAACTGGGAGAGGTTTTTAAAATGGCGGCCTTCGGGGGCAATCTTTATCTTTTTTCAAGAGGCGGGGATATTTGGCGATACCCGGCGATTGAAGGGGGGTTCGGAGCGAAACAAAGATGGATTAAAGAGACGGCTCCCGAGGCGGTGGATATTGCAATAGACGGCTCCATTTGGATGTTGTCAAAGGAAGGCAGAATGGCCAAGTTTACGCGGGGCGCGCCCGATAATTTTCGCATAACTGGCATGGATGGGGAGTTTAATAACCCGACCGCTCTATACACCAATGAAGGTCTTGACGGTATTTATATCCTTGATAAAGGAAATGACAGGGTGGTTGAACTAGGCAAAGACGGCGCGTACAGAAAGCAGTATGTTTTGAGGGAGATGGAGGATATAGGGGAGGCAAGAGATATTGCAGTTTCCAAAAAAGCAGGAAAGCTCTTCCTTTTGACGGAAACAAAGATTTTAGAGATACCTCTAAAATAGTTTTTGTGGCTGCGCCACTTCGTAGCCCCGCCTATGGCGGGGCGAAGAGTGGAGATGGATGATATTTCTTGGAACCGAATTGAGGAGTATATATTCAAATGGTCTCCAATATTGCAAGGGCTGAATCTACCCTCGCCTTGAGAAATTCTATAGATATCACAAGGAAGGATTAGAACCATCGCTCGTATATAAAACATAAAGACTTTGAAGTTAAAGAGTCAGATAGAAAAATCTTTATCCTCTGCAAAATAAAATTTACCAAGCAGATTTGAAGTAAAATTTAAAATCACCTGGCACCACTTAAACCAGGACCCGAATCTGGAGACGAAGTATCTCTTTCTCTAGATACTTGCTTGGGATTCCCATATGCCTTGCCCAATGCCTCTTCTTGAATAGCTGGGTTTCCTAACCATTTTGACCTTGGTAATTCGATATCTCCCCATGACTTTTCTAGAGTGATTAGTCCCGTATGATCACATCTAATAATAATAAAGCTATGTACCTCATTGTAAACTCTATAGCTACCTTTTTCACGAACATTTTGTATACGTTTACCCCATTCTAATTTTATGCCAAATTGTGCCGAATTGTAAACTCTTTCATCTTGTTTATTATATCGGTAGAATGTATTCTTATAAGAATCCAGAGCACCGCCCACTACTGAACGCAACTCTTCAGATAATCTGGAAAATTCACTTTCGGCAAAATGTGCTTCTGCTTGTTCCATTTCCCTGTTAAATCTCCCTAATTCTGTCATATTTTTTTCTTCAACTTGAGCAACGCGCGCTCTTTCCCGCTCACTTTCTGCCCTAGCTAATTTTTGTGCATCTTTTAATTGCTTATTTATTAATGCTCTTTCTCTTCTTAAATTTTCTATAAATCCCATATGACGATATTATACACCTATAATCAATAAATTAAAAGTTAACAGAGGGATCCTGGATAAAATTCAAAATAAAAAGATTAGATTGAAATAACAACCCAATCCTCCTTTTGATTGAACAACTAAATTAGCCTTTTATTTCTGAAAGCCCAGCCTGAAGTTGTTTTAAGATATTTTTCAAACTGCAATGCTTTTATTTTTGAATCAAAAGCGGCGTAAAATACGAGCTTAAATAGTCTTAGGTTCTTAGTAGAGGAAACATTACTGCCCTAATGGTCTTTTATACGATTCTTTAAATCGGCAGCAGAACCATGATAATAGCTTTTGTCTTTTAATTGAAGAATATATACATAGTGCATAAGATGGGATTATACCACTTCGCAAAGCTACGTTGGGTATTATGCTTACGCATAAAAAATGCCCCACTTCGTTCCTCTTCGCTAAAGCTTCGAAGGGACTACGTTTGGGACACTCTTCGGCTTGTGGCTGCGCCGCTTCGTAGCCCCGCCTATGGCGGGGCGAAGAGTGGAGATGGAGGGATTTGAACCCTCGTCCGAAAAAGCACACTATACGCATCTACAAGCTTGGTTTGTTGATTTTTATTCGCAAGACACATCCTCAACAAACAAGGGTGCTAGTGTCTTTGCCAGATCTATATCTTGAGCCGGCGCCGATCAAGCAACCGACAGCATCCCGACTGGG
Source organism: uncultured Gammaproteobacteria bacterium (assembly GCA_964432785.1). Taxonomy (GTDB): domain Bacteria; phylum Patescibacteriota; class Microgenomatia; order UBA8517; family UBA10165; genus CAYSOV01. The sequence continues at coordinate 6,201 of CAYSOV010000033.1, forward strand.
TTTACACCCGTGCTTTGCCGTCGGGAGCGCAAAGCAAAGATGCCGGGTTTATGCGTATAAATACGCAGACGCCGGACGGTAGGATTTCTCCGTGCCGTTTAAAAATTTTTGGCTCTGTTTTGCGAGTATTAGCCAAACTCGGCTTGCAGCGTGTTAAAGTGCCCTCCCGTCGAAACCTGTCATCCCCTAAAAGACCGCTCGGTTTCTCGTTCAATGTCCTTACGCCTCTTTGCCTCTCTTTTTTCGTACTTCTTTTTACCTCGGGCTAAGGCTACTTGAACCTTAACCAAGCGTCCCTTAGTATACAACGAAAGAGGTACTAAAGTCAACCTTTCCTGACGCGTTTTTGTGCCCAAGGAGACAAGCTCCCTCTTGTGTAAAAGAAGCTTTCTTGTGCGCAAAGGGTCGTAGCCTTCCGGGCTTGAAGGGCCGTAAATTGGGATATTTGCGCCGACAAGCCAAGTTTCCCCGTCTCTTATCCGCACAAAAGCGGAAGAAAGATCCGCCCTGCCCTGTTTTATTGATTTTACCTCGGCGCCCGTTAGGGATACTCCCGCCTCAAAACTTTCGAAAAGATAATAGTCGTGTTTAGCGCGGCGGTTTAGGATTCTCATTATTAAGAGCACTAGCACACTGTTGATCAGGTACACAAGAAATTTTTCTAGTGCCCTAATGCACTTGTGTACTAGTCTAGTATACTGGATTTGTGGGGATTTTTGACTTTTTCTACCCCAAACGATGTGCAGGTTGCGGAAAGACCGGGACTTATTTCTGCCCGCGCTGTATTCTTTCTTCAAAGCTTCATTTACAACAGGTTTGTCCTGTTTGCGAACGCCTGTCAATTGACGGCCTAACACACATTAGATGTGTGCAGAAGGTGGCGCCAGATGGCCTGACCGCGATTTGGGCATACGAGGGCGCGCCAAGAAAGTTAATCGGCAAACTCAAATATAAGTTTGTTGAGGAAATAGCATTAAGCCTTTCGTCCTCCGCTTCGGGCATGCTTAAAATTATGGAGCGCAACAGTCCTTATTCTCCAAGATGGGAAAAGGACAAACTGGCCCTTGTGCCTGTTCCTCTACACTGGACGCGTAAAAACTGGCGCGGATTTAATCATGTTGAGGAGGTGGGAAAACTTTTGGCAGGCATGATGGGGTGGGAGGTTGCCCCGCTTCTTGTACGCAGTGTCTCCACAAAACCTCAAGTTGGATTAAAGGGGAAAGAAAGGAAGAAAAATATAGCGGGTGTTTTTACGCTTGATCCCGCCTATACCCTAAGCACTGTGCACTATGCACTGATTTTATTCGATGATGTTTGGACAACAGGGGCAACAATGAAGGAGGCCGCAAAAGTACTTAAAGAAGCAGGTTTTAAAAAAGTTTGGTGCCTAACTTTGGCAAGATAACTGGTGGCAGGTCAAACTTGCCAGCGACGGATAGCCTTGGCGAAGGATGGCGGTGAGGGTGGGATTC
>CAYSOV010000034.1:0-7075 GCA_964432785.1 uncultured Gammaproteobacteria bacterium
CTCTATCACTATGTAGTAATAGAGAATTTATAGCTAGAACGGGGGGCGCGAAATCCAAAGCGAAAAGGAGGGAAGAAATGCCGTTCGGTCTCACTTTCGGAACGCCGGAGAACTGGATGTGGTTTCTGGGCGGAGCCGTGGCATGGGCTGTCGTCCAAAGCCTCATCCTCCCGGATACTTGGGCGGAGTGGCTGGCCCGACGCCAGAACCTCCCCGTAGTCCTACGACTCCTGGCGGGGTTAGGGCTCGTGGTCAGCCTCGGCTGGAACATCATCGTTCTGGCCATCGGAGGAGCTTTCCTTCAGGCACTCTCCCGGGCCCGCATTGAACCGTGGGTCTGGGCAGTGCTGGGGGTAAGTATCCTGATTTTGGTTCTCACGGTTGCCGTCCAACTGGCTGTAAGGCGGCGGCAACCACAAGGACAGCAACAACCATGATCGCCGTTATAGCGGTCATACTGTTGCTGGCTACGGGTTGCGGCGTAAGTTTTCAGGAGGAGCCTGGGGCTGCGCCAACCGCAACGGTGGCAATGCCGACCGCGGTAGCCACGCCGACACAGACTCCGGCGGTGATAGCAACCGCGACGCCGACTCCGACGCCGACGCCTACCGTGACAGCAACGCCAACCGCAACGGTCGCACCAACTGTCACCGCCGTGCCAACGCCCACCGTCACGGCGACGGCTACACCTAGCCCGACGGCAACGCCCAGGCCCGCTGCAGCAGCAATCCCTGCCCCCTATACTGCTCCTGCACCGACTGAGGCACTATATATCATCCGTGAGTACCCGGAGCGGCGAGACGACGGAAGTCTCTGGCTGGTTCGCCAGTGGTCCAACGGAAAGTTCGAGAATGTCGCCCAACTCGAGCTACCCCCGACATCCGTACCCACAGAACCTGTACCGACCTGCCCGACCATAGCCGTTCGAGAGGACCGAATACCTGTCCCAGGTCAGACCTGGTCACCGTTTCCCGCCATGTGGCGGATAGTCAATTTTTGGTCGAGCAGGTCTGGACGCGATCCGCGCCAGGCTCCACCCTGGGCCAGGGAGCGCAAGCTCCTGCTTGGACCGGCCGAGAATCCTGCTCTTGACGGAGGAGGCTCGTCCTGGGCATGGCCGGCACACTGCGAGGGTATAGCGCGCACAAATTACGCCGTCGTGCCGCACCCCCCAGTGACACTGAACGAGTTGGCCCAGGAAGGATCCGCCCGATAGCGTTCAAGGGAGCTGTTAACACAGAGAAGCGCTTGTTGACAATGCGTCGACAAAAAAGCGCAACTCTCAAAAAACAGCTCCCAATCTCCCCTGTAGGCCGAAGACATTCGGACTAAAGGAGAGATTCCTATATGAAGAAGAGTAAGGAACTATTAATTTCGGTGATTATGCCCGTCTACAACACGGGCAGATTTGTTGCCGAAGCAATGGAGAGTATTCTCTCCCAAACATACAAGAACTTTGAATTCATTATTATTAATGACGGATCTGCAGATAATACTTCTGAAATTCTCCATAGCTACAAAACCCGCTATCTCAAAATTATCCAGCTTATCACATTGAAAGAAAATATAGGCGACAGCAAGGCGGCAAATATTGGATTTCAGGCTGCCCGCGGAGAGTTTATAGCACGTATGGACGCCGACGACATAAGCCATCCGGAGCGCCTGGCAAGGCAGGTAAAATATATGTTAAAACATCCGGGAGTTATCATGCTGGGTACACAAGCGGAAATCATCAATGAAGATAGCGAAAAAACAGGGGAGAAAATTTTCCCAATAAAGCATAAAGATATTTACAATAACTATGCTATTTATCATCCAATGCTTCATCCTTCCTGCCTTTTTCGAAGAGAGCTTTTACCAAATAAAAATTTTCTTTATGAAAGCGGCTACGAACCCAATGATGATTATTATACCTTCTTCAAACTTCTAAACTACGGGGAGTTTGCAAATCTCAACCAAAAACTTCTGTATTACAGAATCCATTCCAAAAATATATCCCTGCAAAATCTCAAAAAAAGATTCTATAACACATTGCGAATAAGGATATTATCTATAATAAAACTTGGATATAGGCCGACTTTTAAGGCACTTATTGCAATGTTTCTCCAATTTGTTCTTGTCAGCCTTATTCCAGAGAAGGCATTGCCTTTGGTTTATATGATAATAAAGAGGGTAAAGCGCGCATCTGCGCATAAAACCAGCCTTCAATCTTCAGTATTTAAAATTAGAAATCTCCTCTGGATTTTTGCAAAAAATTAAATGGTTCCTCGTTTTGGAAAATATTGGCCGGTTCTTACTCTTCTATTACTTGAATTAGTTTTGTTTGCGGCAAATTTCCGGCCGGGAACTTTTTTGGTCGGCTGGGACAGCTTGTATCCCGAGTTTAATTTCGAAGAGGGCCTCAAGCGAGGCGTATTTGCGGTTTGGCAAGAATACAGAGGTCTCGGACTTTATGACGGAATGGCGCATGCGGCAAACTTATTCCATACATTATTTATCTGGCTTCTTTCGCTTTTCCTGCCTATAAATCTCACTCGCTACTTCTTTATTTTTCTTATGCATTTTATAGGTGGGATTGGGATATATCTCCTTCTGCGAAGAATTACTAAATCCAAACTTCCTGCCTTCCTGGGAGCGCTTTTTTATCTTTTTAACTTGGCAACGATACAAATGTTCTATGTCCCATTTGAAGTCTTTATCGTTCACTTCGCTTTTCTCCCTTGGCTTGTTTACTCTCTTTTAAGATATCTTTACTCTCCAAATAGAAAAAATCTTTTATATTTTGCTCTTTTTTCCCTATTATCCGGCCCGCAGGCGTTTGTCCCCCAGGTCTTTATATCGTACCTCGTTTTGGTAGTTTTTATATCATTTTTCTTTTGGCTAAAAGGCACCGGTAAATTCCGCCATGTCTTACTAGTCACGGCAACCGTCTTTATTATGAACAGTTACTGGGTTTTGCCCTATGTTTACGGGCTGCCTGCCAATTCAAAAACGATAATTGAAGCAAAGATAAACCAGATGTCCAGCGAAGATATCTATCTTAAAAATAAAGCAAGAGGGGGCTTGTTTGATATTTTATTCCTCAAAGGATTTATGCTTGATATGTCCGAATATACCAAAGACGGCGAATTTGCGTATATAATGAAGGATTGGAAAAAACATTCGGCAAGCCCTCTTTTTCAAATGATTGCCACGGGTTTTCTTTTTGTTTCTGTTTTCGGGATTTGGACCGTCTTCCGGAGGAGGGAAAGACTGCTGTATCCGTTTGCCGCAACCGGCCTTTTTGCCTTTTTGATCCTTGGGAGCAATATACCGGGAATCAATCTTGCAAACAGTGTGGTTAGAGATTTTATTCCTCTTGTCAAAGAAGCATTCCGTTTTTCTTTTACCAAATTTTCCGTTCTTTTTGCCTTTTGCTACGCAATATTTTTTGCCCTTGGTCTGGATAATCTAACAACTTATGTTGAAAAAGGTTACAAGAAAGTCCTTTTATTTGTTGTGCCGCTTCTTGTCTTTTTCTATGCGTACCCCGCTTTTAAGGATGGTTTCTTTTTTGATTCATTGCGCTTAAAAACCCCGCAGGGGTACTTTCAAACAATTGGCTTTTTCAAGACGCAAGACAAAAGCGCAAGGATTGCAACATTCCCCCAACCAAAATTTTGGAGCTGGAGATTCAACAATTGGGGATACAGAGGCTCCGGCTTTCTTTGGTTTGGCACTGCCCAGCCGACACTCGACAGGGCGTTTGACCCATGGAGCAGCTACAACGAAAATTATTATTGGGAAATTTCTTATGCGCTTTACTCAAAAAACCAGGGACTTTTTGAACAGGTTTTTGATAAATACCAAATAAATTGGGTTTTAGTTGATGAAAGCGTCATTAACCCGCCGTCCCCCAAAGCTCTTTTTTTGGATGAATTGGAAGAAATGCTTGCGGACTCGGATAAATTCAGTCCGGCCGCAAGTTTCGGCAAAATTAAAGTCTACCAGGTTCAACTTGATACTCCGGTAAACAACTTTGTTTATCTTGCCCAAAATCTTCCGGTAGTAGAACCGGATTACAAATGGAATAACTACGATATCGCTTTTTCCCGACAAGGTCACTATATTTCCCAAATAGAAAATGAAAATATAGAAAATAGTAAATCGACCGTTTATCCCTTCCGTTCTCTTTTTACGGGAAAACGCCAGGAGGATATTGAATTTAGTATCGAAGAAAAAGAAGACGGATTTGTTTTTAGCAAAACCTTTGGCAAAACACTCCAAAACTATACGCTTAAAATTCCGGATATCGACACCAAAGCCCTTACCTGGATTAACCCGTACGACCTTTCCCATCAGAAATTCCTGCATCCTGATATTTTCTTTGACGGAACAAGCCTTACCGTCCGTGTTCCTAAAATAAAAGGTTATTTCTCGGAGCAAATAGATCCGGCATATGACCTAAGTCTCGCAACGCCTAAAAACTGTAGTAATCTTGAAAACGGCAGGGTTGCGAACGAAGTTATCAAAGACAAAGATGCTTTGTTTTTGCGTTTGACTGCCGTCAATGCGCAAAACTGCAGCGCCGCTTTCTTCCTGCCAAATTTGCCGCATAACTTCGGATATTTAATAACCGTAGAAGCAAGGCATAAACAGGGGAAAAGTCTCCTTTTCTGGATCGAAAATACAAATACCCGTAAAGCCGATCTTGAAACCTATCTTTCAAAAGATACTCGATACACGATACAAAATACACCATACACATCGTATTTTGTCCACCCTCCCATGGAGAAGGATGGAGTAGGGTATACCTTGCATTTTGACAATATATCAATAGGAAACGAAAAAACGATAAATGACCTTGGAAAAATCACCGTTAACCCAATCCCGTATGAGTTTTTAGCCAACTTAGTACTGACACCAAGCGTCGCACAATCTCAACCCGGCATTTATTATGAAGTGGAAGCGGAGCACCCGAATCCAAGCTTCTATCAAATAGGAATCAGGAATCAGGAATTAGGAATTAGGAATTCAGTGCTTGTTCTCTCGCAAGCATTTAATAAAGGTTGGCAAGCATATTTCGTTGACTCATCACTCGTAACTCGCTCGCCTCGCTGGAGCTCTGGCGAAGCGGGTAACTCGTTATTCGCTACATTCCTAGCGCCTTTCGTAGGGGAGAAAATAGATAGCCATGTGCTAGTTAACAACTGGGCAAACGGGTGGATATTCGATACAAGATACAAGATACAAGATACTAAAATTGCTATAATCTTCTTGCCGCAGTATTTGGAATATCTGGGTTTCTTTTTACTTTTTGCCTATTTCCTTTTTCTTTTTTCTGGTATACTGAAAAACAGAATGACGGATAACACAAAACCGGTAGGCGACATAGCCCTTGAGGACGAGGAAGGCAGGCCAAGGCTTGATCCCACCACCTCACCGGCGGTTCAAGACGAAGAATCGGCAAGCGGCTCCGCGCCGAGCGTAACATCCGACGATGATGTTATGGCGACAATGAAGGGAACTTTCGGAACCGAACCAAAACCCGGGCAAACTATGGCCGAAATGGTAGATGAAGCAGAAAGAGCCCGCCGCCGTCCTCCGGAAGAACCCGAAGAAAAAGAAGAAAAGTAGACTAAATTTCCTTATTCCGCGTGGCTGATGGTATAATTAAGGGCGTGGTGGTATTAGCTCAACGGCAGAGCGCCCCGCCTTGGCGGGGAGGTTGTGAAGGGTTGACAAATATCCCGCTCAAATGGTGGTATTAGCTCAACGGCAGAGCGCTGGTCTGTGGTACCAGAGGTTGCCGGTTCGAATCCGGTATACCACCCCAAAACGTTCTGGGCTTATATACTCCAAAGTATAACTACAGGAAAATACCATATTGGTCACACAAGTAATCTGGAGCAAAGAATCGAGGAGCACAATCGTGGAAAAAGTTTATCAACACGGCACAGAGGACCATTCAGGCCTGTGCACAGTGAACAATTCAGCACTAAATCCGAAGCAATGAAAAGAGAAACTATAATTAAATCTTACAAAGGTGGTAATGCCCTCAAGAAGCTTGTCGGAAGGTAGAGCGCCCCGCCTTGGCGGGGAGGCCGGGGGTTTCCCGCTTTTAGCGGGACCCCGCAAAATGCGGTGGCAATTCCCCACAGCCACCCCAAATACTGGCCCCATAGTTTGAATTTGGGATCATCACCTGCTACAATTTCTCCCAAATGGAGTTGTTCCGAGGCCTTCCTATAGCTGGACTAAAACCTACAAAGAAGCGGCAGGTAATTGGCGATAGCTCCCATATAGAAATTCTAGAAGAACTTCATGCTCAATTGGAAGGCGAAAAGCTTCGAGAAGATTTTGCTTTGGCTTCTGCGGCAGTAACAGAGGCTAAAATAGAAACTGCCTGGCAGAGTGAAGTGAGTCGATATCAAACCCTAAACCAAAGATTAAACTCAACCTACCGGGTAGTCGAAAAACTCCTTGGTGAGCTTACGGATGAAAAGACACTTGAGAAAGAGGGTATTGAGAAATTCGCCATCAAGCATGGATGGCTCCTCGGAGCAGAAATTTCGCTTTATAACCTGGCACAACGGTTCCGCGACATTGCAAAAGATAAAGAAGGCCAGGAGCAACGCGAAAGGTTTGCAGATCTTCTCGAATTTATTTGTTGGGGACCGATATTGCGATTTGGAGACAAAACCCTCCTGGATTTCTACAAAGTCAACCCGAAAAAGGCCTCTCCCGTTCCATACCTTGAATATTTAATTAATGCGGTTTCTATAGGTAAGGGGATTCCCGAAGAAGAAATAGTTAAAGCCAACCCAAACCAAATAAGTCAAACTTATCCTGCTGTGGCAAAAACAATGATTAGAGCCGTGGCTACCGAAGTTAAGGCAATCATAGGCCTCACCGCCGAGAATTTCCCGACAGCCAACCTCCCGCAAACACTGCGCGAGGCGGCGCCGTATGTGCAGAAAATTTGCGACAATACAGAAGAATTAAGACGGAGGTCGTACTGTCTCTTTCTGGACCCCGACGCTCACGACTTTCCTGCCCTTCAAAGACTTCTTGAGAAAAACTTAAAAAGCAATGA
>CAYSOV010000035.1:0-6898 GCA_964432785.1 uncultured Gammaproteobacteria bacterium
TCGAAGCTAAATGTGGGGGTTGCAATGACCGTCGGCGGAGCGTTTGACTATCTTGCGGGCAGCGTTCCCAAACCGCCGAAGTGGATGGCGGCAATAGGTTTTGAATGGCTCTGGCGGCTTGTTACCCAACCTAGGAGAATTGGACGCGTTTTTACCGCCATAATCGTGTTCCCTCTCAAATTGTACTTAAATAGTCTGAAGTAGGAAAAACCAATCCTGTTTGATATACTACGAGTTAGATTAAGCAATTTCGGTTCATCCCCGCAGGGCGGGGTTCAAAAAGCGAATCGTCAATTGCCGTCTATAGTTGTAGTCGCACCTTAAACATAGAATTTCTTGGTTCGTGACGACCGGAACGGTTTCCCTCTCCTGCTCGAGAGCCGGAGTGGTTTTGCCGAGGAGGTCGAAAGTGGGCAAAGTCCGGGAGCCGAATACCCTCGGTCTATACGGCCTCGATCTGGCCAAGCACGGCCGCGACCCGGCACCGCCGGGCGTGGTCTGGAAAGAGGAGGACGATCCTCCCGACGACCTGCCGGGATTCGTCATCCTGCTGTTGTTGGTTGCGGGATGGGTTTCCGGTATCTTTTCCAGGCTAAAGCCGAGGGGGAGGGGACATGCCGCTTCTTGATCCGCTCATCGGTGTCATCTTCGTTGCTTTTGCTCTTGCTTGGGCAGTCTTGCTCAAGTGGGGCCGGTCGACAAGGTAGCGCGCGCATAGGGGAGTATCCGCCCAAAACGCTTTTTTGCGCAAGAAGCGGATACTCCCTATTTTCCATACGGCAAAGGAGAGGCAGGATGTACGACGACTACCGGTGGCTGAAGGCAATAGACGACTTGTCGGAGGTCGTCTGGACGGCTTTCCAGAGTGTGGACATGGCAGGTCTTGTCTATACACTGTCAAGCCTTGCTTACATCCTTTGGGCAAGCGTCCAGGATTTCGGGAAGATTGTCTTTGGGCTGGCCCTTGCGGTGGGCATAGCCGTTTCCCTCTTTGTGAACACAGAGGGAGACGAGAATGCATAGACTGGACGGTCTCCCGGCGGCCGCGGTCGCCATTTCCGTTCTGGTCCTTGCCGCCGTTGGGGCAGAGCTGTTTTGCTCCTGCAGGAAGCTCTTTGGACGACTGGCGAGGTTTGTGTGTCGTAGGCGCGGCCTGCGGCAAGGTGCGAGTTCTCGGGAGGGGTAGGAAGTTTGCACATTTGTGTAAATAAATGTACAGCTTTCCGCTCCTCCCTTTTTTTGTTTTTGCAACATAGTCCATATAACACACATCTAATGTGTGTTTGTGTGTGTTTGTGTGTTAGTCGAATACTGCAACCCCGGCCCTTGACCTTTGTGGTATTCTTGAGTTAGCCGAAAAACTTTTAAACTTTTAACTTTTATGATTGTTAAGTCGGTTCTATGACTGCCAAGTCGGTTTTATGACTACCGAATCGGAGAAGACAAACTCTCTTTTTATAGAGAACAGGGCCGCACTCCTTGAAAGAACGCTTCGCATTATTCACGATGCTCAAGAAAGAGAAGTGATAAATATTCACTATCAGGACGCCAGGGGTAATATCCGTTATCTTGGAATACCTATTTGTAAGCTAAAGGCAATAGCCGGCCGTTTTGAACAAGATCTTATTGCCGTGGGCTGTACAGTGCGGGCCCGAAGAATCAAGGAAAAGTTTCAGGGAGACCGAAAGCTCTAAAATGAAAAGGCCGGAAACGCCCGGGCACCCCGAGTTTACCCTTGACCCTTGGATAAAAGAGATAAAGCTTTGCTGGCAAAAAATTCCCGAATTTACGGTTGACCCCGAGAAATTAAAACACCTTGCGGTAATTTGCGACGGGAACAGGCGGGCTGCCGCCTTGCGCGGCCTGCCGGAGTTTTTTGGCCACAGGGCAGGAGTCGAGGTGATAAAAGGCATTGCAAGGGCAGGAAGACAATGGGGAATACACACCCTGACCTTTTGGGTTTGGTCAACCGAGAATTGGCAAAGAGACCAAGAACAGGTTACTTATGTTATGGATTTGGCAGAGAGGTATTTATCCGAGAGGACCTTTCTAAAAGAGCTTAGACACAATAAAGTTCGGTTTGTTCATATTGGAGATATTAATGGTTTGCCAAAGGCCGTTGCGGACATATTAATTCGCCTTGAGGGGGAAACCAGGAATTTTTCTTCCTTTCGGCTAAATCTTGCCATGAACTATGGCGGAGTAGACGAAGTGGCTAGGACAATTCAAAGGATGTCAATTGCCACCCAAATTGGAGGGATTGGCCCCGAGGCTCTCGATGAGCGGCCGCGCGAAGAAATAGGAAAATTTTTAGATACCGCAGGCCAACCAAACCCGGATTTGGTAATAAGAACGGGGATGGAAGAGGGGGAGATGATGAGGACGAGCGGCTTTATGCCTATTCAGACCGAGTATTCGGTCTGGGACCCAATACCTGAATTGTTCCCCGACCTTACTCCGAAAGGACTTTTGCGTTCAATCGAGAACTTTTTAGGCTACCAAAGAAGAATGGGCCGCTAAGTGTTAAAATGACTATTGCATAATACCTATGACCTTTGAAGAATACTGTAAACTCCATAGCGATAAGATATATAAGAAGCTGTGTGAATATATCCCCGACAAAGAACCAAAAGAGCATTACAAAATGGTTCGGGAATATACGCAAAGGCGGGGCAAGTACGCTCGGCCTAACTTAGTGCTTCTTTGGTGCGAGCTTTACAGAGGGAAGGTTGAGGATGCATTCTTGAGCGCATGCGGCATTCAAATGGTTGAGGATTGGGTTCTTATCCACGATGATTGGGAAGACCAAAACGAACTTCGGCGCGGGAAGCCGGCAGCCCATATTTTATATGGAGATGTATTTGCAGTTAACGCCGGGGACGCCGGGCATATGATTCAGTGGAGGATAGTTCGCGACGCGTCAAAAACTCCGAGGATTGGAGAGCGGCTTTATGAAAAGTTTTACGATATTATGCTGGTTATTGCCGAAGGTCAGTATTGCGATCTCAAGCTTGCTCGCGAAAAAGATATTACCCGTTTTACGCTTGAGGATTATTGGCGGTCAATTCACGCAAAATCCGCTTATTACAGTGTTTACGGGCCTATGCAGCTTGGAGCGATTGCGGCAGGACAGACAGACGCAGTAGTTGGGAGAATAGAGGAATACGGAGTCCCTATTGGGCGAGCGTTCCAGATTAAAGACGATATCTTGGATTGCACCTCAACATCCGAAATTTTAGGAAAATCCATAGGCACCGATATTTATGAGGGGACAAAAACAGCCATACTTTGGCACTTTGTTCAAAACGCGCCGTCCACCGAACTTGAAGCGGTAAAGGCAATCTATGCCAAGGACAGAAAGGACAAGACGCAAGAAGAAGTAGCTCGGGTGATTAAGCTCTTTGAGAAAACAAGGAGTATAAAATTTGCTCAAGACCTGGTCGATTCTATAGCAAAAGAGGCCCTTGAGAAGTTTGAGGAGCAGACCAGAGACATTCCGGAGTCGGATATTAAAAAGACGGCAAGGGACGCTATCGTTAGGATGGCCGCGAGGAAGAGGTAGAGCAGAATTCCGCTTCACTGCTTCAGTGCAGTAGAGCAAGAACAGTGAGAAAAAAACATAAGGCAAAAGATCAGCTTGTGATACTTGTTGACGAGAATGATAATTCTTTGGGCGTGTATGCTCCGAGGCACAAGGCGCATACGGGGAAGGGTTTGCGCCACAGGGCTTTTGTGTGTTTTGTGCTTGACAAGGACGGCAGAATTCTGCTTCAGAAAAGAAAACATTGGCTTTGGGACGGGCTTTGGGACTTATCGGCTGTCAGTCACCCTCTCTTTATAGACGGACAGGAAGAATCCTACCAGGAGGGTGCCTCAAGGGCGCTCAAAAAAGAGATGGGAGTAGGAGGGGTTGTGCTAGAAAAGATAGGAGGATTCAGCTATTACGCAAAGCACGAAAAGGATAGTGGATGCGAAAATGAGTATTGCGCGATTTTATATGGTCGCTACGACGGCACGGTTAAAGGGGACAAAGAAGATATTTACGAGTATAAATGGACGCCGTTTGAGGAATTCATAAAGGACACAAAAGATAACCCCCAGTTTTATACCCCTTGGGCAGTGCTTACGGCTAAAGCTTTAAGAAGAAGTAAGATTAGCTTGACTCAATAGTTTATACTATATAAAAGTTAAACTAATGAGAGTAGAGCAATATAGAAATTTTAGGCGCGAAATAGAAAGGTCGGCCGAAGCAATGGAGTCACGCAGATTTGCAATAATTCTTTTTGGCCCGCCAACTTCGGGCAAATCAACACTTTCTTTATATGCCTCAGAGACTTTTCACCTTCCTGTTGTTCATGCAAACAATATTGGCATTTCCTCGGAATTTTCTGCACAAAGCCCGGGGGGATTAATTTCTGATGATGCTTTTATCCCCTCCTTAATGAATTATCTTAAAGAGATGCCTCCTCATGGGTATATCTTTGATGGTATTCCTCGGACAAGAGCGCAGGCTGAAGCACTTATCGAGTGGAGTAGTAGAAATGGAGTTTCTTTATATGTTGTTAATTTGAAAATGTCAGAAAGTGAGGTCTTAGATAGGACGAGCAAGAGGCTCGTCTGTCCGGTCTGTAATGAATCTTATCACCCGCGGGTTAAACCGCCGGAGAGTACAGGGGTGTGTGATTATGAGGAAGTAGTGTTAGTTCGGAGGGGGGATGACGGAGAGCGGGTGGTTAGGGAACGGTTGCGGATTTACGAGAGAGAGCAGTCTGATGTTCTGGAAGCTTTTAAGGGTACAACGACCACCGTTTGGAATGTGGATGGGAATGACACGATTCCAGAAGTCTCAAGAAGCTTTTTCCGAACCTTTTCTCCGGTAAGTTTCGAGTATCCTGCTCTTGCTCAGGATTATTTCAGTTTTCAAGACATATGTAAAAAACTTGGTATTCCGTACATTTTAATTTCCGGAGTGTGCAGCTATATCTATTGGGGAAGGCGGGCATTAAAAGATATAGACATCTTGGTTCCAAACCTGAAAGATCTTAGAAGACTGGCTCGGAAAGTGAAGTTGCCCATTGAGGAGATTAGAAGCTCATATGCCAATTCCCAATACCTTAATTTTTCCTCTGGAGTTGAAATTGTAACCGATTTGTCAGTCGTATACAGAAATGAAGGCGGAAGAAGAAAAGAGGCACCTTTTACTTTCAATGAATTAAATAGGGACGCTAAGCAAGTAAGGTTTATGGGAGAGAAGTGTAAAATTATGTCTCCTGAATCGCTGGTTCTTTTTAAGTTCTGTTTAGGGAGATTTGGGATTGATGATTACGGCAATCATAAAGACGATTACGAGGACGCGAGGGGAGTGTTAATTAGCCAGGAGATAGATTTTGAAAGCTTGCGGCGCAGAGCAAAAAGGCTTGGTGCTTTAGAAAGAGTTACTTTAGCAGAACAAATTTTAGGATTGAATGTGTAACTTTTATAATGGGTAATCCTGAAGCTTTGGTTTCTACTGAAGCAGAAAAAATTCCGAATTTAGCTGTTATAAAACTTGGTGGCAGTGTTATAACATACAAAGACAACCCTACTCCTCTGGTTAGAAAAGATACTCTATTTACTCTCTCCCAAGAAATAAAAGATTTGACACAAAAGGGCTATAAATTAATTTTGGCACATGGAGCAGGATCTTTTGGGCACCCTCTCGCCAAGAAGTATGGACTGCATAAGGGAATGGAAACAGAAGAACAGAAATTAGGGTATGGACTAACTATCCGCAGCATGTTAGAACTTAATTCCTTGATAACCGACCGGCTTTTGAAGCTTGGTGTTCCTGCAGTAGGATTACCCCCGCATGCCTTTGCCTATCAAATAGGTGATAAACTGCAAGAATTTGACCCAAGCTTAATAAAAAAGTTTTTGAATCGGGGGTTTGTTCCTGTTCTTTTTGGTGACGTCGTTTTGGATGAAGAGCGAGGATGTTCAATTTTGTCGGGCGATGTTATAGTCCCTTATTTAGCTGGGGTACTTGGTGCAAAAAGGGTGGTTTTTCTCTCTGATGTAGATGGCGTGTTTAGTTCGGATCCCAAATTAAATACCCAAGCAAGACGAATACCCACAGTTACAAATGAAAATTTGGACATAGTTTTACAAACATTCGTTTCTTCCGGTGGCGGGAACAAGAGTGCGGATGTTACAGGCGAGATGGAGGGCAAAATCCTGGCCATTAAAAGGAATTTGGCAGGCATCGAAGTTATCATTACAAGCGGTTTTAGTCGTGGGAATTTAGTTAGGAGCGTTCAAGGTAAAAATGTTGGTACAAAGATCTTCTTTGAGTAATTCATTGACGATATTATAAGAAACCCAGCCTGACACTTCGGGGGTGTGAACCTATTTTGGAACCGCTTGACATCTTTGATATACTCACTATACTTAAATCCAAACTTGGATTTGAACCCATAATGCGGGTGAAAAGTCTAAAGCTCTTTTAAGTCTTAAGTTTTTCAGTTTTTTAGTCTCTTTTCTTTCGGTAGCCCTTCCGGGTCACTGACACTGGCTCGGGGCTATGGAAGAGGGGCAGGGGAAAATATGCCGGTGTCCGCCGTGGATAATTTCTCCCTGCCTTTCCTCTCCCGTTCGTACCGCCGCGGAGAGCCCGCTCTCCGTTCGAAGGGAAAGGAGGTGGTTAAGCCTCACCCCCAACCGTTAATCGCAGGGGGAGACTAACCCGGGGCATCCGTCCGCGCTGTCGGAAGCGGGAACAATCCGATATCGCCGGCGCGGATGCCCCAAACAAAGAATATAGGCTCGGAGAGAGAAGAGATGTCTGCGAAGGCGCAGAGAGGATGTATGCACAACGCCGTGCTAGAAAAACATCCAATATCTTCCTCTCCGAGCACTCCAA
>CAYSOV010000036.1:0-5981 GCA_964432785.1 uncultured Gammaproteobacteria bacterium
TGGTCGTGGCGCAAAAGAGTGCCCTTGGTCATTAAATCTTGAACAACAACCTTTGGAACCAATAACCTAATTTCCTTCAAGTCAACCTCAACCGGGAAAGCCTTTTCTTCTTTATATTTCTCTAAAAGTTTCCGTGGATAGTGCCCGTTATTAAGAATAACTATATCTAAAGGAATCTTATGTCCTTTCCCGTCGGCTAATCCGTTTATATATTTCCCGATTTCTTTGACATAATCCGAGGCGCGGAAATTATCAGTCTCCCCGTGCTTATTCATGATATTGCAGACATAAACTACTTTTGCCCGGGTTGCTTTTAAAGCTTCCGGCACACCCTCAACTAAAAGATTGGCCACAATACTGGTATAGAGATCTCCTGGGCCAATAACGACAATATCCGCTTCTTTTATTGACTTTTCTGCTTCCGGATGAATAGTTGCCGGGGCATCTAAAAATACATCCAAAATTTTAAGATCCGGTCTGACTCGTCGAAGGTCGATATTTGTCTCTCCTTTGATAATTGTTCCATCCTCCAAGCGAGCACAAAGATTAGTATGGGATAACGTAACAGGGAGAACACGGCCGGCGATGTTCAAAATTTTTCCTGCCTCTTCGATTGCTTTGTCCTCCCGCCTAACAATATCGGTTAATGCGGCAAGAAAGAGATTGCCAAAGGAATGGCCGGATAGACCGCTGCCCTTATTAAATCGATATTCAAAAAGGCGGCGGAGCATCAGCTGTTCGGGGGACGAAGAAAGCGCGAGCAAAGCCCGCCGAACATCACCGGGCGGGAGAATTCCAAACTCATCTCTTAACCTCCCCGTCGAACCTCCGGAATCGGACATCGAAACTACCGCGGTTAAATTAGAGGTACATCTTTTAAGTCCAATAAGAGCGGTATATGTCCCTGTTCCTCCGCCAATTACTACAACCCTTTTCCCTTTCTTTGAAAAAACCATTTAGGAAGATAGTTTCTTTATAATTTCATCAACGGCCAGAAGCTCTGTTTGTTCCTGTCCCCGTACCCTCCATTCAATATTGTCCCCGGTCTTTTCAGAAACCACCAATCTCACCGGGATCCCTATTAAATCGCTATCGGCAAATTTTTCTCCTGCCGAGACATCTTCCCGATCATCCCATAAAATATCAATTCCGGCGCTTGTTAGCTTCTCGTATGTCTCTTTCGCTTTTGGCTCTGTCCCGGGATCCTCGATATGGACCAAATGCGCATCGTATGGCGCAACCGACTCCGGCCAGATTATTCCTTTATCATCGTGGTGAACTTCGACCACCGTTCCCATAAGACGGCCAAGCCCTATCCCGTAACTTCCCATAACAACTGGTTTCTTGCTCCCATCTTTGTCTGTAAAGTATGTCCTGAAAGCTTCCGAGAAACGTGTCCCCAGCGGAAAAATGTTTCCAACCTCGATAGTTTTTGCGCGCTTGAGGAGGCCATGCCCAAGATCACATTGCTTCCCTTCTTTATCCGGACTAATTTCTGCGTTTGCGGCAAAATCGCCTCCGGGACAATAAAAAATCTCGTCTTCACCGGCATCCGTAATAACTTGAAACTCGTGCGATCTCTTGGAAAAAGATCCTCCGGAAGCCTCGGTATAAATTGCATCAAGCCCAACCCGCTTAAAAATATTTTCATAAGCCCCCTTTACAACTTCATAATAGGCGGCGCGGTTCTCCTCTGTTGTATGAAACGAATATAAATCCTTCATAATAAATTCCCTGCCGCGCAAAAGTCCGGATTTGGCCCTTTGTTCGTCTCGGAATTTTATTTGAATTTGATAAAGATAAAGCGGTAAATCTTTGTAGGAAGATACATATTGTGCAGCAATAGGGGTCAAAACTTCCTCGTGGGTTGCTCCGAGCGCATACTCTTCCTTCGCTCTGTTTATCAACTTAAACAGAGCATCGAAACTATCCCACCTTCCGGTTTTTTCCCACACACCCTTGGGATGGAGCGCTGCAAGATTTAATTCTTGTCCGCCTATTGCGTCCATTTCTTCTCTAACAATCTGTTCGATTTTTTTGTGGACTCTCCAGCCGAGAGGTAAATAGTTATAAATACCCGCGCCCAGTTTTTCAACAAATCCTGCCCGGATAAGAAGTTTAGCATTTGTCGAAACCTCGTCCTTCGGAGCTTCTCTTCTCGTTTTTCCGAAAAGTTGGCTGTAACGCATCTGTGCTTTTACCTTAACAGTTTCATCCCGTCCAAGCAATAAGGTGTGTTAATAGCTGTCCGGGGCAAGCTCTTTTAATCTTCTCAAAACCAAAAATTCGTCATATGCCAATTGTCTCAAATCTAAAAAATGTCTATGCCTGAAAAGGCCAAGCGGTCCGGATAGTTTCCTTCTGTCATCCGAAAGAACCCCTAGGGTCTTGTAGAGCCATATCTCCTCAACGACAACCTGTTTTGCCTTCGGAAACTGCTCAATAGGAGGAGGGTGATAACCGGACCTCTCTTGCACCGAGCGAATAATAACTTTCACTCGCTCTCTCTGTGTTCCGTCCAGCGGTACGGCGCCAGTACTTAAAACTCTCTCTATCCTTGACATTATTTTGTGATTATATCAAACACTCACTTTATATCAAATATCACGGAACCAACGGAATACCGGAAAAAAGGCGGGTTATATCACGAAATGTTACAAGTATAATAAGTGCTATTAAAATAAACATTCCGACCATATGGGCCCAGCGTTCAAAGGTTGGGAGAACACGCCGGCCGAAAACCGCCTCAACAACAATAAAAAGAAGCCTGCCGCCGTCAAGCGCCGGAAAGGGAGTAATATTAAGAATAGCCAAATTAACCGAGAGTATCCCTAAAAACGAAAGCGTTGCTAAAAATCCGGAGCGCGCGACCCCGCCGGTTATTTGAAAAATTCCGACAGGCCCGGCTATTCCTTCGGGCGGCACCCCGCGTACGGTTTGAGAAAGCGCGCCCCACAAACCAACAGCCGTAGTCCCGGCCCAAAAAACAGCCTCTTTTGTGCCCTCCAAAACACTTATGAACGGCCTCTGCCATAGGGGGGGTTTGACAAGCTGGGCGCTTGAAACAATGACTCCCAGAGCCCCTTCTCCATGCGGCGGATTCTCGCGCGGCACTACTTTCACCAACTGCCTGCCGCCATCTTCTTTCTCTATCTCTATCCCCGTTTCCTGCCCTCTCTTTAGGTTTATAAACTCGGTAAACTCTCGCGTCTGGCTAAATTTTTGACCGTTTGCTCCAAGCAGCACATCGTTTTTCTCAAGTCCTGCCTCTTGGGCCGGCGAGCCCGGGGCAACCTCAAGAACCCTCACTCGCCCTGTCTCGACCGGGACTCCGCTAACCCAGGAAAGAATACTAAAAACCAAAACCGCCAGGAGAAAGTTCATTACAACCCCGGCAACCGTAACTCCTGCCCTCACCAACCTGCTTTTATGATAGAAAGAGCGTGCTCTCTCTTTCCCGACAGACTCACCCTCTCCATACAAACGAACAAACCCCCCAATTGGAAGGGCATTAATGGAATATGTTGTTTCGCCCCGCTTTTTTGCAAAAATTCTTGGAGGAAAACCAAGCCCGAACTCCTCAACTTTAATTCCTTTCCATTTCGCAACCAAAAAATGTCCAAGCTCATGGACGAAGACTAAAATAGAGATGATGATTAAAAATAAAAGAAGGGTCATGGGAACAATATCAAAAATTAAAAATAAAATATCAAAATTACAAACCAAATATTAAAAATTTTTAAACTTTAATATGTATTTTTAATCTTTAATCTTTGATTTTTGATTTTATAAGGAGCGCAGCTCCTTTTCTTTCATCTCGCCTGCCTCCTCAATCTTCCTAATATACTCATCGGTTATCTCCTGTAAATTTTTCTCCCGTAAGACTTTTTGATCCTCCGAAATCTCTTTTTTCTCAAAAGCATCCCGCACTTCATGCATCCCTTCCTGCCTTATCTGGCGAACCGCAATTCGGCCGTTCTCAAGTTTTTGGTGCAAAATTTTAATGTAATTTTCTCTGTCTTCGGACGTTAGGGGCGGAATATTTATTCTTATAACCTCACCTGCTAAAACAGGTGTTAAACCAATATTGGCTTGTTCTATGCCTTTTTTTATATCTCCGATTATGCTTTTATCCCAAGGGGAAACAACGATACTTTGGGGATCGGGCGCGGTAATTGTCGCAAGCTCCATAACACGAAGTTTTTGTCCGCCGGCTGGCGGACCACCGTACGCGTTAACTATTATATTTTCAACCAAAGCCGGGGTCGCCCGACCGGTACGAATACTCCCGGCGTCTTGCCGCACAGCGTCTAAAGCCGACTGCATCCGTTGGCGAATAGATTGCTCATCCATCTGAATTAAATTCGAAATCCGAATATCGAAATTCGAAACAATATCTAATGTTCAAAATCAAAAATTCAAAACTGTTTAGAATTTAGAATCTTAAGCATTCTGGTTTGTTTCGTGCTTCGGATTTCGTGCTTCGAATTTATCTTATACCTCAAATCTCTTAAATTCCTCCACTCTTATATTCTCTCCTGTTTTGGCTATAGCCTCTTTTATCAGATCTTCTACGGTTTTGTCGGGTTGGCGAATATAGCCTTGTAAGAGCAGATCCTTAACATCTCTCGGGTTCATAGATGCAACCTGCATAGCTATCTCTTTACCGAGGTTCTGAAATTCCTCGTTTCTTGCCACAAAGTCTGTCTCGCAACCAAGATCTACTAAAGCACCGACTTGGCCTGAATGGTGAATATAAGAAAAGATCCACCCGGCCTTAATTTCCCTTTCGGCCTTTTTTGCCGCCCTTGCAAAACCCGATTTCTTCAAAACATCTTTTGCTTTTTTCTCGTCCCCCAAAGCTTCCTCAAGCGCTCTTTTAATCTCCGCAACAGGAGCGCCCGTTTTTTCCCGAAGCTTTTTGATTTGAGCAATTGATATTTTCATAAATCCTAAATCCGAATATCGAAATTCGAAACAATATCTAAATTCTAATTTTCAAATAGGCAAAACGTTTTGAATTTAGAATTTTAAACATTTGAATTTGTTTCGGATTTCGTGCTTCGTGCTTCGGGTTTTCTGGCTTTTAGGCCACTTTCTATTGCTTTTGTAATAAATTCTACTATAAGCGAAGCGCTCTTCACAGCGTCATCGTTTGCCGGGATTGGATAATCAATCCTTGCCGGATCACCGTTTGTATCAACTATTCCGACAATTGGAACTCCCATTTTCTGCGCTTCAAAAACGGTCTTTTCTTCCTGATGGGTATCAACAATAAAAAGCATATCCGGCAGTTTTGCCAAAGCCGCTATTCCCCCGAATTTTCTTTCAAGCTCTGCGATTTTGCGATCCAAAAGAAGTCTTTCGTGTTTTGTATATTCTTGATATTCTCCGGCTTCCCGTTCTTTTTTCATCCGCGCAAGACTATCCGTTGACCGTTTTATCTGCTCAAAATTTGTCAGGGTTCCGCCCAGCCAGCGCTCCGAAACATAGGGCATCCCGACCCTTACCGCACTGTCGCGAATAATATCTCTTACTTGTCTTTTTGTGCCGACAAAAAGAATGACTCCGCCCGCCTCCGCAATTTTTCTCACCGCCTCGGCCGCCTCAAGAAGCCCCTCCCTGGTTTTTGCCAAGTCAAAAATATGAACGCCCTCGCGCTCTCCGTAAATATATTGGGCCATCTTCGGATTCCAGCGGCGAACTTGGTGTCCAAAATGGCACCCTGCCTCAAGTAATTCTTCAAGTGTGATATCCATAATTAGTAATCAGTCTAAGAGAACAGTCCAAGACTAGGAAGTTCAAGGGATTACCTTAGACTTAGACTCCTTTTCCCCTCCATCCGGGCTGAAGCACTTCAGGAGTCCTCCCGGATGTGTGTAATTGGAAGCATTATACTAAATTGGCTAGAAGCTTGCAAGCAAAACTTGTTCCTTCACCACATTTTGTACACTGTAGTAGGTGAGAAGACCAATTAAAGA
>CAYSOV010000037.1:0-2384 GCA_964432785.1 uncultured Gammaproteobacteria bacterium
TGGTTGCCGGTTGATATTTACTTTGGGGGAGCGGAGCATACGCTCGGACATACGATGTACGCACGGTTTTTCACTAAAGTCTTGCATGACCTTGGGCATGTTCCCTTTGATGAATTTGCGAAGAAACGCGTGCACCATGGGGTAATTTTGGGCCCTGACGGTCAAAGGATGAGCAAATCCCGGGGAAATGTAGTCAATCCCGACGGAGAGGTTAAAAAATACGGGGCCGATACCATAGGCTCTATTTGTGCTTTATGGCTCCGCATGATGCGGGCGGACCCTGGAACCCGGAGGGGGCTATGGGAGCATACAGGTTCCTGCGCCGAACTTGGGAGCTCGTTAGTGAGAATAGGGATATTGTTTTGGAGTCGGAGGAAGACTCAAGAGAAGTGCTTCGGGCAATGCATAAGGCTATAAAACGGGTCGGCGAGGATATTGAAAAACTAAAGTTTAATACGGCCGTTTCCGGTCTTATGATCTATCTTAATACTCTTGAGAAGAAGGCGAAAACGATCCGAAAGTCGGGCGGCAGGATCGGATGCGCGGAGTGGGATGATGCACTTCGAACGCTTTTGTTACTCTTGGCACCGTTTGCGCCGTATATGGCGGAGGAACTTTGGCAACAAATTAACACAAAAACAAAAGAACAAAAATACAAAAAAACTGTTTCTCGATCTCTTGGTTTTTCGGTTTCTTGGTCTATCCATCTTCAGCCTTGGCCGAGCTTTGACCCGGGACTTGCCGAGGAAGAGGTTATTGAGATTCCAATACAGGTGAACGGCAGGTTGCGGGGGACAGTTGTGCTTGAGCGTAGCCAGGCAAGCGACCGGAAGGCTGTTGAAGAAAAGGCACGCGAGGTTGAGTCCGTGATCAAGTATCTTAAAGGGGGAGAGACTAAAAAAGTAATCTTCGTTCCCACCCGCCTTATTAACTTCTTAGTTTGAAATGGTTTAGTCCGCCTTCGCGAAACCCGAGGGTTATCAACCTCGGATGAAGTGGAGTGTTTTCGCTTCGGTCGCACGCCGCCATAGCTTTGGGCGACGGAGCGCGGATTTCTGCTCCGCCAGAGCTCGGGCGAAGAATCCGAGGGCTTTTAGCCCTCGGAGCTTCAATTTGACCCGGCTCTTCGTTGTATTAGCACTCCGCCGACGCTTCTAATACACCAGTGTATCCAAGTGTGCTTGACTTTATATTCTCACAAGAGATAAGGTTAAATTAATGCCTAAAGTTTCTCGTTGGAAAGTAGAGCCGGAGAGTCTTGATGTGATGCGGGAGGATTTTTGGGCACTCGTTAGTCTTCTTGAAAGTAAAAAGGAGGTGCGGGAATTTCTGTCCCGTTTTCTAACCCCCTCCGAGCGCACGATGTTTGCCAAAAGGTTTCAGGTTCTTCTCATGCTTGTGGCAGGATACAACTATGAGGCAATCAAAAATAGGACACATGTGGCCTTAGATACAATTTCAAGAGTTGCCAATCGGCTAGAAGAGGACGAGAGCGGGATTTTGTTCAAAGTGGCAGACCGTATTAACCGGATCAAACAGGAAAAGGTACAGCGGTGGGAGAAGAGTCCAAAGATAAGAATGCCCGGGGATCTTGCAACACCGCTTGCCAAAGAAGTAATACAAACTATTACAAAGAAAATCGTATGAGTGGAGATAATACTTTGATACACCAGTGTATCAAAGCGAACTATGGGCGAAGAAATCAACATTAAACTTAGTGATGAGGATGTGGAAGATGCGAAAGGGAGGTTAAGGTGGGCGAGGGTGGAGGAAGTTGTATTTGAGCACAGATGGAAAATTTTATTTGTGCTTTTTGGAACATTGTTTTTGGGCGTGAGCATATTTCTTTTTAGAGCCGGGGTTTTTGAGGGTACGAAGATTGAGGTAATAGATTCCGGGTATGGCGCAAGTAAGGATGCCGACCCGCTTCGGCAAGATGCGGGCAGCCAAGTAATAGTCGAGATTTCCGGAGCCGTAGAGAAGCCCGGAGTTTATAAATTATTAGCAAGCGAAAGGCTAGAGCGCTTGCTAATTGAGGCGGGAGGATTAGCCGCAGATGCCGACAGGGAATGGGTCGAGAAGAATTTAAACAGGGCGGCTAAACTTATAGACGGGCAGAAGATTTATATACCTTCCAGACAGGAATTAGGAATAAGGAATCAGGAATTAGGGAGGAAGAGTACGGACTCGGTGCTGGGCGCATTTAGTGGTCTGGTTAACATTAACACGGCAACACTTGCCGAGCTTGATAGTTTGCCCGGAATTGGAGCAGTTAGAGCGCAGGCGATTATCGACAGCAGACCATATTCTTCTCCAAACGAGCTTCTTTCTAAGAAAATAATACCTCAAAGTGTATACGAGAAGATAAAAGACAAGATTACCGC
>CAYSOV010000037.1:2484-3907 GCA_964432785.1 uncultured Gammaproteobacteria bacterium
TATATCTGATTCGTTTTTATACAACTAGACCTAGTTTTAAGGAAGGGGATAGGATAAGAGTAAGGGGGACCGTTCAGGAGGACCCTGTATTAATTGAAGGGCGGCAAAAGCTCGCGGTTGCCCAAATTCGAGCATATCTTCCAAGATTTCCCGAGTTTGCATACGGAGATAAAGTTATTATGGAAGGTAGGGCGGCGAGGGGAAAGGGAGGATGGTACCTGGAAGAAGGGAAGGTATCATCCCTCGACTTCGCTCGGGACAAGCAAGTATCAAAAGCTTTTTTAGACTTGAGAGAGAGAATTTTGGGGATTTTCGGGGAATTTTTGCCGGAGCCCCACGCCGCCCTTTTAAAAGGCATAGTTTTGGGTACAAAAACCAGTCTCGATTCGGAGTTTTTTGAGGCCTTGAGGACAACAGGTACTCTACATGTCGTTGTCGCATCAGGGGCAAACATTGCCATGTTTGCAGGAGGCCTACTTGGTGTTTTGGCGCATGGGGTAGGAAGAAGGAGGGCTGTTTGGCCGGCTTTGGCTGCCGTCTGGATATATGTTTTTCTTGTCGGCTGGCAGCCGGCAATTGTGAGGGCGGGAATAATGGGGAGCGTTGCCTTTTTAGCCCAGGCAACAGGTAAGGAATTTGACGCGTGGCGAGCTTTGTTCATTTCTGCGGGGGCAATGCTTCTTTTGGAGCCGCAATGGTTGTTTGATGTTGGTTTCCAGCTTTCTTTTGCGGCAACAGCCGGAATACTAGCTTTTAGCACCCGCATCCATCAATTGATAGTGCTAATCCCAAGAGTTATTCGGGAGAATTTGGCAACAACACTGGGAGCGCAAATTGCGGTTTCCCCTATCCTCTTTTTTAATTTTGGCCAAATTTCGCTTATTTCTCCTCTTGTCAATGCCCTTGTGCTCTGGACAGTGCCGTTTATTATGGCAGGGGGTATGATTGTGGGAGCGTTGGGGGCGATGTGGGAGCCGCTGGGGCAGGTAGCCGCTTGGTTTGTTTGGTTGCCTCTTGAGTATTTTGTGATAATTATACGGATGTTCAGTTAGTCGATCTTTAGTTATGCCTATAGTTTGGCGTTACATCTTTCTTGGTTTGATTGCTTCTGTATTTTTGGCGTTTTTGTCCGCTTTTTCGCTCACTGACGATAAATTGCATTTGGTTTTCTGCGATGTCGGACAGGGCGATGCGGCCCTGATATATCGGGGCTCAATTCAAATTCTTATTGACGGGGGACCGGACAGCTCTGTCCTTTCCTGCCTGTCCGGTCATATGCCTTTTTGGGATAGAAAGATAGAAATTGTGACCATGACCCATCCCCAAGAAGATCATTTTGGGGGGCTGGTTGATGTGATTCGGCGCTATAAAATTGATTTATTTATAGCCCCGCCGGTTGATAATGATACGGCTGGGTTTAGGA
>CAYSOV010000037.1:4007-5940 GCA_964432785.1 uncultured Gammaproteobacteria bacterium
AGTGATGAATCTGCGGACGGGCGATATATTACGAAATAGTTTGATACGAATTGAAACTCTATGGCCCTCCTACGCCAAGGCTTCGGAGGGTAAACCTTCTAATAATGCTTCAAATGGAGTCTTGGGAGCGATGACGACCAAAGAGGATCTTAACGGGTTTTCGATAGTACAAAGGATTTCTTATGGGGATTTTGACGCGCTTTTTACAGGAGACATAGGGCCCCCGGTAGCGGAGATGGTAGCTGGAAGTGATGGGGTAGGAGTAGAGATTTTGAAAGTTCCGCATCACGGGTCAAAAAACGGGTTGACGCAAGGGTTGTTGGATGCGGCCCGGCCAAAACTTGCTGTGATTTCGGTTGGGAAGAAAAATCGTTACGGTCATCCGCACAAGGAAACTATACAGTTATTAAGCAATGCTGCTATAAAGCTATTGAGGACGGATTTAGACGGGGAAATAGAAGTGGTTACGGATGGAAAGAGGTGGTGGATCAAAAGTAGGTCGAATTAGTAAAATTAGACAAATTTGTTTTATTAAGCATATACTTAATAATATGCAGGTAGGACTTGAGTTACAAGAAGCGATAGAGAAAGCCCTTGCTGGATTTGGTTTCCCAAAAACCGTGGTTCATCTGGAACACCCGGTTGACCCTTCGCACGGCGACTATTCAACTAATATCGCGCTTGTTTTGGCCAAAAAAGAAAAGAAAAATCCTCAAGAATTGGCAGAAGAAATAGTCAAGGGGTTGGGGGATATGAAGAAGTTGAGGGAGACGGTAGAAAAAGTTGAGATCGCCGCACCCGGATTTATAAATTTCTGGCTTTCCAGGGAAGCTTTTGGCAAAGAACTTAAACAAGCGCTTAAAAAGGGAGAGCGCTACGGAGGAGGCAGTTTCGGGACGGGAAGAAAAATTCTTGTGGAATTTGCCCATCCAAACACACACAAACTATTCCATATCGGTCATTTGCGCAACATTACCCTTGGAGAGTCGGTTTCCCGTTTACTGGAATTTGTGGATTTTGATGTGGTTAGAGCCAATTATCAGGGGGATATCGGTCTTCATATCGCAAAAGCCATGGTCGGCATACAGAAACTGATGAGAGATAAGAACTTGAGTCTAAATGCAATTACTAAGTGGAGCAGTGAAGACAAAATACACTTCTTAGGAGAAGGGTATGTTGCTGGAAATCTTTTATACGAGAGTGATGAGATGAAAAAAGAAGTAGACGAGATGAATACCCTTCTTTATACGGGATTGTCTAGCTTCCGGCCAGAGGAACAGGAAAAGATACAGAACCTCTATAAAGAGACCAGGAAATGGAGCCTTGAGTATTTTGACAAGATTTACAAACGGGTAGGAACCAAATTTGACCGTTTGTATTTTGAAAGTGAGGTAGCAGAGCCGGGCCGAAAACTGGTGCTTGATAATTTGGGTGAGGTTTTTAAGAAAGACCAGGGTGCGGTTATTTTTCCAGGCGAGGATTACTCCTTGCACAACCGAGTTTTCATAAACAGTCTCGGTTTACCGACTTATGAGGCTAAAGATATCGGCCTGGCCGGCTTGCAGCTTGAGGAATTTTCTCCGGACCAGCTTATCCATGTGGTCGGGCCGGAGCAAAAAGGCTATTTTGAGGTAGTTTTCAAGGCAATTGAGCTGGTTTTTCCGAAGCTTGCCGGACGCGAATATCATCTTCTATATGGATGGGTGCGCCTAAAAACAGGAAAGATGTCGTCCCGTAAGGGCGAGGTAGTTGAGGGAGAATGGCTTTTGGATGAGACAAAAAAACGACTTAAAGAAAAATACGAAATGCCCGAGGATATAGCAGAAAAAGTGGCGGTGGGAGCTGTCAAGTACTCAATGCTTAGGCTTCATCCGGCGTCCGAGATTGCTTTTGATATAGACGAGTCTATTCGTTTAGATGGAGATTCCGGACC
>CAYSOV010000038.1:0-5918 GCA_964432785.1 uncultured Gammaproteobacteria bacterium
CCGGGAGCCGGCTTTGGGGGCTTTCCCGGGGGCTTTGGCCAAACTTATCGTCAAGGCCCCTTTACCTATACCTACAGAACTTATGGCGGAGACGGCAGTCCCTCTGGAGATTTTGATTTTTCCGACCCGTTTGAAATTTTCGAGCAGTTTTTCGGTGGCGCCTCTCCTTTTGGCCGTGCTTCCCGCATACCGCATTATTCTCTAGCCGTTGATTTTATGGAGGCGTATAAGGGGGTTGAAAAAGAGGTTGTAGCAGGCGGCAAAAAAAGAACAATAAAGATTCCTCCCGGGGTTGACGACGGCTCGCGTATCCGTTTCTCGGATTTTTTCATAACCGTTGATGTTAAACCGCATAGGTTATTCAAACGACAAGACGATGATCTTTATATTGATATTGAACTGCCGCTGGTTGCGGCAGTTACGGGTCAAGAAATAGGGGTTCCCACTCCGGAAGGGGATGTAAAAGTAAAAATCCGTCCCGGCACCCAATCAGGTTCTATGATGCGTCTCTCCGGTCGCGGGTTTCCCCGCCTTCACGGCCGTGGAAGGGGAGATTTTTACATACGTTTCCATATAACAATCCCGGAAGCAAAAAATCTTACCCGTGAGCAAAGAAGGTTGCTTGAGGAATTGGAAAGAAGAGGTTGAGCAAAGGCACGGGTAGAATTTATTATTTTCTATAGACTTCTTTATGAGTACCCATGTCGACAAAATAAGCTTCATCTTCATCTGAAAATATATAAACCATTCGGATGCTTCGGGTTATAGAGATGCTCCATATGTTTTCTAACTTTCCAGCTAGTTTATGTGTTCTTAAGGAAGGATGTTTTGGGTTTTGGGCGAAAAGTTTAAGTTGTTTATTTACTTGGCGGATTGACTGTGGGTTTTGTTTTTTTAACCTTCGGAGTTCTTTGGCAAGTTCGGCGGATATGCGTATCTTCACAGATTTTTAAAGAAGCGGTTGATATCTTTAACAACTATTGATTTTTTCTTGGTTTTAAGCGCCCTTACCGCCTTTTTTGTGGTCCTTTCGGACACTTGATAGATAGGATATTCCATATCTTCAACGTCCTTTAATATCAAATGTTTTAGGTACCCGGCAAGTGTCATACCAAACCTACCCGCCTTGCTTTCCAGATATCCCTTAAGTGCAATTGGAAGATTCAGCTTTACTTGCTCTTGTTGTGTAATCACACTTATATTGTACCCTTTTTTAAGGACTTTTCAAGGACTAAATTATTACTCAATAACCCGGAAGTTCTAAGGAAGCCGTTCTCCCCAAAAACTCATAATTATACTGTAGAGCACCCCAAAGCATTGTCAAACGTGCCAGAGTTATCATTCAACCTGCGAGATTATTGTTGGGGCCAAAAGACCGGCTATAAATTCTGCGCCCTCGGGAGAAGGATGAATCCAGTCGCCTCCATAGATATATTTTTCGTTTCCTCCTTTCTCGCCGTCTAAGCTTGCATGGAAAGCGTCAACCGTCGGAATATTCGTCTGCCCTGCCGCGTCTATTGCCAAGTCCATAAAGCGGCGCGTTTTCTCGTATTCTTTTGCCCGATATTCGTCGCCCCAGTCGGCTGCTCCCCTTGCGTAATTCTCTCTACTGGGCGCAATTGTTGCCAGGAAAACTATCTTTTTACCGGCTTTTTGAAGTTCCTCAAAAATTCGTTTTAAGTTTCTCTGGTACTCACTCTCCGGCATATCTCCGTGGTTATAGGCAAAAGACTCAACAATAACCATATCCGGATTTGCACCAATTACCGACTGGAAATGCCTGCCCAGATAGTCATATTCGCTGTTTATTCTGTAGAGACCGTACCCTACATTGCTTGCCCCAACCCCGTAATTTAGAATTTCCCATTTTATGTTCGGATTGAGTCGGCGCAATAGGTCCCGCAGGTGTGGAAAATCGTTCAAGAAATCAATCATAGAGTCTCCTAAAAGTGCAATTTTTATTGTTTTTTGCACCGTGCTTGAAGTGGATCCGTCCGGCTCTGCGGATGTCGCGGCTTGGAGACTTTCTAGGGGACCGGGCAGAGGTTGGGGAAGGTTAGGAACTTCCGGTGGGACAAAGGCTTCCGAATTTAAAACCTTTCCCTGTAAAACTTCGTTTTTCGCCGGTGACACAGAGTTTGCGGCCGGCTTTGTTATTTGATCCACTCCCCAGATTACCTCGGTCAAGATTATTCCCAAAAACAAAACAGGAATAATATTTCTTGTACTCATTTATTTTCAGTATGCCACCGGCGTAGCATATTGACAATTGCCAGGTTTGAGAATAGAATTAATGATATAAGGATTGGAGTTTGCGGTGGGAGGAAAGGCCCGCCGTTTTTGTTAAATAGTAGAACATACAACATAGTGCAAACAACAAAGAAACCTTTGTTGTATGTTGTTTGTTCTTTGTTGTGAAACTATGGCAACACTAGCACGAACAGAATTCTCGTCGGCCCTTGCCGCAATAGCCAAAGAGCGAGGGCTTGATCCTTCTGTGGTTTTAGACACCATAAAACAGGCAATCGTTGCCGCGTACCGAAGGGATGCAAGGGACAAAGGCGAGGATGTTGAGGAAAAGATATTTGAAGCCGTGGTTGATCCGGAGTCGGGCGAGGCAAGAATTTTTGCTTTGGAGGAAGGAAAAGATGACGAGCAGGACTCGTCTCCGAGCAAAAAACAGGATGTTACTCCTCCGGGATTTGGCCGAATTGCCGCCCAAACCGCAAAACAGGTTATCTTGCAAAAGATACGCGAGGCGGAAAAAGACGCCATACTCGGGCAGTATCAGGGCAGGACAGGTTCCTTGGTTTCGGGAATAGTCCTTCGTTTTGACGGGCCAAATGTCAGGGTTGACATAGGAAGAACGGAAGGAATTATGCCTGCCTCCGAGCGTACTCCAAACGAACGGTTGGCTCTCAACCAAAGGCTTATCTTTCTTCTTAAAGAAATCCATGAAAGCGAAAGGGGGAAAGACATAATTCTTTCTCGTGCGGATCCTAGAATTGTTGAGAAACTTTTTGCGCGGGAGGTTCCCGAGATAAGCTCCGGAGCGGTTCAAATAAAGGTCATAGCCCGTGAGGCAGGCGGAAGAACTAAAATTGCCGTTGCTTCAACCCAATCCGGGGTCGATCCGGTAGGTTCCTGTGTTGGGCAAAAAGGGGTTCGGGTCCAAGCCGTGATTAATGAGCTAAACGGCGAAAAAATTGATGTTATCCCTTGGTCGGAGGACCCTGCCCAATTAATTACCGCCGCTCTTTCGCCGGCAGAAGGGGCTTCGGTAGCTCTTCATGAGGAAACAAAGGAAGCAAGGGTTAAAGTTCCTTCGGATCAGCTTTCCTTGGCTATCGGGAGAGAGGGTCAAAATGTAAGAATGGCAGGAAAGTTAACAGGGTGGAGAATAGAGATAGAAGGAGCACCCGTTGAGGAAGAAAACAAGAAGGTAGAGGCGGAGACGGAGACAAAGAAAGAGACAGGGACAGAGACGGAGGGAGTACAAGAACAAAGCGCAGAAAGCAAGGCAAAAAAGCAACCTGCGGATGCAGGCCAGACGGCAGAGGACACGGCAGAAAGCAATGTTAAGTAATCCTTTGTCAACTATCTATGAAGAAAACTGCACAGCAATCAAGGTCTCCTATTGTGGCGATACTCGGCCATGTAGATCATGGCAAAACAACGCTTCTTGACGCAATACGCAAGACAAGTGTAGCCTCGCGTGAGGCGGGCGGAATAACCCAAAGCATAGGCGCTTGGCAGACTAAAACGCCGGAAGGCCGGGCGATAACATTTATCGATACTCCGGGGCATGAAGCATTTCGGGCAATGCGCTCTCGGGGCGCGAAGGTTGCCGATCTTGCAGTCCTTGTTGTGGCAGCGGACGACGGGGTTATGCCCCAAACAAGGGAGTCTCTTCAATATATTAAAGAGGAGAAAACACCATTTTTAGTTGCTATTACAAAGACCGATTTGGCAACCGCACAGCCGGAAAAGGTAAAAAGCCAGCTTTTAAAAGAAGGGGTTCTTCTTGAAGGCTACGGCGGAGATGTGGTAGCCATTGAGACATCCGGCAAGACAGGCAAGGGGATAGATGAACTTTTGGAGATGATATTGCTTCTTGCCGACTTGGGCCAAGTTGCTGGAAGCCATACCGCACCGCTTGAGGCGCCTGTTATTGAGGCCGGGCTGGATAGGAGAAAGGGCGTTGTCGTCCATGCGATCCTGCGGAACGGGGGTTTGGCCATTGGAGATATTGTGTCGGCGGAAGGCACGGAGGCAAAAGTAAGAGGAATTTTTAACGAGTACGGAAAACCGGTTAAAGAAGTTTTGCTCGGTCAACCGGTTGAAATTTTAGGGTTTTCCGAGATCCCTCCGGTGGGTTCTGTCCTGCGGCCAAAAAGCTCGGAGGCTAAAAAAGAAGCTAAGGAGAAAGTGAAAGCGGCGGGTGAAGGGTTGCCGATAATTATAAAAGCGGATACCCAAGGCAGTCTTGAGGCAATAACCGTCTCTCTCGGCGATAAAGTAAGGATCCTTTTTTCCGGAATTGGGGACATCTCCGAGACGGATATCGTCAACGCGGCCTTGAGCCAGGCAATTATTGTCGGTTTTAATGTTCGGGTTTCAAAGGAAATGGAAAGATTGGCCCAAGAGCAGGGGGTCCTTATGCATATTTACAGGATAATATATGAGCTTTTGCAGGATATTGACAAATGGATAAAAGAAAAGGAAGAGCAGGGAAAAGAGAAAATTTTGGGAAGAGCGCAAGTTTTGGCCGAGTTTAGCTACGGGAAAGAAAAAATTGCCGGTTGCCGGATGCTTGAGGGGAGAATTACTTCGGCGAGCAGGCTGCGTTTAGTCAGAGACGGGGCCGTTTTAGAAAACACGCGACCTGTGTCCATCAGAAAAAACAAGGAAAAGGTTGACAAGGTTGAGCAGGGAGAAGAATTTGGGATCTTGTTTCAACCAGCCGTTGATTTTAGGGTTGGAGATGTGATAGAATCCTGGAAAACTTAGTCCGCAGCGCAAAGTATAAAGCGCAGAGGAAAGATTCCACTGCCTGGTAACGACCTAAGCGCCAGGCGCTTAGCGCTAAGCCTTAAAATATGGCAGTAGCCGATATTGTTCAATTTCAAAAAACACTTCCCGAGGTAAAGTCTGTTTTAATAGTCCTTCCCCAAAACCCATCCCTTGATGCCGTTGCCGGAGGACTTGCTTTCTCTTTGGCTCTTGGGAAAAGCTCTGTGTCTTCTGTTGTCTGTGCACCAACACCCATGCTTGTTGAATTCAATAGACTTATTGGGGTTGATAGGATAAGAGGAGACTTTGGAGAAGGCAACCTTGTCATAACCTTTGAGAATTACCCTGCTGATGATGTGGAAAAGGTGACTTGTGACATAAAGAATGAGAAGTTTACGCTTCTGGTTGTGCCAAAGCCGGGACACAAAGCCCCAAGGAAAGATCAAGTTGACCTTTCTTTTTCAGGGGCGGCAGTAGATTTAGTTGCGGTTGTTGGAGCAAACTACCCGGAGGGACTGGGGAAATTTGCCCAGAAAAAAGATATTTTTGAAAACGGGAACCTTGCGCTTCTTGGAAACTCGCCTCTTTCCGGCTGGAAGGCCGCAATAGAGCTTATTGATCCCTTGTCAAGTTCCATATCGGAGGTAGTCTTTGATATTCTCGAACAATCCGATCTTTCTATTGACGAGGATATAGCAACCAATTTATTTTTGGGTATTGAAGCGGGAACAAGAAATTTTACAAGCCAGGGGGTAAAAGCCGAGACTTTTGAAAAGGTTTCAAAGCTCTTGCGCCGCGGCGCCCACAGATCTCCCGCAAGACAATCCTTCCAGATGCAAAGACCTTCCCCAAAGGGGCAGAATTTCCCCGGACAATTTCAAGACCGAAGGCCCTTCAAAGGCCCG
>CAYSOV010000039.1:0-5438 GCA_964432785.1 uncultured Gammaproteobacteria bacterium
GCTCTGAATCCTGAGCGAACTTGTGGTGAGCATAGTCGAACCAGCCGAAGGGCATAGAATAAGGCTAGTATTTCTACCCAACAAACCCCAGGGGTTGGTTTTGGTTCTTAATCGCTCAAACTACCTGTCGAGAAATCTCCTCAAGCTCTTTCATATACTTTTCTAATTCTTTCATAAGAGGATGGTTTTCTCCAAGTCTATCTTTATAAATCTCAAGAACCTGCC
Organism: uncultured Gammaproteobacteria bacterium; assembly: GCA_964432785.1. Classification (GTDB taxonomy): domain Bacteria; phylum Patescibacteriota; class Microgenomatia; order UBA8517; family UBA10165; genus CAYSOV01. The sequence continues at coordinate 226 of CAYSOV010000039.1, forward strand.
GGTCGTTTTCAAGAGATGTACGAAAATCTGCATTAAAGCGTAAAAATAAAGATTCTCCTTGCTCCTTGTAAGTCTGCAGGAACGAGGCTTTGTTGTGAATCCTATCTGCTATTGAAATTCCAACCGCATCAATAGGTGCAAGTCTAAGACGTTCCAAATAAGCACGTTTTCTCTCTTTCCAGGGTAGTTTTTTAGACGGTTCCGTTACATCCATAACTAAATCCGCTATTTCACCTCCGAACTTCACTCGCAGTTCCTCTTCCGAAACCCCTGTATCCTCAATAACATCGTGTAAAATTCCGGCGGCTACAACATGGGCCGGATAATTATGCCTGGCTAGAATAAGACCCACCTGAATTGGGTGATGAATATACGGTGAACCGTCGCTTTTACGCAATTGCCCTTTATGAGCCTCATCGGCCACAATGATGGCCCTAGAAACCAAAGAATAAGATTCAAGATCTGCCCGGATTGATGATAATACCGTACGCTCTTCTCTCATTGATTCACCGGAATAATCTTACTCTTTGTTTTCTTGCTTCTCAACCTGTTGCTTTAGCATCTTGTAAACTTCTTTTTTTGTGTCCTCAATGCTCATCCCCCAAACTTTTGCCATATACTCAAAGTCCTCTTCAACCAAAGAGCCTCCTCCTTTATGAAGCACCCCTTTGCCCATATCGTCTTGTGGCAACCCACATCCGCAGTTGTAACACATTATAAACACCTCCTTTCAGTCGGTGAAATTCAAATTTCAAAATCCTTAATTCAAAACAAAGTATAGCACCGGATTAAAAAATCCAAAGGTTTGGATTTGATTTGACATTTGAGCTTTGAAATTTGAATTTCTTAATTATGGTAACATAATTAAGGTTATGGATTTCAAGCTAAGATTACAAGACAAACGAGACGAGGCAAAGGGAACCAAAACATTCATTTTTGAAAAACCCCAGGGATTTACTTACAAGGCGGGCCAGTATATGTACTTTACCTTGCCCGAGCTTAAATACCAGGATAAAAGGGGAAATGTAAGGCATTTTACACTCTCCTCCTCGCCTACGGAAAATTTTCTTTCCATAACCATACGCATGCGCGAAGAAAGCGGGTATAAAAAAACACTTGATAGCCTCGAGCTGGGTTCCGAAATGTCGGCACGAGGACCACAGGGCGTATTTGTCTTGGAGGACAAGAGCGCGCAAGAACAGCAGATTATGTTAGCCGGAGGTATTGGTATAACCCCTTTCCGAAGCATTGCTAAATATGCAACAGATAAAGGACTACCGATACCTATTCATATTATCTACTCCAATTCTATCCCCGAAGAAATAGCCTTTAGAAAAGAACTCGACGAACTTACGGCCAAAAACCCCGCTCTCAATGTTATACACACAATAACAAAGCCCGAGGAAAGCAAAGAAGCTTGGACTGGCCACACGAGACGAATCGATGAAAATCTAATCCGAAAACTGGAAATTGGAAACTGCCTGCCCGCCGAAGCCTCGGCGCAGGCGGGGAAACTGGCAACTGGAAAATTCTGGCTCTGCGGTCCCCCTCTAATGGTTTCGGCTCTTGAGGAGGTTTTGGAAAAGATGCAAATACCTCAAGAGCGGATTAGGATAGAAAAGTTTACCGGCTACTAGATTTGCGGTACAATATCTTTATCTTTATACACAAGCCGAGGTAGCTCAGTGGCAGAGCGCCGCTTTCGTAAAGCGGATGTCGTGGGTTCAAATCCCACCCTCGGCTCAAAAAAATGATCTCAAGACGATATAGAATTCAAGATAGACGCTCAACACGAAAAGGGGCATTGCTTCTTTTTCTGTCAATCGGCCTTCTTCTGTTCTTAATCTTCGGCGGCATACCTCTTCTTGTGCAGTTTTCGGCATTTGTAGGCACCCTGAAAAGTTCATCCGCACCTATTGCCCAAGAGGATAAAACACCGCCCGTGCCGCCCGGTTTTGAACCGGCTCTTCCCCAATACACACAAAGCGAGGTGCTCACGGTAACCGGCAGAGCCGAAGCAGGCTCAACCGTAAGAATATATAAAAACGAGGCGAAATTCAAAGAGATTTTAATTGACGACTCTTCAAAATTCTCGCTGGAAATGCCTATTGATAAAGGAGAAAATATAATCTGGGCCACGGCAACGGATGTTGCCGGAAATGAAAGCGCGCCGTCCACCCGCTTTAAGGTTGTTTACGGCAAAGAGCCGCCAAAGCTAACCATAACAAAACCCACTGACGGCGAAACCTTCTACGGCCAAGATAAAGCGATAGCCGTTGAAGGCAATGTTGAAGGAAAAGAGAATATAGATGTCAGGGTAACCGTCAATGATCGTTTGGCAATAGTCGGCTCGGACGGAATGTTCTCTGTTCAAATAACCCTTTCCGAAGGAGAAAATACACTTACGGTTATAGCCGAGGACTCCGCAGGCAATAAAACGGAAAAGACGCTTACTGTTTCATATACTCTTTAGTCTTCTTGAATTCCCAATAAAATGGCCTGCCAGCCCAGAACCCACGGATAAAAAAGGGAGTTTGTAAAATTTGAATGAATAAGAAGAGCAATGCTTGAAAGGAGAAGGGCTAAACCGGCACCTGTAAATCGCTTTCGCCACCCTAAGACAAGGATTCTCAACCAGAGATAAAGATAAGCGATTAAGCCGACTATCCCTCCTGTCGCAAAAACAAAGAGTAAACTAGAATCCGCCCCTGCGGCCGAATGACAAGGTCTCTCCTTGTCAATGCTCCCGCAATCATCCGCAGTGGGGAACGCGAAACCGTAAAGGTTGAAACCGACGCCGAAAAGGGGATTTTCTTTTCCTACTTCCCAAGCTCGTTTGTAACCCTCAAAACGCGCAAAGATTGTTGAAGTCCGCTCAAGGCGAACCCCTTCTCCTCCCGGTCTTGGTAAAACGGCAACGCCTAAAAGAAATAAGACTAAAGCAACCAACACAAACACTGTGTTGGGTCGCACAATATTAAACAGGAGGAGGGCCATTAGGAATGCTAGATAACTAGCGCGCGAATAAGTCAAAAGAAGACTGGTAATTCCCAAAAGACCCAATGGCCACCTGCTCCACTTACCCCTGCCCCACTCCCCCTGTGAAAAAATAAGTATTGTGAAAAAAACCAATAAAATTCCGGTAAATCCGGGGTCCAGGAATGTACCTACAAGCCGAAAATAATGTTCGTCCCAGCCGTAAGACAAAAGAATGCGGAGGTCCGGAAAAACCAAATATTGAAAAAGTCCAAATATGGAAATAAATATTCCGAGTACAAGAAGCGAATTAAAAAGCTTCGTGCGCAACCTGCTGTTTACCCGTGTTAAATCCCAAACCGCAAAGTAAAAAAGTATATAGACGGCAAAACGAAGCCAGTAAAGAAGGCCGACAAATACTTCCTGCCACATTACCTTGGTTGCCCCCAAAGCGAGTGAAAAACCGGCAACGAGCAAAAAAGATAAAAATTCTAGTTTGAGAGGCGACGAATTAAAATATTTTCTTCTTAGCACCCAAACGAACCAGAAGAAGACGAAAAAGCCGGCTATGATATCTACCAAATGGAGAGTTATAGGGGGCAAAATCTCAAATCTAAAAAGCTGGCCGAAAGGGAAAGCGGCCAGATATAAAAACAAAAGCCATATAAGCAAAATGCTCATTTTCTTTGAGCAAGCCAAAGCTTGCTCCAGGCCAAAAATGAATGCAGGCTCATTATCATAGCTGCCATAAAACCCGGAGTTCCGTCAAGAAACCCTCTCTTTAAAACCCAGCTGTCAAAAAACTTAAACTTTGGGAAAAAGATGATTTTAAATAAATCCGATCTCTTCCCCTCCTTATTATTTTCTCGCGCATGCAAGGCTGACATCCAATCAATATCCGCTATAAATTCTCTTAGAGTCTGGTGAGGGTAGTGCAGTAAAGGATTCTTTAACTCACCTGTTTTTCCCGTCACCTGCCAGGTTTCGTGTATTGCCCGTCTCCATCTGCCGGTGCCGGTTTTTGCCAATCTCAAAAGTTTAACATTCCCCGTCTCCCCATGTCTTAATTCCCTGCCCCACATAAAATCCCTTCTTCTTAAATAAAATCCGGAATAATTTGAAATTTGCCCGCCCCGCTTCGCCAGGTTCCGGACGGTACTTGGCTTCGCTTGGCGAGGCCGGGGAAATTCGAAATTTGAAATTTCTGATGCGAGAGCATCAGACACACGCTCGTCGGCATCAATAAATAGCACCCAGCCTCCTTTCGCCTTCTCTAGCCCAAAATTCCGCTGGCCGGCAAAATCATCATTAAGATGCCGTTTGTAAACCGTAACGCCGAACGATTTTGCTATCTCCGCCGTGTGATCCTCGGAATAGTCGTCTACGACAATTATCTCATCACACCACTTAACAGACTCTAAACAATTTTCAATATTTTTCTCTTCGTTTTTTGTGATAACAATTGCGGTTATTTTTGCTTTCATATCTTTCATATATTGATATATAAAAGTTGGTTTATCTCTTGAGAGAACCTAGGGTAAACCCGCACACAATACTTAAATCGGCAACAATCTGGATAAGCGGCAACCAAAATACCGATTGCCAAATCCTTGCATATTTAAAGTTTTTCTGCCAACTCCAAATAAAGTAAAAAAGAATAAAAGCAAAAAGTAAAAGGTTATACTTTAATAATAGCAGAACCAAACCGGTCGCATACCTGGCAAATATAAGTTTAATTTTAGGGCGGGCAAGACGGGATTCGGCATCGCCTAGCGCATAGCGAAAAAACTTTTTTGCTGCTTCCCTTAAGTTTCTTGGCGGATCCCAATAGACAACAGCCTCTGGTTCGAAAAGAAACTGCACATCTGCTTTTTTGAGATTGTGGTCAAAAACAAAATCCTCGTTGTGGGAAAACCGTTCAGGATATCCCCCAACTTTTTTCCACATACTCTTTCTGAAGGCAATGGAACGGGAAGAAGGCAAAAATTCCATACCTCGCCATACCCTATCCGGCATAACAAGAAAATAAGGGGTGACACATCTTTCAAATGAGGTTTTTGCAAGCGATTTATAATAGCCGCCAACAACATCTACATTGTTATCCTTAAATGGTGCAATTATTTTTTCTAACCAGTCTTTTTTTGGGTACCCACCGGCATCCGTAACCGCAATAATCTCATTTTTCGCTTTGCTTATCCCATAATTTCTTCCAACCGACCTATTCCCCGCCTTGACAA
>CAYSOV010000040.1:0-5024 GCA_964432785.1 uncultured Gammaproteobacteria bacterium
CGTGTTGTTGAAAGCCGGATTACTTGCTCAAGTGTTGTTCCCGCCCCTGTTGCAATCTTTTGTACATCTTGGACAAACGCGGCTCCTCCTACTTGGTCAATCACATTTGCCGCAAGTGTATTTTTGACTGCCTGGTCCGGTAAAACGGCTACGGTTTTCTCTCCCCGGGGCGTAGTAACGGTTAACTCGTTTGTTTGAAGATTTACGGAAAGCGGAAAGTTTGTAGCGGCAGTGACATTTTCTCTCGAGAATACGAATTTATCCCGGGCAGTGCTCACGCGGACTTGTCCCTTATCCTGCCTTTCCTCTATTTTAAAGACTTCGTTTTCGGAGCCCGGAGGCAGTTCAACTTTTTCTCCATTTTCGTCCTCCATCTTAATTACTGTCCGGTCGTCTCGGCGCTCAAGCCTAAGCTTTGTCCCCCCTTCATAGATATCTATTCTTGTTCTGTCCGGTTCTTGCCGGGTTTTTATTGTTGCTCCGGACGGAAGAGTGGTCTCGGTTCGAGCTTCTCCATCTTTTTTATCTTCGGTTTTTATAGTCGCGCCGCCGGAGGTTGTGGTTTCCGCCTTTGTATTAGAGGAGCCCGAGGAGTCCTCATCACTTCCTCTTGACAGGACTTCCCCTCTTCTTTCAATAACAACCTTGCCGGTCGGGTCAACGGTAAGAGCGGCAGCCGGTGTGATTTTAGCAGCCAGAAAAAGGCTTAAGAAGAGAATCCAGGCAAGAATAAACTTTTTGTGGGCAGTACTCATACTCAATACAGAGTAGAATGTTTTCCTCTGCCTTGTCAAGGTTGCCGGCCGAAAGGTAGAATAGACTCGTGGGAGTCTTTGAGGCAATTATTTTGGGAGTCGTTGAAGGGGTAACCGAGTTTTTACCTATTTCTTCAACAGGCCATCTTATTTTAGCAGGCAATCTTTTAAAAATTCCCCAAACAGAGGCGGTAAAGAGTTTTGAAATAAGCATTCAACTCGGAGCTATTCTTGCCGTTGTTTTTTTATACAGGAAGGTTGTTTTTGCCGGCAGGGAGTATTTGATAAGAATTTTGTCCGCGTTTTTACCGACTGCCGTTTTAGGCCTTCTGCTCTACGGTTTTGTCAAAGAATTTCTTTTAGGCAGCAGTATTATTACCGTTTTTGCCTTGTTCACGGGCGGCGTGCTTCTTATAATTCTTGAAAAGATATATCAAAAAAAGAAGCCGTCTTTTGAAAAAGTTGAAAAAATAAGTCTTAAAAAAGCATTTTTAATAGGTATATTTCAGTCCGTTTCCATGATTCCCGGAGTTTCCCGCTCCGGAGCAACCATAATAGGCGGGCTTTTTTTAGGCCTGAAAAGAGAGACGGCTGCCGAGTTCTCCTTTCTGCTTGCCGTTCCGACAATGCTTGCGGCAACCGGCCTGGATTTGGCGAAAAACGGCACGGCTTTTACAAAAGAAGAATATCTTCTTATGGCTGTAGGTTTTGCAGCAGCTTTTACAACGGCGCTCTTTACCATACAATACTTCCTGCGTTTTTTGCAAAAGCACAGTTTTGTGCCGTTTGGGGTATACCGTATTATTGTAGCGGTCATATTCTGGTTGTTTATTCTTGAATAATTTAGTAGCATCAATACAGGTGAAAAAGAAAACTGCCCAGGCAAAATTCCTGCTTTTGCTTCTTCTGGTCGCCCTTTTTGGCGCCGTAGCGGTTTCTCTTTGGCCGGGAGAGGAAAAAAAAGAAAACAGCACTGCATCGCTCTCGTGTACGGGAGTGGATCTTTCGGATACGGGCGAGTTTAAGTCCGAGGGGAGGGTTGCCCTTTTTGAGGGGAGAGAAGTTTATGTACCCGCGCTTGCCTTGAAAGGGAAAGAAAAAAGGACGGCTGTTTTAGGAGCGGTTTCCCAGGAGCGCTGGATTGAGGTTGATTTATCCGAGCAAAAGCTTATTGCTTGGGATGGAGAGACAAAATTTTTAGAAACAAAGATGTCCTCCGGTCTTCCTTGGTCGCCGACGCCAAAAGGCGAATTTCGCATTTGGACCAAATTCAAATACACAAAAATGGAGGGCGGGCAGGGAAAATACTATTATTATCTTCCGAATGTACCGTATGTGATGTTCTTTGAGAATAGCGAGGTGCCGGGGTATAAAGGTTATGGCTTGCACGGAACCTACTGGCATAACGATTTCGGTACCCCCCGCAGTCACGGATGCGTGAATTTGCCGACACCCATTGCCGAGAAGCTTTTTTATTGGACCGGGCCGGATCTGCCTTCGGAAAAATGGGCCATGAGGGCAAGTGACCAAAATCCGGGGACAAGGATTGTAATCCATGAGTAGTATCGGCGGGTGCGCCCCGCCAAGCGGAGCTTGACATCTAGCACTCATAATGTTAGACTGCTAAAACAGATATGATTTCAAGACAAAGAGCTATACCGGTTGTAGCCCTTCGAGGATCGGTAGTTTTCCCTCGAACAGAAGCCATTCTCGGCTTCGGCCGGCCTAAAACCAAGGCCGCCGTAAACGCCGCGTTTGCCCAAGACCGGCTCATTGCAATTTTTACCCAAAAAGACGCAAGGATATCCGACCCCTCCCCAAACGACCTCTATAAAATAGGAACCCTTGGAATGATTCAGCAGGTTATGCCTACGGATAATGAAATCCATGTCATAATTCAAGGCTTGGCAAGGATTAAAGCGACAGAAGTTTTGGCAAAAGAGCCCTTTTTGGTTTTTAGCGTAGAGGAGTTGGACGAGGCTATTGCCGGCTCCGAAGAAGAAAGTGCTTTGGCAAAGCAAATAATGGAGGTTTTTGAAAAAGCCATAAAGCTTGGAAAGCCCGCCGATGTACAAACGGTAATGCACATACTCTCAAGTAAAATACAACCTGTCGAGCTTGCCGACCAAATAGCTTATCTTCTTGATCTTAAGACAAACCAAAAACAGGAGCTTTTGGCAACCCTTTCCCTTGAGGAAAGGCTCAAAAAAATTGTCGAATATTTAGGGCACGAGGTTGGGGTTCTTGAACTGGAAAGAACAATTTCTGCCAAAACACAAAAGAGATTTGAAGAGCAGATGAAAAGGGCAATTCTTCAGGAGCGCCGAAAGACAATAGAGCAGGAACTGCGCGGGATGGGTGACGAGGAGCCGGATGACGAGATAGCAGAGCTTAAAAGGAAGATAAAACAGGCCGAGATGCCCAAGGAAGTGCGACAAAAAGCCGAAAAGGAGCTTTCTCGTTTGGCGCAAATGTCCCCCCATAACCCGGAGGGAGCATATATCAGGAATTATCTTGACTGGCTGGTTGAAATGCCATGGAGCAAAACCACACCAAACAATGTTTCCCTAAAAAACGCGGCAAAGATACTTGACGAGGATCATTATGCTTTGAAAAAAGCCAAAGAAAGGATACTTGAGTTCTTGGCCGTAATGCATCTTAAGGGCGAGGCGGCCGGAGAAAAATCCGCAGTCTCGGCGAACGGCGACGGCGAGGATAAAGAGGTGAAAGAAACCGATGCCGCGATGCCGACAATACTTTGTTTTATCGGGCCGCCCGGCGTCGGGAAAACCTCAATAGGCCGTTCCATTGCCCGGTCTCTGGGGAGAAAATTCGTGCGGATTTCTTTAGGCGGGGTTCGGGATGAGGCGGAGATTCGGGGACACAGAAGAACCTATGTCGGCGCGCTCCCCGGAAGGATAATCCAAGGGATAAAAAATGCCGGCACAAAAAACCCTGTTTTTATGCTTGACGAGATAGACAAGCTTGGAAGCGATTTTCGGGGAGACCCTTCTTCTGCCCTTCTTGAAGCACTGGATCCCGAACAGAACAGGGAGTTTTCCGACCATTACCTTGAGGTTCCGTTTGATCTCTCTCAGGTTATGTTTATTTGCACAGGGAATATTTTGGATACCATTCCTCCGGCGCTTAAGGATCGTATGGAGATAATCCGCTTCCCGGGCTACACGGAGGAAGAAAAGTATCATATCGCTCGAGGACACCTTTGGCCAAAGCAACTCAAAAACCATGGCTTGGGTAAAAAGACAGAGCTTACCGCGGACGCCCTTCATGAAGTTATCAATAGGTATACAAGGGAATCGGGCGTTCGCAGTCTTGAGCGGAACCTGGCAACCATTTGCCGAAAACTGGCTAGACTTGCCGCCGAAGGTAAAAAATTAAAGACAAGGGTTAGCAAAGAGGACGTCCGTAAATTCCTCGGTCCCCAGCAATTTACCTCGCTTATTGCCGAGAAAAAAGATGAGGTTGGAATATCAACGGGACTGGCGGTCTCCGCAACCGGAGGAGATATAATCTTTGTCGAAACGGCTCTCATGCCCGGAAAAGGGAGACTGACTCTTACCGGTCAACTTGGGGATGTGATGAAGGAGTCTGCTACCGCGGCCTTCTCCTATGCCCGAAGCCATTGGAGAGAGTTTGGACTTAAGCAAGATTTTGCCAAAAATCTTGATGTCCATATCCATGTTCCGGAAGGCGCGGTTCCCAAAGACGGGCCATCGGCGGGAATAGCTATGGCAACATCTCTTGTTTCGGCCCTGACGAATACAAAAACAAGGCCGGATGTCGCAATGACCGGGGAGATAACTCTTCGTGGTCGGGTGCTTGAGATAGGAGGAGTTAAGGAGAAAGTGATTGCGGCACACAGAGCCGGTATTAAAACCGTGGTGCTTCCCAAGGATAACAAGAAGGATATTGACGAGATTCCGGATAAGGTTAAAAGCGACATAAAATTTGTCTTTGCAGAACATCTTGATCAGGTGCTTAATGTTGCCTTTCGCATATTGCCTTTCCATAGGATGTTGCCGGAGGTCCCGGAAATCTCGACCCACCGTTATATCGCTTCAAGCTAATTCTTTCTAGTTAAGGCAGCTATAAAATGCTAAAATAGAGACTGCGCTGGCCCCATCGTCTAACGGCTTAGGACATCAGGTTCTCATCCTGAAGATTGTGGGTTCGAATCCCACTGGGGTCACAATTACTTAATCCTTCAAGACTTAATGTACCCTCCTTTCTTAAACGCTTCAAGGACTT
>CAYSOV010000041.1:0-3027 GCA_964432785.1 uncultured Gammaproteobacteria bacterium
ATAAAGGCATAAGTAATTGGTAATTTCTTCTTTCTTATCATAATTTTTTCTCATTTTCTTCCTTGGATTTCAGTGATATGCTATCCAGGAAATCAAGATACTTTCTAATTTTTTCTATTTCCTCCACAGTCACATCTGAAGGTATAAGAATAATAGCCCTTACTCCTGCTCGTAAAGGTAACTCAAAACGTGACATATCTGTTCTTTCGCGTGTCTCGTCTAAAGTAGGAGCTTCCCTGGGGGCACCTTTTTCCTTCTTTGTTGGCAAGGAAGAAATCCTTCTTACTGGGCGGTTCCAGACTGCCATTTTATTTGGATCAAGTCCATAATTCTCATAGTCTCTTATTAAGCCCGTAAGTCTTCTTTTGTATGTCTGGAGAGATGAGGCGGCTATGTCAGATTTGTGTTTGCTAAAAACAGTTTGGAAGATACGCTCCATATTTTTCTTAAAAACATCCAGAGATTCCCTCTCCTCGTCAGTCAGCTCAGGTTCAAATAAGCGCAATGCCGACCTTCGAGCCGCCGCGGTGTTCTTGGGATACTTACGACTTTTTTCAGCTGCGTCTATAAAACTTAACAGATCCTTAATCATGCATCCATGATATTCTGTGAAATTTTGATTGTCAAGTGGGAAACGCGAGAAATGAAAATAAGATAGTTGCAATGAGGCTCTTTTTATCTATATTTCACTATCTTGCTTAAATATTCTGTCTATTCCCCTCACTATATTGTCGTTAATCGGATCTTGTCAGTAGTTATTTTAGTTAGATTTAACATGTCTATATTTTACATGGAAGTGTCGGATTTCTATGGAGAATATTTCGAGGGCTTGACAAACAATTAGCACTCGTGCTTTAATACTGCTAAAAGAATGGGCGACCTGACACAGCGACAAATACAAATTCTTAAATGCCTGGTTGAGGAGTATATAAATACGGCCGTACCGGTTGGCTCCGATGTGTTGGAGAAGAAATACAGCTTGGGGATTTCTCCGGCAACCATAAGGAACGAGATGGCGGCCTTGACCGAAAAGGGCTATCTAAAACAGCCGCACACTTCATCCGGCAGGGTCCCGGTGCCGAAAGCCCTTCGTCTTTATGTCGCGCAGTTAATGGAAGAGAAAAAACTCTCCGTTGCCGAAGAGGTTGCTGCCAAAGAGAGAATTTCTCACGCAAAGGAAGACCTTGACCATGTTATGAAAGAAGCGACTCGGGCCTTGTCCGAGTTCTCGCGCTCTCTTGCTGTTGGGGTAACCGAGGATGGAGAGGTTTGGCATGCGGGGTATGCAAAAATTCTTGACATACCCGAATTTTACAACATAGATGTTACCTCAAGGGTTCTTTCTTTACTTGAAGAAGTCGAGAGAATTCACGATCTCTTTTTCAAGGAGGCAAAGTGGGAAGACCCGATTGAAATTTTATTTGGCGAGGAGCTTGGCTGGCCGAATTTTGCGCCGGTTGGGGTTGTTGCCTGTCAATTCGATACTCCCAGATGTCGAGGGTCCCTTGGGGTTATAGGGCCGACAAGGTTTAATTATCCGGTTATAATTCCGGTTGTGCGATATTTTGCTCAACTTGTTTCTGATGCATCAAGAACATGGGAAAAGTGATTAAAAAAGGCGGGCAGAAAAATTTAGAGGAGCAGCTGGCGCGTGCCCTTGCCGATTATCATAATTTGGTAAAGAGGATTGACAGGGAAAAGCATGAGGTCGTAGCGCGGGCAAATAAAAACTTACTCAAGGATATTTTGCCTATCCTTGATATTCTTGAAAGTGCCCAAGTACACTTAAAAGACGAGGGCTTGGGAATGGCCATTGGCCAGTTCAGAAGCGCCCTTGAGAGAAGCGGCCTAAGAGAGATAAAACTGAGTAAAGGAGATAAATTCGATGAGGCAAAACACGAGGCAACGGAGGCGACAGAAGGAGGAGAAAAAGGAACGATTGCCCAGGTTCTAAAGAAAGGCTATGAGTGGGAAGACGGGATGGTTTTGCGGCCCGCGCAGGTTAAGGTTTATAATGGAATTTCAGACAAAAAGGAAGAAAAAAAGTCGGAGAAAGAATTAGGAAAAGAAAACTATGTCTAAAATTATTGGAATTGATTTAGGAACAACGAACTCGGTGGTCGCGGTTATGGAGGCTGGTCAGCCTAAGGTTATTCCGGCCTCCGACACAGGCCGCAATATTACTCCTTCCGTGGTTGAACCGACTAAAAATATTACCGGAGATGTTGCCAAGCGGCAGATGATTTTGAACTCCAAAAATACCGTTTCCTCCGTAAAAAGGCTTATGGGCAGGCGTTTTGAGGACCCCGAGGTCAAAAGAACAATTGAGATGGTTCCTTACGAGGTGAAGAAAGGCAAGAACGGAATGGCGATTGTCGCTATTGAAGGCAAGGAATATACGCCCCAGGAAATATCCGCATATATTCTACGCAAGCTCAAAAAGGACGCCGAGAAATACTTAGGAGAAACGGTTGATAGAGCAGTTATCACCGTTCCCGCCTATTTTGATGATAATCAGCGCTCGGCGACAAAGCAGGCGGGAGAAATAGCCGGTCTTAAGGTTGAGAGAATTATAAACGAGCCCACAGCGGCGGCTCTTGCTTACGGTCTTGAGAAAAATCCGCCGGCCGGCGGAGCCCATACGGTCGCCGTCTATGACTTGGGCGGAGGAACTTTTGATATATCTGTCCTTGAGCTCGGCGAGGGAGTGTTTGAAGTAAAGGCGACAAATGGCGACACGCATTTGGGCGGGGATGATTTTGATGCAAGGATTGTTGACTTCATAGCCGAGGAGTTTAAGAAAGAGCACGGGGTTGATTTAAGGCAGGACAAGCAAGCTTTGCAAAGACTCCGAGATGCTGCGGAAAAGGCAAAGATAGAGCTTTCGGCAACTCACGAAACCGAGATTAATCAGCCCTATATTACCCAACACAACGGCCAGCCTCTCCATCTTTCTATGAAGCTGTCTCGGGCAAAACTCGAGGCCTTGGTTGACGATTTTATCAAAAAAACCATGAAGCCGGTTGA
>CAYSOV010000041.1:3127-4832 GCA_964432785.1 uncultured Gammaproteobacteria bacterium
GCCGCCGATAGCCAAACGCAGGTTGAGATAAATGTTCTGCAGGGCGAACGGCCAATGGCCCAAGACAACAAATCTTTGGGGAAGTTTACTCTTGACGGGATTCCTCCTGCGCCCCGGGGAGTTCCCCAAATTGAGGTTACCTTTGACATGGACACGAACGGGATACTGAAGGTATCGGCAAAGGACAAAGCGACTGGCAGAGAGCAAAGCATTAAGATTACAGGAGCGGTTGGGCTTTCGGACGAGGAGGTAAAGAAAGCGCAGGAAGAAGCCGAGAAATATGTCGCAGAAGACCAGGCAAAGAAGGAGCAAGTAGAGGCAAGAAATCAGGCAGACGCACTTGTCTTTACTGCAGAAAAAACACTCAAAGATGCGGGCGATAAAGCACCGCAGGATGTCAAAGAGAAGGTAGAGACGGAGGTAAAGAATGTAAAAGAGGCTCTTGCTAAAGAAGGCGCAACAAAGGAGGAGATAGAGGGAACCTCAAAGAAACTCTCGGAAGTTCTTCAAGAAGTAGGCCAGGCTATGTATGGTTCGGCGGGCTCACCACAAGATCAAGGCCAAGAACAAGCCCAGCAAGAGCAAGCTTCCGGCGGGGATTCCGAACCGGCTGAAGAGGAGACAAAGAAGAAAAAGACCAAGGCCAAAGACCATGGGCCTGCCGAAGGGGCAGAAGAAGGGGAAGTAGTTGGGTAAAATGAAAATCAAAGGGCGATTTGCACTATTTTGCGATTATGCACTTATATCTTCAGATGGTAAGTTAAGCATTATTGGAGAATTTGACCAACTTAGCTCTACCCAGGAAAAACCTGTATTAAATAAAGGATTTGTGGTTGGAAGTTTTGAGGGCGAACCAGGAAAAAAAGTGAAAATTCAGACAAAGTTTGTAGATGAATTCGGTAAAGACATTCTCCCTCCACGGGTTCTTGATATAAGATTTGGGCATGGAGGTAAGGCTAATATAGTTATAGAAATAGCTGGACTGGATTTTGAGAAAGCAGGATCTTATAAAGTGATGTTTCAAGGGTACGGGAAGGTGCTGGCAGAAGCTCAATTAAAAGTGGTCAGGTTTAACAAGGATGTTAGAGAAAGGAATTCAGAGACAGTTAACTAAATCGAATGCGAAATCTTATTATGAAGATTACCTGCGAGAGTTTGGAGAACGAATAAAATCTCGAAGTCAGGTACCTCCTCCTCGATATTTTTCGTGGGATGTTACTTCTAGGGGTCTTCATTTATACTTAGGAGAAGATAAAGAAAAAGCCAGTTTGGTCACAAGTGAGTCTTTAACCTCACAAAGAAGACGCACGAGAAAAGATTGGGCTTTTAAAGCGAAGGTTATAGGGAAGGTATTAGGAGAGGTTTTTAGAGTATTTTGGAAAACAGTTAGGGGCTAATCGTAAGATGGCGACAACAAAAGATTTTTACGAGATATTAGGTGTTTCGAAAAGCGCTTCCGAGAAGGATCTGAAAAGCGCATATAGAAAGTTGGCTTTAGAGTGGCATCCGGACAGAAATAAAAGCGCCGAGGCCGAGAAAAAGTTTAAAGAAATAAACGAGGCATACGAGGTTTTATCGGATCCTAAAAAGAAACAAGCGTACGACCAATTCGGCCACCAAGCTTTCGCACAAGGCTTCGGAGGACAAGCGCCGGGAGCCGGCTTTGGGGGCTTTCCCGGGGGCTTTGGCCAAACTTATCGTCAAG
>CAYSOV010000042.1:0-4745 GCA_964432785.1 uncultured Gammaproteobacteria bacterium
GGTTGAGCCGACGGATGTCTTTTATAAAGTGTTTTGTTTTCGGCGCCGGAAGCTCGATAATCTCTGTGGCCCCACATTCCTCAAGTACCTCCTTTGCTTTATAAAATCTCTTTTCTTGAGTTTTACCTGTTATTAGATACGCATGCATTTAATCAGCTCAAAGCTCAAAACGCAAAGTGCAAAACCATAGTTTAAATCTCAAAACTTTGCCAGCTTTAAGTTTTTAGTTGTAGTTTAAACTTTGATATTTAAGCTTTGAGTTTCTATTGCATTTTACCAAACTTTTGCACATAATAAATAAGGTATGCCTGCTCAAATAAATCCTGTAAAGAAAGTCCCGGGCAATGGAGCGCCGCAAAACCCAAAGACGCCCGCTACTCTTATCGATGTTCTTCTTGGGCAAGGAGCAATTGATGCCAAGCGCGCGGAAGCGATAAAACTTCAGGAACTTCAGACGGGAAAAACGGAGGAAGAGCTTTTGACCTCGGATGGTCTGGTTAGCGAAGATCAGCTTACTCGCGCCAAGGCGGCTCTTTACAGCATTCCTTTTGTCGATCTTGAGCAAACCCCTATTTCACCCGAGGCCCTAGCCGTTTTACCCCAGCAAGTTGCCTCCCGTTTCTCAATTATTCCCATTTCTCTTGATAAAGATAAAAACCAGCTCTCTCTTGCGATGAGCGAGCCTTTAGACATAGCCGCCATTGAATTTGTGGAGCAAAAGACCGGCATGAGAATAAGTCCTGTGGCCGCAGTACCCAGTCAAATTAAAAGGCTTATTACCCAGCGCTATTCCGTCGGCCTTGCCCAAGAGGTTACCCAGGCTCTCAAGGAAGCGGAGCCGGCAACAGAAGGGATAAAGACCCTGGATCTTGCACAGCTCTCGGGGATAATAAGGGAAGCGCCTATTGCTAAAATTGTCAAAGAGCTTTTGGAATTCGCTGTCAAGAGCCGGGCTTCGGATATCCATGCCGAGCCGGAGGAGAAAGTTACGAGAATCCGCTATCGCATAGACGGAATTTTGCAGGAAAAGTTTACGATGCCCAAGCAATTCCACGACTCGCTTGTCTCAAGAATAAAAATCCTTTCAGGAATGAAAATTGACGAGAAGCGCGTGCCCCAAGACGGCAGGTTTAATTTTAAGGCGGGTCCCGAAGAAGTAGATTTGCGTGTCTCGTCCCTGCCGACGGTTCACGGAGAAAAAATAGTGATGCGGCTTTTAAAAAAGACGGGCGGGGTCCCCAAACTTACCGAATTGGGTCTTCGCGGAACGGCCTTGAAGAGTTTAGAGGATGCTATTCTGCGGCCCCATGGAATAATTATAGTATGCGGCCCCACCGGCTCCGGGAAAACAACGACTCTTTACTCTGTTCTCTCGCGCATTAATACCCCAAAGGTGAACATTGTAACCCTTGAGGACCCTGTGGAATACCAAATCCCCGGGGTAAACCAGGTTCAGGTAAACCCCGTCGCCGGGCTGACCTTTGCCTCTGGTCTTCGCTCCTTTTTGCGACAGGACCCCAATATAATAATGGTGGGCGAGATAAGGGACGCCGAGACCGCGGGTCTTGCCATTCAAGCCGCCCTGACCGGGCATTTGGTTTTCTCAACACTCCATACAAATAACGCGTCGGGGGTTCTGCCCCGCCTTCTTGATATGGGCGCCGAGCCCTTCCTTTTGGCATCAACCATGACTTGCGTTGTTGCCCAAAGGGTTGTTCGACGGATTCATGAAGATTGCAAGGAGCATTATGAGCCGGAACCAAAGGTTGTTGAGGATATGAAAACGGTTTTAGGTCCTCTTTTTCAAGCAAAGGAGCCGGTTTTACTTTATAAAGGGAAAGGAGATACGGCGGACGGGAATACGGGGTACTTTGGGAGAATGGGGATTTTTGAGGTTATGTCGATTACGGAAAAAATAGGTCGGCTGATAATCGAGCGCTCCCCGTCCTCCGATATCGAAAAGCAGGCAAGAGAGGAAGGAATGATTGCCATGAAGCAAGACGGGTATCTTAAAGCACTTGAAGGGATAACGACTATGGAGGAGGTGTTGAGGGTAGCGCAGGAATAAATTCAAAGCACGAAGCACGAAATACGAAACAAATTCGAATGATCAAAATTCCAAATCCTAAAAGTTTAAAAAATTTGAATTTAGAATTTAGAGATTGTCCTTCGACTTTGCTCAGGATGGTGAGCTTGTCGAACCATTTCGAATTTCGATATTAGGATTTCGAATTTTTGAAATATGGAAATCCAACAACTACTACAACTAACCGTTGATAAAAAGGCTTCGGACCTTCATCTTATTGTGGGTATTGCGCCGTCTTTGCGTATTGACGGCGAGCTTGTCCGCATCCCCGGAGAACAGCCTCTAACGCGAGAGGACGCCGAAAGAGTTATAAAAGGTTCCCTCTCTTCCGAACAGCTTGAGCGGGCTACCGTTAATAAAGAGATAGATTTTGGGCTTTCCTTTTCGGAAACAGCCCGTTTCAGGGTCAATGTCTACCACCAGAGAGGCAGTATTTCAGCCGCCTTCCGCCGCATTCCCCTCAAGATCCCGACTATTGAGGAGTTGAAACTTCCTTCGATATGCCACAATTTTGCAAGGCTTCGCCAGGGCCTTGTTTTGGTAACCGGGCCTACAGGTCACGGAAAATCAACAACATTGGCCGCCATCCTAAACGAAATTAATCAAACCCGGCCGGTTCATATTTTAACTATTGAGGACCCCGTGGAATTTATATTTACCCCCGCTAAGGCCATTGTCTCCCAACGCGAGATGAGGGAAGACACTCATTCCTGGGAGGTTGCTCTCCGCTCCGCCCTGCGGGAAGACCCGGATGTGGTTTTGGTCGGCGAGATGAGGGACCATGAAACAATAGCCTCCGCTCTGACCATTGCCGAGACCGGGCACTTGGTTTTCGCAACGCTTCACACGAATTCCGCCGCCCAAACCATTGATAGGATTGTTGATGTCTTTCCGGAAGAGCAACAGGGACAGGTTCGTCTCCAGCTTTCAAATGTCATAGAGGCCGTATTTTCCCAACGGCTTGTTCCCCTGACTGCCGGCGGCAGGACTGCAGCCTATGAAATTCTTACCGCGTCAAATGCCGTGCGTACCGCAGTTAGAGACGGCAAGACTCATCAAATAGATAACATTATCCAAACCTCGCGAGAACTTGGGATGACTACTCTTGAGACAACCCTTGCCGGTCTTGTCAAGGAAGGTGCTGTTTCCGTAGAGGTGGCACAAAGCTTCTCTTTGCGTCCCGAGGAACTGGCAAGGCTGGTTCAAGGGCAGGCGCCTCAAGCTAAATGAGCGTTTTTACCTACAGGGCCAAGAGCAAGGAAGGGAAGAATATGGTGGGACGGGTCGAGGCCCAAAAGGCCTCCGACGCCGCGCGAATTTTGCGTGAGCGGGGCTTGGTTATCATAAAGCTCACACCCCAAAGAGAGTCTTTATTAAGCCTCTTAAATCGCTTTACAAACAGGGTCACGCTTGCCGATACGGCAGTTTTTACCCGCCAGTTTTCAACAATGATTACCGCGGGGCTCCCCATAACCGACGCGCTTCTTATCATACGCTCGCAGTCAAGGTCGTCTCTGAAACCGGTTGTTGCGGGTATTCTTTCCGATGTTGAGGGAGGCTCTTCTCTTGCTGGGGCTTTGTCCAAATACCCCAAGGTTTTTTTACAGGTTTATATTGCCCTGGTTCGCGCGGGGGAAGAAGGTGGAGTTTTGGATAAAGTTCTTGCCCGTCTTGCGGACAACCTTGAGGCGCAGAGAGAGTTTACCTCCAAGGTCAAGGGAGCAATGATTTACCCGGCGATAGTCGTTCTCGGAATGCTCGCGGTCGGAGCCGTAATGATGATTTTTGTTGTTCCTCGACTAACCGGCCTTTACTCGGAATTTCAGGCGGAACTGCCTTTTGCCACCAGAGCGCTTATATCCGTTTCCGGGCTTTTTACGCGCTTTTGGTGGCTGGCTCCGGTTGCTACCGCAGTTTTAATATGGGGGCTTGCCAGATTCGCGGCCACCTCAACCGGCCGCACAAGGATTGATAATTGGAAATTAAAATTACCGGTCTTTGGCACTCTCCAAAAGCAGATAATTTTAACCGAGTTTACCCGCACTCTTGGACTTTTGGTCGGTGCGGGAATATCAATACTTGAGGGCCTGCGCATTGTCTCGGGAGTTGTCGGAAATGTTATAATTTCCGATGCCTTGGGCCGCGCAAGTACTCAAGTAGAAAAGGGTTTCTCACTTGCCTACGCGCTTTCCCGAGAGGGAGAAGTTTTCCCGCCCATGCTTTTTCAAATGATTGCTGTCGGCGAGGAAACGGGGAAGCTTGACGAGACGCTTCTTAAAATTTCCCGAGTTTTTGAGCAGGAGTCGGAGCAGGCAGTGCGGGGACTAACCTCGGCCATTGAGCCTTTGATAATGATAGTTTTGGGGATAGGCGTTGCGTTTTTGGTAATTGCCATAATAATGCCCATTTATAATTTGACAAGCCAATTCTAGTGAAATTAAAAGTGCAAAGCACTAAATTTCAGACAGGAGGTGGGAAGTTGGAAATGAGAGGATGGAGGTAGAGATTGGAAGTGGGAAAACAAACATCTCGCTTCTCACTTCAAAATCGAGCTTCACACATCACATTTCTCACATCCAGTTTCGGATTTCGATATTCGAATTTCGAATTTTATTTAGTACTTGACAAGAGGTTTTAAACATGTCTAAACTGGAACAAA
>CAYSOV010000043.1:0-4250 GCA_964432785.1 uncultured Gammaproteobacteria bacterium
AGGTTTGACCGAGATGCCTTTCTTCTTCCCCCCGCAATTCTTGAGAGGATACCGGTTGGAGAAGTACCAGAGGCAAAAGGAAGAGAACCCGGTTGGTTTGATTGGGATAGCAGCCTTAAAGAATTCCAGCCCTTTGGGGGAAGGATGGTCTTATTTATGGGCGGGTATGACTCAACGAGACAAAGCCAATACGATACATTTACAACTTTTAGGCGCGTGATGGATTTATCAGAAAGCAGACACTTGTATCCAACTTACAATACTTTCAGGAGGAATGGAGCCCTTTTTCTAGAAGACCACAAGAAAGAGCACACAAGGGTTCATCCTCTAGAAAGTGTTAAAAAAGTGAGCGAGCAATTCCGCAGATATAAAGAGATACTTCCGATGACTAAATTTATTCTTGTAGGTCATAGCTTGGGTGGCTTTGTGCTTTTCAACGTTGCATTTGAACATCCAGATGCGGTAGAGGCTGTTATTACCTTAGATAGTCCATTGGCGGGCATTGATAGAAGTTTTCTTGCAGCATTGGCCGATGGACCATCGGAGATAGCCGATCTGATAGTATCTTTTATGGGATCGGAGGTGGGGAAGTATCTTGTGGGAAAAGGGGATGATCCGAAATTTAGAGAAGAAATAGAGGCGAAAGCTAAATATATGATTTCCCGCGGAGTAAAGGTAATAACTGCGACCAACCGAGATGATATTTTTGTCCCGGAATGGGTTTCGGTCTTAGATGCGTCTAAGGAGCAAGCTAACGAACTTGGTGTGCAACTGGTCTGGGAATTGGGACACCTTCCGCCATTGCCAGAGTTCTTATCTCTTGGTGGTTGGGGGGAGTTCGTCACTGGTCATGGGCAGATCTATGAGGATCAGGATGTACTTGCTGCTCTTATTAGACCCCTAAAGATCCAATAGTGATTAATAATGCTAAAACTGTTGCGCTTATTAAAATCCACCAAGGGTAAGACATGGAAAACTTGAGGCGGTTCAACAATTTTAGGTACATAAAGCTTACACCGGCTACTGTGAGGACAAAAACCATAGATAGAGCCAAATCAACATAGAAAGGTTGGGGACTAAACCAGGTACCGATTCCATAAAGAATAATTACAAAAAAGCCCAAAAAAAAGGATAATAAAAATGGTACTAAGTGGAAAAAACCGATTTTAAGCAGAACTTTCAGAATCCGCATGTATTATTTCCTGTGAGTTTTCACTTTTGTTTTCTAGCTTTCTTGACAAGGATTCTCCTTGTCAAGCCTCCTTGTCAGGCGGGAATTGAGATTTTAGTGTCTACTGCGATATAATACCTTCCACTATGCTTTCAAGGCTTTTTAGTGCCTTCCTTTTTTTTGCGCTCTTATTGGCCGGTTTCGTGCCCCAGGCGGTCTTTGCCCAGGTTGACCTTACCGACCCTTCGGCAATTCAGGTTCATGAGCTTGAGGCTGTTCTGGCCGGCCAGAACCCCGGTCCTGCCCTTACAAACCCTCTCAAGCACGCTATACGAAATGCCGCTCAAGCCGGTGTTCCCCTTAATACTATCATCCTTTTACTACTCTTGCCAGTTGTAGCTTCCCTAATTGCGGGAGCCCGGCATTTGATAGGCCTGCGGGGATTTGGAATATTCCTGCCTGCCGCCTTGTCAATAGCCTTCTTTGCAATAGGCCCCGTGCTTGGAATAGGGCTCTTTTTGCTTATCGTGGCTATTTCTACCGCGGCACGGGTTGTTATGCGCAAGCTGAAATTCAGGCTCCAGTACCTTCCCCGCATGGCCATTATCCTTTGGCTTGTATCGCTTGGGGTCTTGGGGGCGCTTTTTGCGGCGCCTGTTTTTGGGAACAGGGACATAGTTGATGTTTCAATATTCCCGGTTCTTTTTTTGGTGCTTCTTGCCGAGGATTTTGCCCGCGTTCAGCTGGGCAAAAGCGTGGCCGTTGCTATAAATTTAACCTCCGAGACATTGGTTTTAGCTCTTATCTCCTTTGCCGTGCTTTCTCTTGAGCCGGTTTGGCATTTTGCCCTTCTCAACCCTGAAATTTTGCTTGTTTCGGTTGTGGTATTTGATTTCTTTTTGGGCAAATATGTCGGGTTGAGGTTATTAGAGGTTTGGAGATTTAGGAAATTAATCACAAAGTGATTAATTTCCTTTTCTATATTCTCATTTAGCTATTTTCTAAATATAGCAAATAACAATATAACGAAATAGTAAATATGAAGTTATCATCTATTTTGGGCCTGAATGCTCGCTCGCAGCTTTTTTCATACCCTTTAAATACAAGAAAGGGCAGGCATATTGCGGCCTCGAAGCTTTTGACGGCCCGTGTGCTCGCAAAGGCTGGCATTCCCGTACCCCAGGTTTACAAGAAATTCAAAGACCCCCAACAGGTTTTGAAATTCGACTGGGGCAGCTTGCCGTTTTCCTTTGTTTTGAAGCCAAACCTGGGAATGGGAGGAGAGGGAATCGTCGTGGTAAAAAGCAAAAAGCGAAAAGCAAAAAGCGAAAAGCCTGTTTGGATTACTGCACAAAGGAAGCGGGTGACGGTTGAAGACTTACAGCTTCATACTCTGGACATTTTAGAGGGAGCCTACAGTATGGGCGATATTCCGGACAGGGCATTTCTTCAAGAGTATGTGGGACGCTACAGGGCGTTCCGCCGTTTTGCATACCGAGGGACGCCTGACATCCGCGTTATTGTCTTTAATAAGGTCCCTGTGATGGCCATGCTTCGTTTACCGACCAAGGAGTCGGGAGGCCGGGCAAACCTTCACCAGGGGGCGATAGGCGTCGGGATAGACATCGCAACAGGCATTACAACCTATGCGGTTTGGCACGAAGAGTTTATAAAATATAAGCCCGGTACGGAAAGGAAGCTCCACGGCTTAAAAATTCCCCAATGGAACAAAATTATGGAGCTTGCGGTGCGGTGCCAGGAAGTTTCGGGAATCGGCTATTTGGGGGTTGATATGGTTCTTCATCCGGAGAAGGGCCCTCTTGTTTTGGAACTAAACGGCAATCCGGGTCTGCAAATTCAGCTTGCCAACAGGGCGGGTTTGAGAAAAAGGCTTGAGAGAGTCGAGGATCTTGATGTGAGGAGTGCGGAGCAGGGCGTAAGGATTGCAAAAGTTCTTTTTGCCGGCCGGTTTGCCACAAGGGTGGCTGTTGAGGAAGGAATAAAAACAGTGGATGTTTGGGAGCTTGTCAGGGTTGTGGGTTCCGGGGGAAATAAGGTCGAAACAGCGGCCAAGATTGATACGGGAGCCTGGAGAACATCTATCGATAAGGATTTTGCAAGAAAGATGGGGCTTTTGGCCCCCGGCAATATTCTTTGGACAAAATTTGTACGCAGCGGACTGGGCCGAGAAGAAAGACCGGTTATCAATTTAACCCTTTATCTTGCCGGCAGAAAGCTCAAAACCATTGCCAGCGTTGCCAACAGAAAGCATCTTCGTGTGCCCCTTATCATTGGCAGGCGGGACCTTGCCGGGTTTTTAGTTCGTCCCCAGCCAATAGATAAGGATATGAGATGGTATAGAAGTTTGTGGGGCAAGACTCCCCGGGTTCCCGAAGGGACTGCCGGCCACCGCGAGGTTTTGTCGGCCTAGTGCCGTCCAAAAGATGAAACTTACTCTTTTTACAACTATTCCAAGCCTTCCGGAAAAAACGAGACTGCGCAAGGAGGCGGTTTCTTTA
Source organism: uncultured Gammaproteobacteria bacterium (assembly GCA_964432785.1). Lineage (GTDB taxonomy): Bacteria > Patescibacteriota > Microgenomatia > UBA8517 > UBA10165 > CAYSOV01. The sequence goes on from CAYSOV010000043.1 coordinate 3,691, forward strand.
GGGCATGATTTTGAGGTCGTTGATCTTTCTACTTTGGGGTTTTGGGTAAAGAACTCCAAGTTGACGCTGGAGAAGCTGGCGCACTTGGAAACCGATATTATTATTGTTCGCGGCGTATTTTCCGGGATAAAAAGAACGGCCTTTGTCCTTGACATGCTTTCCCGAAAGGGAGTTAAGATTTTTGATAATAATTTCTCGCTCCATCAGTATACTATTGATAAAGCTCTTGATTTATTGAAAATTTCCTCGGCCGGCCTGCCCGTCCCCGACACCTTTTATACCCGTAACTTTAAGGACTACCCAAAGCTGGGCCGGGAGGAGGGATATCCTTTGGTTGTCAAGTCGGTGCGTTCCGGGAAGGGAGTGAGCGTGTTTAAGGCCAAGGATGAAAAACAACTTGAAGGGCTTATTGGAAGGCTCGAAGGGGAAGGTAAAGAGGCAAAAGGCTACCTGCTGCAGAAATTTATTCCCTACAGGCACGATGTCCGCGTTTTGATAATAGGACAGAGGGTTTTTGCCATGGAGCGGATACCCAAGCCGGGCGAGTTTCGCGCTAATTT
>CAYSOV010000044.1:0-4077 GCA_964432785.1 uncultured Gammaproteobacteria bacterium
CCAGGTGGATTATTCTTTCAATCGCACGCCCGATTTCTATATAATTGGGTTCATGGAAGACACACAGAGGCGAATTGAGGAAATACAAAAAGAGATTCGGGAGACTCCCTACCATAAAGCAACCGAGCATCATATAGGAAAGCTTCGAGCAAAATTGGCTAAGCTTAAAGACCAAATTATTGAGCGTCGATCAAGAAAGGGTGGGGGCGGAGGCGGATTCGCGATTAAAAAACAGGGGGATGCGACAGTTGTTTTAGTAGGCTTCCCTTCCGTCGGTAAGTCTACTCTCCTTAATAGACTCACAAACGCCGCTTCAAAAGTAGCGCCTTATGTCTTTACGACCGTTAGTGTTATTCCCGGGATGATGGGATATAAGGGGGCAAGGATACAAATCCTTGATGTTCCCGGTCTTATCGAGGGTGCTGCCGTGGGCAAGGGTCGAGGTCGGGAGGTCCTTTCGGTTGTGCGGGGTGCCGATCTTTTGCTGGTTCTGGCAGAGGTTGGGAGAGAGGACGCATTCGAAAAAATTGACAAAGAGCTCTACGAAAACGGTGTGCGCATAAACATGGCTCCTCCACGCGTGGATATTATAAAAACTCAAAAAGGAGGTCTTCTGGCGCGGGGAGTTCCGGGCAGGGACTTCACTTTAACTTCGGTCAAGGATGTGGCACGCGAGTTCGGGTACGCAAACGCGGAAATAACTATCAAAGAAAAATTAACACTAGAGGAAGTTATCGACGCGTTCACCAAAAGCCGAGTTTATACCTCCGCCGTTTATGTTATTAATAAAATAGACATCCAGGGAGTACCACGGGCATCACAGGCACCACATGTATTACCCGCCGGCGTTAAAACTATGGCGGGCAAGCAAGTGATAAATGACGCTTTCCCTATAAGCGCCGAGAACGGGTGGGGGTTGGAAGAACTAAAAAAGGCTATCTGGGAAAAACTTGGGCTGGTGCGGGTTTATTTACGAAGGTCGGGGAAAGGTACGGATTACAACGATCCCCTGATTCTACGACAAGGCCAGACCTTGTCAAATGCTTTGGAGAAAATTGGCAGCGAACTTGCGGCGGACAAAACTCGAGCCAAGATTTGGGGGTCGGGGGCAAAGTTTCCCGGGCAAAAAACCTCTCTTTCAACCGCGGTTTTGGACGGAATGGAGATTATGTTTGAGTAGTATTATCCACTCCTGTTACTCGCAAGCTCAAAAAGGGGGTTTCTTGACCGGGTGGGTAGAGATATCTGACACAGACTCTGTTTATTTTAGTTGGTAAATAAATCACAGAACCTCCGTTTTTCGTTGGCTGGAGACCTCCAGCTGTTGCCAAAAGACCTCTTTTATATCTTAATAGCGGAACTCGGTTCATTTGCAGGGCTTCCAAGATAGTATTGATTGCGGATGTTTGGCTCTTGGTCAGGACCTCTTGCAGAATTTCTTCCTTCCCTTTAAAAGCGGCTTCTATGGCCTTCGGTAAATAAAATTCGTCGCTTAAGGATATATTCGTCCTTTTTGGTGCATCCGGTCTTGTGGCCCTTTTGAGCAGTCCAAAGACCTGTCTGATGATATTGGTGGCATGAATAACCCCTGCTCCCTCCAGAGCACGGTCGATAAGTTCCCTGCGTCTGTTTTCCGGTATTAAGGCCATTAAGACAGGATGTATGCGCGTAAGTTCACGGAGTGAGCGAACACCGCGCTTGTGCTCTATAGAAATTCGCCGCCGTGCGTCAAAAACAGCATTATAAATTTCCTCAATTTGCCTCCGGCGGCGATGCGATTTCCATTTATTTTCTTCCTGCGGACCGGTATTTCTGTTTATTTCGCTTGCCATTTTTCCGATTATATCCCAGATGATACTAATTTCAATACCGGAACTTCCTTTTGCTCCATCTTTGGGATATTCTAAATGCAAACATTGAATGAAATATAAGCTTTTCTTTTTCTCTCTTGCTGCTTTTTTCTCTTTCCTCTTTTTGTTTTTTACCTATATCGTAAAAAAGGATATCCTTCGGCAGTTTGATTTTGATTATGCGGTTAAGATCCAAGACCGAATTTTGCCGAAGTTCTATGAATTTCTTGCCTTTGCAAGCTCTACCGGCCAAGCCGAACTCCTGCTTCTTTTTCTGCTCCTGATACTTGTATTTAGGAAAAAGTTTTTAGGTTTTTTCGTTCTTTTGTTTTTTGTTTTGGGTCATTTTATTGAGCTTTTCGGCAAGGTCTTGCTTGACCAACAAAGGCCCCCTTTTTATTTCTACAAGCACGAGACAATTCAAATTTTCCCCCAATGGTATTCAACCCCGGGGTCTTCCTACCCTTCGGGACACAGCTTTCGGGCTGTTTTTATCTTTGTGGTTGTTTCATATTTGATCTTAAAGATGAAAAGATTCCCTATTTTATTGCGGTTCTTTCTTATCTCTTTTCTCTTTTTATGGTCCGCCTCGGTAATGCTCTCTAAAGTTTGGCTTGGCGAGCATTGGCCCTCGGATGTTATAGGGGGAGCTCTTTTAGGCGGAGTGCTTGGTTTTTTCTCGCTTTTGTTTTTGTAGTGTTGACTATTGCTTTTATTTATGTCTACACTGGAGTAGAGACCCTCCGACGCTAAAACTTTGGAGGGCAAGGAAGGAGGTGAGAAAAGTGGTTTGGATGCATTATATAGCATTTACTTTGGTTATTGTAGGCGGCCTAAACTGGGGACTTGTGGCTCTTTTGAATTATAATCTTGTGGATTCTTTAGTTGGCTCCCTGGGCCTTACAAACCTGGTTTATATTTTAGTCGGCGCATCGGCGGTTTGGCTTGTTTTAACCCACAAGCAGGATTGCAAGGTCTGCGGCGGCAAGAAGTAAACTAAACTTTACTTTTGGTTTAATTTCGCCTCTTTAAGGAGTGTGTTTTGTGGACTGAAAACATCGGGTTTTCCGAAAAGCCTATACGCCCGCTTTGGCGTAAACATCTTTTCTGTATCCAATAGTATGAATTCTAAATACCCTTTCTCCTTGCCGAGACTCGATCTCTATCAAAAGAACTCTTGCTCCACCTGGGGCGTTGCAACTGATACCTAATGAGTATATGGGTTCGCCGTCCGGCCCGGGAAGCCTAAGTTTTTTAATATCCGCACCAATACCCAATTCCGTTAACCTGCGTATCTTTTCAGTGATTATCATTTTATCCTCCGCGGAAACGGACTTAAAAAGCCGCTCTAAAAGCTTTTCTTCTTCGGGTAGAAGAATTGTTATTTTAACTTTCTCCGGCTCCGGAGATTCTAGGTCTCGGAAAAAGGCTTCTGGCGTCTGGAATACATCTCTCTCTTCTCTTGCAACCTTTCGGTGTTTATACACGGGATCTTCATACCGCTCTCCTGTTTTCTTGTTTGTGCTCTGCCCCCCTGCCGGCCGGTTTTTCGGATTCCCGTTTTTTCTCGCTTCATATCGCTGTGCTGCTTGTTTTAACACATCTTCCAGAATTTTTCCGCCTACGGAGAGAAAAGCATTTTTGAGCGAGTTTATTTCTTCATCTTCGGGGTAATTCGGGTCTTCTTTCCAGTCCCAGTCAAGCTCCTTTTTTACAGTGTCAATAGTATAAGAAACCTTTATAGCTTGCCCCTTTTCCGTTCTGTAATCCAGAATTACCGTGAACACCCGAGGCTTATCCCGGTCAAAAACAATCTCTGCCTCTTGCGGCGGCCGGACCCTCGACCAACTGATGTTCCCCGGGTCTATGGAATAAAGCCGCTCGGATGATTTACCGAATATCTCCGATACAACACTTCCCATTTTTTCATAAGTAGGAGCTTCTTCGCTGTCGTTGTTTGAGTAGAGGATGGTCGGTATTTCTTCCCTGCTAAGAATTTTAAGAAAATCCTCTTGGGCTTCGATATATCTGTCGATGCTGTTCACAGCGAACTGATAGAACTCCGGATTTTTCCCTTCTTGAATAAAACGCACAGCAGCGCGGTAAGCAAGGTTTACTCTGCTCCGGCTGTTTAGTCCCAGAAGAAACCAGACCGCCTTTCTTAGACTAAAATCATTGCTTTTTAAGTTTTTCTCAAGAAGTCTTTGAAGGGCAGGAAAGTCGTGAG
>CAYSOV010000045.1:0-3878 GCA_964432785.1 uncultured Gammaproteobacteria bacterium
CGGAGCCGGGCAAACGCCAAATGGAGTGGGACTCACCGTGGGGGCTTGGTTTCCCCGGCTGGCATATTGAGTGCTCCGCTATGTCTATGAAATATTTAACTGATGTTTTTGACCCATTCGGCAAGCTCAGGGTCAATGGTGCACATAACGCAACCATTGATATCCATGTCGGCGGAGAAGATTTGCGGCAAACCCACCACCCGAACGAGATTGCCCAAAGCGAAGGGGCAACAGGCAAGCCGTTTGTAAACTATTGGGTGCACACAACCTTTCTTTTAGTTGACGGTCAAAGGATGGGCAAGAGCCTTGGAAATGTTTACAGGCTTTTCGATATTGAAAAAAAAGGAATTAATCCTCTGGCCTTGAGGTATCTCTACCTCACCTCTCATTATAGGGATCCTCTAAACTTTACTTGGGAATCTCTTCAAGCCTCGCAAAATGCTCTGGAGAGTCTGCAGTCTACGGTCTACAGTCTACAGCAAGAACGTGGTAGGATTGCACTTTCTCAAGAAAAAGGGGATAAAATCGAAGGTTATCGTAAGAAGTTTCTTGAGGTCGTCAATGATGATTTGAATACGCCGAAAGCCTTGGCTGTTTTATGGGAAGCGGTAAAGAGCAATATTTCGGAAATTGACAAACGAGATTTATTGCTTTCTTTTGACGATGTTTTAGGCTTAGGGCTCGGTACTCTTCAATCAATTAAAGTGCCAAAAAATATTCTTCAATTAATTAAACAACGGGAGAGCTTGAGGGAAGAAGGAAACTGGGAAGAGGGGGATAGAGTAAGAGACAAAGTAAGGGAGCTGGGATATGAGATAGAGGATACGGAAAAGGGGCCAAGAGTTAGGAAATTAAGTAATAATTAATAATACGGGTACACCGTGTTAAAATAATACCAGATGAACAAACTGCCCGGCTGGATTGCCGTTTCTGCGTTTATAATTCTTGCTGTCAACCTTCTTTTCTTGGATTTCCTGCTTCTTTCAAATACTCAAAAGTCGGTTTCTCAACAGGAAGAGTTATTGCCGGAAGATAAGGATAAAGGCGATTGCGGACCTTCTTGCCGGAGTTTTGTGGAAGAAAAAATTTCCGAGGCAATAGCTACGGTTTCGGCGCTCGTTGAAGAAACTGAAAAACCAAAAAACATAAAAACCGGCACTCCGGTAAAAAGCACGGCTTCTTCTATTAAAGTTACTACCTATATTCCTTTAGGGCCGGGCGCCTCGACCCAAAAAAGCGAGTGGACGAGGGTTGACGGCTCGGAATTTACATTCGACCTTTCGGAATATCCGGAAGGAAGAGTTTATTGGGAAGGGAATTTGAAAGCGCAGTATACAAACAGCCGCTGTTATACCCGGCTTTTTGACAAAACAAACAGCAGAGCGGTTGACTACTCGGAGCAATCAACCGACCAGACGAGCAATGAGTATCTGACAAGCGGAGAACTCATGATTTGGTTTGGCAAGCTTAAATATCAGCTTGAGGTAAAATCCCTTAACGGTATTACTTGCTATCTTGATTCCCCAAGATTAGTGGTTAAGTACTAAACCCCTTGTATGCGATCAAGTATCTTGCTAAACTTTGCCCGATCGGGATAATAAGGCAAACATGGCAAGTCCGGAAAGAAACGACAATACAAGTTCAATAAGCGCAGGTAAGCAAAAGGCGCAAAGGCTTAAAGAGCGGTACGGCGAGGACGTTTTTGGAAAACTTGCAAAAAGGGGCGGCGACGCCGTTGCCGCCAAAATGGCCGGTACTGATTTTTTTAAGGTGATAGGGAGAAAAGGCGGGGAGACAACCAGAGCGCGGAACGACCGAGGTTTTTATGTTGAAATGGGCAGAAAGGGCGGGAACGCCCTAATGAGGAAATATGGCCCCGATTATTATTCGAGGATAAGAGGGAAAAACAGCGGACGGCGCAGACGAGAATCCTAAAGTTAAAGTTCGCGTTTGACAACGATTTTTCCGGGTCTTGACAGAAAGTTTTTGGAAGGATGATAATGTTTATAGTGGAAACAGGCGTTATCGCCGGCTTTGGGGTCGCAGGGAATATGTTGGGACTTTCGGGTCTTGAGAAGTCCTCGCTGGCCGGAATGAATTTTGTAAATTCAAACCCTCTTGGTAGCAATCTTTCGTTGGGGCTAAACAATATTAATGTCGGGGCGGTTGCCGGAGCTTCGGCCTCAAGTATCGGCTCATCCGATATTGCGGTGTACGCCGCATTGGGTGTTTTCCTCTTGGGCGCGCTCTTTTTACTTTTGGACAAGAAGGTTTTGAGGGTTTAAGATGAAAAACCTGCCTAAAAATAAATTTGTTTTGGCTGGTGCAGGTCTAGTTGCCGTTATAGTAGTCCTTCTTCTTACCGGTGCTCTAAAGTTTGAGTTTACGGCCGGAACGACCGGGGGCGAGAAAGAGAGCGGAAGTAAGACTCCCGCTCAACAGACAAAACTTGCAGACCGCGCCGTAAATTTCGGGGGGACGGGGGGAAAACCGGAATTTTCCATCAAACTCCCGCAGGGCTGGGCCAAGGGCGAGTTGGAACAGCGGGTTGACCTTGCCGTCGGCTCCATTACCCCGGAAAAGCTGGCCAACGGCTCAAGTTTTACCGTAAATATAGTTGCCTCCATAAGCCCCCATCCGATTCTCGCAAGCGATATTGCCGGTTATCAGGCTTCTTGGAAAGACTATATGCTCAACCAGTATCCAAGCATGGAATTTGTGAAAGATGGTACGGCCAATGTGAACGGGCTGGAGTCTTATATTTTTGAGATAAAACAGACACGCGGCGACGGGGTTGTCGCCCACCAGCTTCAATATGTTTTCTATATTGACAGCAAGTATGTCTTGGGGGTAACAGGCAGCGCTCCGGAGGATACTTGGGCTAAATATAAAGACGCCATTCAAGCCTCGCTTGAGTCTGTTGAAAAGGTAAGCTCGGGGGCACAGCAGGAAGAGGAACAGTTATTGACAAAAGAAGAGAAGCTTATTTCTTATACAAATTCTACACTTGGGATAACAATAAAGTATTCGGAGTCTTGGGAGAAAAAAGAGAAGTTAGCAGACGCGCTGGTTTCTTTTACCGCTCCTTCCCAAAAACACACGGTAAATATCTTAGCCAAAAACTTGCCGAAGACCTTTACCTTTGACGAATATACAAAAATAAGTCTGGACCAATTAAAGACAAAAGGTGCAAGTATGATCGAGCAGAAGAAGACAACTCTTTCCGGTCTTCCTGCTTACAAGGTGGTGTATACTTCACCGAGCGATATTAAATTCATGCAGGTATGGGTGCTCAAAGGCGGCCGGGAATATGTATTTACCTACGCGGCTAAAACCGAGAGTGACTACGATGAAGAGATTGCTATGGCTCAAGAGATGGTTGATTCCCTCGAAATTAAGTAGCCTTCCTAGCAGGGGAGGGACTCGACGGGATCCGGATCCGGTTTCGGAGATACCCGCTTACACCCAGTCTATGCTTAAAAGGGTAGTTTAGCCGTTTTGTCCACCTGTGTCCACCTGTCCACCTGGGGGGTGGGCTAGGTAGGGCACCTAGGGAGTTCGGCTTTCTCCCAGGGGTTTTGCTATGGTTACCACACCCGGTGTGAAATAGATTTGCACAATAAGGAAACTTTGGAAATTGATCTCAAGTAGAATAACTTTAGAGTTTTTGGGGTGGGGAAAGGCTTAATGCATACTGGAAGTAATGGTTCGATTATATTCACCACAAGTGCCTAAAAATATTCCAAAACTTATCCTATCCATTGGCCTTTGTTTGGGGGCCGGGTTTATTGGTTCATTCTTCACAATTTCTGCAATTCCCAATTGGTATGCAACTTTAAATAAACCCATCCTTTCTCCGCCGAATTGGGTTTTTGGGC
>CAYSOV010000046.1:0-3740 GCA_964432785.1 uncultured Gammaproteobacteria bacterium
CGGTTGAGGTAAAGTCGCCGCCGTTGACTGCCAAGTCGCCGGAGACTGTTTGGTTGCCCGATACCGTTTGGCTGCCGTCGACATTTAAGGCTCCGGAGCCGCGTATATTTCCCTGGACAACCACATCTCCGCTAAAGAGGGCATTGCCGCTTTTGATGTTGAGGGCATAGCTTTCCGGTTTTCCGCCTTTTCGCTCAAGGACTAAAGTGTCTTGTCCCGATCCCTGGGTAAGAGCGGATTCGTCAAGGGTAAGTTTTAGAACCGGTGTTGTTGCGCTTCCGGTGCCTGATGTTAACTTTTTAGTAATTTGGGCATAGTCGGGCGCCCCTTGGTCTATTTGGAAAAGACCGGAGTCTTGGTAGTAGCCGGTAATTGAGGCAAGTCGTCCCGCGCGGTTTAGCCTGACAACCCCGCCAATTAAAAGATCGCCTTGCAGGTTGATTTTGTCGGTAACTTGCAACTCGTCGAGTTTTGCCTCGTCGGCAGTAATTGTTCCTGCTGCAAGAACATTACCCTGTGCATCTACAGAGAATTTAACGGCCTCCTTTCCGCCAGCTGGCGGACCGCTAGTAAATTCTAGAAATTTATATTTTGTACCGGTATGACCTACATTTGCGTTTATCAGAGTGCCGGTTGTCAAATTCGCGTTTCTTATGTCAATTGAGTTACCGGCTGTCGTTGACGAGCGAATCAATAATTGTCCTTGCCCGTCCGGGGCAAGGGTTATGTCGCCGTCCGAAAGGGGGAGGGTTTCGAGGGTTATGGCTTGGCTTTCAATGGATAGGAAACCTTCGGGGGCCTGAATCGTGGGGTTTTCGCCCAATAATTCAAGGGCTTTTGCGCGCAGGACATCAAGGGCTTGGACTGCGGTATTGGTTTTTAGAAATTTTTCAATTTGGTCCAATCGGGCAAGTATGTTACCCGTGTTGTTTTCGGATATGGTCTCTCTGGTTTGTGCTTGTTGAGGGGCAGGCTGGGTGGGCGAGAAAAGACCGGGAAGCCTATTTTGGGCAAACAAAAATGTTGCAACCACTGCTATTACCCCAGAAAAGGCGAAAATTGAGAATTTTAGGAATGGAAAGCCCAGAGAAGGGAAAGGTCTTATGGGCGTAGATGTATCGTGTATAGTGTATTGTGTATCGGTGTATCGGTGTATCGGAATCTCTGGGGTGCTGGATTGCTGGCTTGCCGATTCCCTGACCCCCTGAAGGGGATTTTCTTTAATATACCCCTTTCCGGTTGCCCAAGAGAAGAAACGGCGGAGGGAAGATACTTTGCGCTTGACTGTCCTAGGAGAATGAAGCCGCGCAATTTCCTCTTGATAGACTTTTAAGAGCTCCGGACTTATATTGGGCAGGGTCATTAATGGTTTTGGTCGGGGGGAGTGATAGTTTGCTGTATTTTGCCATATTGCCAAAAGTGCTATACTAAAATAGCGGGCGACAACAAAGAGTTGTTTCTGTAAACAAAAAAGTGTCCCCCCCAGGCCTGTTTTGTTTTCGAACAGCTTTGCGAGCCCCGGTACCATTCGGTACGGGGCGAGCCGCCCGCTATTTTGCGTTAAGTTTCAATTTTCAAGTTCCAAGACAAAAAATGCCTGATGTCCGAGATATAATTTTTGAGCGTGATTTTTGAAACACCATCTTTTTGCAGGTGTTTTTTGAATTCGTTAACAAGCAAACCTATTTTTTCCCCATCTTCGAGCTCGCGCTTTATATTTGAGATAACCTTAGTCGGATCCTCGCTCAATATCCCCTCAAGAAGCAAAAACCTGGAGAAGTTTCTAAGGGTTGAAAGCCTTCTGTTTGTGGTCCCTTCGGGGATTCGGTTTTCAAGATGATAGCCTTTGTACTCCGCAACAAGCTGGGCCGACAAGTGGAGAACAATACCATTGGGATTTTCAATATTTACCCCGCGTGTTTTTAAGTGGAGGGTTGTCCAGCCAAAGAAGTGGGAGAGATCCGCGCGATAATTCCGCAGGGTTTTTCTTGAAACACTAAGCGTTTCGGTAAGATATAATTCGAACTTCTTGGGCAGATTAGTCATTTTTATTTTTGAATTTTAATTTTTCAATTTGAACTTAAATTATACAAGATTATACGGTTTTAGACGCTCTTGGTCTACTATATTAATAAGAAAAATTCTTGTCAAGGGGCATTTTACAGAAATTAAATTAGGGCGATTTATCGATTTTTATAGCTGATATGTTTTGATTTGGTCGAAGAAATCTCCAATTTCTAGTTTTCACACAGGCATTCACGAAAACCATTTGCAAAATCTTAATTACTTAAAGATATCAGAATATGGCATTACGAAAATTAGGCGAAAATTATAGAATGACACCTTTTTGTAAATTCGAAATCCAAGGTCCGAAATCCGAATACAGAACTGGGAGACTAAGAAACTGAAAAACTAAAAAACTGTTTTTTGTTTCTTTGTTTTTCTGTTTTTTGGTAATTTGGATATTATTTCGTATTTCCTGCTTCGAATTTTCTCTTTATCACTTAAGAACTCTATTTGCTAATCAGTTTTATACTTAAAAAGGGATGAATTGCCGAGTCAATTTTGATTCGAGGCTAAATAAATAATAGGATAGCAAGACGGCAGGATGATAATCGTTGCCAAAGCTCTATCTTTAGTCTAGAATAAAGTTAATATGGTCAAAAAAATAGCTCTTGCTTCAAGGTTAAGGTATGATCCCCAGGTCTTTGAAAGGAAATGGCAGAAAGCCTGGAAAGAGAAGAAGATTTTTGCCGCTTCGGATACTTCCAAAAAAGAAAAGCAATATATTCTGGTTGAATTTCCATACCCGTCGGGGGATCTTCATATGGGTCATTGGTATGCTTTTGCGCCGGCCGATGTTTATGCGCGGTACAAAAAGATGCAGGGTTTCAATGTACTATTTCCGATAGGGTTTGATGCGTTTGGGTTGCCTGCGGAAAACGCCGCGATTCAGAGGGGAATACATCCCAGAGACTGGACATACGGCAATATAGAGAGAATGCTTGAACAATTTAAGAGCATGGGCCCTTCTTTTGATTGGGACAGGATGATTATAACTTCCGACCCCGAATATTATCGGTGGAATCAGTGGATTTTTCTGAAGATGCTTGAGGCAGGATTGGTTTACAGGGATGAAGTCGCGGCCAATTGGTGTCCGAAGTGCCAGACCGTTCTTGCAAACGAGCAGGTTGAGAACGGTTGTTGCTGGAGACATTCCGATACGGAGGTCATCCAAAAAAAGATTCCTCAATGGCTTTTTAGGATAACGGCGTACGCGGACAAGCTTCTTTGGCCCGAGGGTGGTAAGCCAGGAATAAGCTGGCCGGAGTCTGTTGTCGAAGGCCAAAACAGGTGGATAGGGAAGTCGGAAGGGATAGAGATCGCTTTCCGACTACAGACTACAGACTACGGTAAGAAAAATACAGTGGACGGTAGACAGTCGACAGTAGACGAAATTAGAGTCTTCACCACCCGGCCGGATACGCTTTTTGGGGCGACATTTTTGGTTTTGGCACCGGAACACCAATTCGTCGCTTCGCTCCTCAAGCGCAAAGCGCAAAGCGCAAAGCGCAAAAATGCGATACGGAAGTATATAGATAGCTCTAGTAAGAAAAGCGAGCTTGAGCGTAAGGAGATGAAAGAAAAAACAGCCGTTTTTACCGGAATGTACGCAATAAAGCCGGAAAAAAAAAAAAAAATTCCTATTTGGATTGCGGATTATGTTCTTTCCGGTTACG
>CAYSOV010000047.1:0-3704 GCA_964432785.1 uncultured Gammaproteobacteria bacterium
TCGCAGAACCTCTAGGGGTCGTCAAACGCCCCAAGGAAGAGTTAAGGAATGCAACCGACTCTGTCTCGTCGTCGCATCAGCGCGCCTCTTGACAAGCGCCTCTATATATATGGTAAAAAGGTATCCAGCGAGCGACTCAGCGCTCGCTGCGTAGCCAGTTATGCATACTATCCGCTTTCGTCGCTTGCACGTTCTCTTCGTCGTCGCGTCGCTGGCGCTTGGCATCGTAGCAGTGACAACATGGATCACCTCGGCCCAAGCGCCGCCATCCCTCAGAACATTCTTGCCTGTGATTACCAAGCAAACAGAGTTCTGGTCTTCCTATACGAGTATTAGTGTGGGGGTGACTATGAAGCTTCCGCCCAGTTGGTACCCACACGAAGTTACCGCGCCTGCAGGAACGCCTCAGGTCTATATCTCAGCGCCGGTGGATAATCCGTGGGGCCCTCAGGTGCCGGCCGATGATCAGAAGATAGCTATGATGATTTGGCGTGAGAATAATACCATTTCCCAATCACTCGAAGACTGGGCATTGAAGAAGCTCACGGAGCCTTATGGGCTCGGCCCTGCAAGACGCGAGTACTTGCTTCTAGATGGTAAACCTGCGCTGCAATTACAATTTAATGATCACTCAATGAGTTTGACTGCGGTGGATGTTGCTGGTTATCGCTATTTGCTTCATGCTAGCGTCTTTGGCGATGGCTATGCTTCTCAAGCGCCTCTCATATTGGAAGTGCTCAACACCATACGATTCCATCCCTAGCCATTTTGCGTGTGCCGGCTGATGTCTCTCATTGCGGAGGTGGACGGTGGCACAGCAGTTGCGGGCCCGGCTTAGCTGTGTTTCTTCGCGGATCGTATGGTCGCTACTGTATTTTTGTTTGGTACTCACCTGTAGAACCTCTAGAGAACGTCAAACCAAGCTAAGCTTGGTCAAACGTCCCGAGGAAGAGTTAAGGAGGCAATTAAATCTTAGGTTCCCCTGCGCCTAACGGTCTAGTGCCTGATTTTAATATTCTCCCATTTCGTGGCCGGGGCCGCCGACCGGAGTCTTCTTTTCTTCGGGGATATCCGCCACCAGACCTTCGGTTGTTAAAACCATCACCGCAACCGAGGCCGCGTTCTCAACAGCCGAGCGGGTAACCTTTGCCGGATCAACAATTCCTTTTTCAAGCATCGAGCCAAAATCGCCTTTGATAACATCGTAGCCGTAGTCGGGCGTTTTTGCCTCTTCTATCTTACGAAGAACAAACCCGTCGTCCTCGCCCGCGTTTCTAACAATCCAGCGCAATGGCTGCTCAAGGGCTATCTTGAGAATCTCTACCCCCACCTTCTCGTCCTCATTCTCTGTTTTAACACGGGATAGTGCCTGCCGCGCGCGAAGCAGTGTTACTCCCCCGCCAGGAACAATTCCTTCCTCACCGGCCGCTTTTGTGGCCCCGACCGCATCCTTGACTCTTTCTTTCTTCTCGTTAAGCTCAATCTCCGTTGCCGCACCCACATTTATTTGAGCAACTCCGCCTGCAAGTTTTGCCAGGCGCTCCTCGAGCTTCTCGCGATCAAAATCAGAGTCGGTTTCTTCAATACTGCGTCTTATCTGGGCAATTCTTGACTGGATTTCCGCCTTTTTACCCTTACCGCCGATTATCCTTGTGTTTTCCTTGTCCGCCCAAACCTTATCCGCTCGGCCCAGATCGTCAACCGTTACCGATTCAAGCTTTCTGCCGGTATCCTCCGAAATAACCACTCCGCCTGTTAAAACGGCTATATCCTCGAGCATCTCCTTTCTTCTGTCCCCAAACCCAGGTGCCTTAACCGCCAGGATGTTGAAAACCCCGCGGAGCTTGTTTACAACCAAAGTAGCCAGTGCCTCGCCCTCTATCTCGTCGGCAATAACCACAATATTTTTACTTACCTTCACCGTATTTTCCAAAAACGGAAGAAGGTCTGAAATTGCCGAAATCTTTTTATCCGTTATTAGAATATGCGCGTCCTCAATTTCCGCCTCCATGCGCTCCGAGTTGGTAACAAAATATGCCGAGGCGTAGCCTCTGTCAAATTCCATTCCCTCTTTGTATTCAACTTCAATAGTAAGCCCCTTTCCCTCCTCGACAGTGACTACTCCGTCTCGACCAACCCTCTCAAGCGCCTGGGCAATAATCTTTCCTATCTCCTCGTTTTGGGCAGACACCGTCGCCACCTGGGTAATTTCCTCTTTTCCCTTAACCGGCTTTGATATCTTGCGGATTTCCTCAACAACCGCGGCTACCCCCTTCTCAATGCCTTTTTTGACAATCATTGGGTTTGATCCTGTGGTAACAGCCTTCATCCCATGCTGGGCAATAACCTGCGCAAGAAGGGTCGCCGTTGTCGTTCCGTCGCCTGCCACATCGTTTGTTTTTGAAGCAGCCTCCTTCACAAGTTGAGCCCCCATATTCTCAAAGGCATCCGGAAGCTCAATCTCTTTCGCGACGGTTACGCCGTCATGGACAACATTCGGGGAACCCCACTTTTTATCCAAAGCAATATTGCGGCCTTTAGGGCCAAGGGTGGTAACAACCGCCTTGGCAACGGTATTTATTCCCTTGAGAAGTGATTGTCTTGCTTCGTCTCCGAATTTTATTTGTTTAGCCATATCTTAGAAAATTAACCTAATTATTCTAATTGCTCTAATTAACCTAAATAATTTAGAAATTAGGTCAATTAGGTTAATTAGTAATTATGCCGTGTAAACGGCCAAAATATCCTCAAATTTCACAAACAAATACTCTTCGCCTTCAATTTTAATTTCGTTTCCGCCCCATTTCTTGTAAACCACACGGTCTCCCTTTTTTACGGGTGCGTCTTTTTTTACACCCGATTCCGTAACCTCCGGATCCCCAACGGCAAGCACTTTTCCAACTTGGGGTTTTTCTCCCGCCGAGTCGGGAAGAACGATACCGGAAGCTGTTTTGGTTTCCGCCTCTTCCGGCTTCAAAAGCAGGTAGCCCGGCGCAGGTTTTAGGTTTAATAATTTCTTCTTAGTTTGCATAAAACCTTATCACTCTTTTTAAGTGAGTGCTATTTTAACCGCGGTTACTTCTGTTTGTCAAGTCCCTCTTTGAAATTCGTCTAAACGTCCTAGGAATTGATCAGCAGTAAGAATTGAGATTCCTTTCCATTTGCCAAGCCGTAATAGCTCTTTATCGCCCGTTATAATAAAGTCACAGCCGCCTTCAACTGCTACTTCTAAAACTTTATTATCATCTTCGTCTTTTACAACATGTACAGTCTTTTCAGGATAAACGACAAGAAAATTCTTTTTTATTTTTTGTTCGAAAACCTGAATTTTTTCCAGGGAGAAATGAAACTTCTTGATGAGCACCTCAAAAAGCTCGGATAATAATGGGGAAGAAGTAAAACCATCTATTTGTTTTTCTAAAATTAATCGAAGGATTTGTTCCGGCTTACCGCCATAGACAAATGCAGAAATTAGTATATTTGAATCTAAAACAACCCGAGGCTTACCTGCCATGCCGATATTCTCTTACAATTCTGTTTACATCTTCTTCGCTTTTAATGCCCATTTTTTTACCTTTCTTCTTGCCATACGCTAACAATTTTTCCCACTCCAGCCGGTCCGAAAGATAAATCCGTACTGCCTCACGGATAAGTTCGGAGCGGTTTTTGTATTCGTTCTTAGCTACCCGGTCTATTTTACTAAC
>CAYSOV010000048.1:0-3366 GCA_964432785.1 uncultured Gammaproteobacteria bacterium
AAAGAAGTCAAACATCTTGATTCTAACGATATATCTCTCGTCTATGCCCTATCTTGACAATCAAAATAATTTTACCCTTCCGGTCAACTTGATATATAATTCTATAATTACCTACTCGTATTCTATATCCCTTGCCACCTGCGAGCTTTTGGCTCCCTTGCCCGAAAGGATTATTCTTCAAGGAGTAAATTTTCTGGAGAATTCTTTGAGCAAGAGGGCGTTCTAACGAGAGAAATTCACTTTCTGCAGACTTAGTAAAGAAAATTCTCATCTCGAAGCAAGTTTTTTGATTATTTTTTCAATGGGGATCCTCGGCTCATCCATGCGTTCCTGAATAGCCTTAAGATCTTCAAAATCCTCTAGGGTTTCCTCAAGAGTCTTATAATAATCAGGGTCGAGGAGTACGGCGGCAGGTTCGGAGCGCTGAAGGACAACAACCGGTCTACCTTCTGTCCTCACCCTTTTGATAACACTGGTTATATTCTGTTTTAGTTGAGTAATTGAGACAGTACTTATCATAATAAGACTATTGTAAGGCCATTCCAAAGGTATGTCAAGAGGCGCTGTATTCTCCGTAGAAATCCGACGCTTCCGGAGTAAAATATGGAGGTGTTAAATACAACTAAGATAACAATGGCTTGGGGGTTATTTGAAGCCGGGGTTCCCAAGAGGCATATTGCTTCAAGAATTGAACGGTTACTGTAGAGTCTTTAATCTCAACCCATCTTGAATTGTTTCCGGAAGTAGTTCCGCTCAAGAAGCCTCGCTTTGTGAGGCTGATGAGGTCTGACGAGGCTGACAGGGGACAAGGCTGGACTTTGTAAGTCCTCCCGCCAACTTGATATATTAAGATGCTTTAAATTCTACTTGACCGATCAGAAACCTTGTGTGGTAGTATCATTTTTACCCCTGCCCTATCTTCCTAAAAATGACAGCTGTTTATTTTTGCGATGCGTGTGGTAGAAAAACCACAAGCCCGGAAATCTTGTGGCCACATTCTAAATTAGCCATCAGGCATCTATGTAAAAATTGTTTTGTCTCCGCCGAAAGATTTCTCCTTGGAAAGAAAAAATCAAGAAGGAGTTTGTCCTGAACTCAATAGCCGCCCTATTCACTATTCACTATTCTTTCCACCTGCGCCTGGGTGACGAAAGTCTAATTTTTCTCTTTTAAGAGCTTCAAGGCCGATTTGAGAACTTCATCTCTTTCCTTTTTAGACTTTCGCGGTTTTAAAAAAGAAAGATCTTCAATCATGCATCCAATTGTTAAAAGAGTATCATCTTCTATCGTGCCTATGAACTCCCGAGAAAGGGTCGTTCCTAAAAGTATAATAAAATCTTGAGAAACCTTATCTTTAAAATATTTTTCAAGATTTTCAATAAAAATTCCTTTTAATTCACCTATCGTAAATTGATCTTGATCAATCCGGTCATAAAAATCCAGACCCTTCAGATACTCTTTAACAGCACTTTCGGTCTTTGAGGAAAACCTCTTTGGTTGAGTAAAATGTTCGTTTTTCATGGCTCTTGGGTCTAACTTGTATAAATAATTATAACTTAGTGGTCAAAGATTGAGGATGGTCGGGATATATCCGTTGTGCACTGAACTATTCATGCACACATTAGATGTGTAACAAGTTTGACAGTCTTGACAAGGTCTCTCCTTGTCAGTTCCTCTCTTGAACTCAAATATATGGAGTCGGCAGGCTTTGCACCTGCATCTCCTCGCCAGTGGAATGGTAGGATTTACCACTTTCAGCCGTTGACAAATACATAACGACTTATGTTATATTGACTGTATGCCACTAACAAAAAATGATCTTAAAAGCATCGATGAACTTCTTGAGAGAAGACTTAGTGAGCAAAGAAAAACAGTCAATCAAAATATTGCAGATTTCATCTCAGATAATATCACTCCCCAATTGGACGAAATATCAGAAACAATAGAAAGAATCGAGCGAAGTTTTGGAAAGCACGAAGACAGATTTGAAAGACTTGAGAAAATCCACCCTGATGGCAAACACTCTGCTCATATCTAGCACTTTGGATTAATTGAACTCCCTTATCTTAAATTCAATAGTCGCTATTCGCAATACTCTATACAAAATACTTTCTACTCCCCCCTCTCCACCTGTGCTTGGGTGACAAGGGTTTGACCGGAACGAAGATCAACAAGATAAATAAGCTCAAGGGTATCCCCTGCTTTAATTTCCGAGAGCGAAAAACCCTGAAAGCCTTTCCCTTTTTCGGTTACCACCGTCTGTTTTGAAGAAATAGTAAAAGGTGCTGGATAAGCCGCAGTGGCGCCATCTGCTTTAATTCTAATACCAATGTCCCCGTTCGCTTGAGGCAAAACCTTCTCGACCTTGCCAATCAATCTGTAATATACCGACACCCCTCCAACTACCGGATCATTTACCGATATTGGAAGAGGCGGAAAGTTCGGGTCAATTTGGAGTGTTTTCGGGGTCAGTCCGCCGGCTGGCGGAGGGGGCAAAACAGAAACCGGCGTTGTCCTTTGGGGAAGAAAGGAAAGCCCAAGAGATAAAACATTAAAATAATGCAAAGTGCCGAAGATGAGCAAAATAAAGACAATAAAAGCGGGAATTACAAACAGTAAATAAGAGTCGCTCTTCTTTTGAGAAGCCTCGGGAACTTCATTTATCGGAAAAGGGGCAGTAGGGTCCATACACAAAAATAATACCAATAATTACCAATAAATACCAATGACAAATGGGTACTTTTTACCGAAACACGGAAGGGTCAATCTTTAGATATTCTCCAAATTCTCTCGGTTGCCTGTTGCCAAGGGCACAGGCATTGGTTTGCGGCTGCCCCTCTTCCTTTGCGGTTCTTTTTTGCACTTGCAAAATAAAGCTGAGATCCTCCCCTCCCGCCTTGAAAAAGGAGGGCGGGACATAGCCGAGCGTCTCTCCCCCTCCCAGAGAGGCTCGCGCCACTCTTAGCCCCGCATCTTTAGGGAAAAGATAAGTAAAGGTATAGCAATCCTCTCCCAGGAGGCTTGTCTGCCAAACTCCCCTATAGCCGTTTTTCTCAAACGGATCGGTTGAGAAGTCTTTTGAGTCGGCCACGGAGGCAACGGTAGATACTCTTGTATTGGGTTCAAGTTTATAAGCAAGGGCCGCGTTGCCATTGAAAGTTATAGCCTTCCCTTGCCCGCAAAGTCCTTTCTCAACAGGACAAAAAAGCCCCAAATCCGAACTAAGTATTCCAACCTTCGATCCCTGGCTTTCAAGCCCAAAAAACAGCTTTGAAAAAGGCGTTATATTGAGAAAATTAAGAAGAAAAAGAAGGACAATCCCGACAAGGGCGGCCAAACCAAGGCTTTTCAGATAAGGATTTTGGG
>CAYSOV010000049.1:0-3176 GCA_964432785.1 uncultured Gammaproteobacteria bacterium
TTACAGACCTTGCAAAAACGTGCCCGTGCTCCTTTATCATCATGTTCAACCTAATGAAGATATAGCCGAGAAGAAACAGCAAAATATTTCCGTTGATGCGGAGGTGTTTGTTAAACAAATGGAATATCTTGTGTCGCGCGGCTATCATGCTTTGACGCTTCAGGAATTCTTCTCAGGACTCTCCGAAACCTTGCCGGAAAAACCTGTTGTTTTAACTTTTGACGACGGATACGAGGATTTTTATACTTGGGCATACCCTGTTTTGAAAAAGAACGGAATTCGCGCAACGGTGTTTTTGCCAACCGGGCTTGTAGGCAACCAGGGATATCTTAACTGGGGCCAAATTGAGGAGCTGAAAGGTTCGGGTCTTGTAACCTTCGCAAACCATACATGGTCGCATAAAAGCTTAGTGGGCATACCAGAGGAAGAGGTGCGAAACGAGATTGCGACCGCAAAAACACAACTTGAGGAGCATGGCATGGGACCCGTTGAGTTTTTCGCTTATCCCTACGGTTCGGAAAATCAAACCGTAGAGAAAGTATTGAAAGAATTGGGAACAAAAGGCGCGTTCACAACCCTTCCGGGCCGGCAGCAGTGCGCGGGGCTTCCTTACGGGTTTCGCCGAAACCGCGTCGGCAGCGCCCCTTTATCTTCGTACGGACTTTGATTTTCCCCATTGACAAAAATTTTGCGGTTGTGTAATAAAGTGGAAGCCCTGCCCCTTTTCCCTAAATGACAGAAAGAGTAAAAGCTTATTCTCCTGAAGAAATTTCCGAAATCGCCGAAGGGGTAGTAAAACGCATAGAGACTGACGAGGCTTTATCCCAACGCCTGGCCCGGATATTCACGAAAGTTTTGGTATCAAATCCCGATATTGGCGCCGCTTTAATTGAAGGCTTGGAAGACAGATTTCCTCAATCGGTTCTTTCCGATGAAGAAATTAGGCGCGGCGTAAAAGAGGGTTATGTAATTATTCATCCGTACCGCGAGGAACGGGTAAAAACCTCAAGTTATGATGTTTCCATTGGTGAATATTATTGGACAACCAGATCTGCGCATCCGGGCAGCAGGCTTTTCAATCCCCACAACCCAGACCATATCAAAAGATTATGGCAGGGGCCGTACCGAGCAAAGACGATAAGAGAATACTTAAATTCTAATGAGGGAGAGTACTGCGAAGAAGATTTCAAGGGGTTGCTCCCTGACGATCCGGTTGTTATCCTTGCTCCGGGAGAAACAATTTTAGCGCACACGGAGGAATTTATAGGCGGAAGAGATAAAGTTACTTCCATGATGAAGGCAAGATCGTCTTGGGGAAGGGCATTCTTGTCCGTTTGTAAGGACGCGGGTTGGGGAGATGTAGGCTATTTTAATCGCTGGACATTGGAGGTCCAAAACAACCTAACCTATGAATGGTCGGTGATACCGGTTGGACAGCCTATTGCACAACTGGTCTTTTTTAGGGTTAATAAGAGTGACGGAAACCAGTATTCCTCCGGCGGCGTTTATCAGAAAACAGCCGATTTGGAAAGGTTGATAAGGGATTGGAAACCGGAGATGATGTTGCCAAGGTTGGCGAGAAAGTAGTTTGTTAATTGGCAAGAATGGAACAAAGGCCATGAAGGAAAAAGAACCAAGATTGTCTTTTTTAACATGGAAAAGCGCGGCGATAGTTCTTGCCTCGGCCGGCGCCGGTTATATCTTCGGTTCGGAAAAAGCGCGCTTGCGGCTCGGCAGGGAATTTTGGCTTTACCGGCAGGGGCTTAAAAATGTCATAAAAAGAAGAAAGGACAAAAAAGAGGAGGAAGAGCTTGGGCTTAAAGCGCGGAAGGTATTAGCCCAAGTATTTCCACGGGGGTTAGAAACGGAAAAATGACGGTAGAACGGGGAAAATTTGTTGTTTTTGAAGGAAACGACGGGGTTGGGAAGTCAACTTTGCTTAGGTCGCTTGCGCAGCATCTTAGCGAAAAAGGAATAGATGCCGTATTTACAAGACAGCCGGGCGGGATACGGGAAACCGAAATCTACCGAGAGCTTGCGCTTTCCCCGGATGTTCAAAACGACGGAGTAAGCCAGCTTCTGATTTTTAGCATTGACAGGAGAATGCACAACCGTTTATTAATAATCCCCGCTCTTTTGGCAGGCAAACTCGTAATCTGCGACAGGTATTCCGGGTCAACCTTTGTCTATCAGCATTACGGGCAGGGTGTGCCTTTCGAGGATGTTAAATATTTAGACAGGTTGGCTCGAACCGGTATTGGCGGGATTAGGGAAATAAAACCCGATTTAATAGTTCTTCTTGATGCAAGTCCGGAAATAACAATGCGCCGCAAAGGCGGGCAAGAAGAAAGCCACTTTGACAGGGATAATCTCGAAAAGCAAAAAGGCCGGCGCCGGGCGTATTTGACTTTGGCAAAGAAAAACAGGTGGAAATTTGTTGACGCGGAGCAAGAACCGGACAAGGTTTTCCGTGATGTTCAAAAAATACTGGACGAGGAGGGGATTTTAACAAGATGAGCGCCGAATTTCTCAAAGATTTGGAAATCAAAACAAACGAGGGGTATCTGCCAAGTGTGCATGCCGAGGTTTTTTCCACGGAGAAAGGCACGCTCTATCTTAAATATCCGGGTGTAGTTATGATTGCCGCTCCCCATGTTGATTTACGGGGGATGGAAGGATTCTTGGCCGGCTTCCCAAAGGAGTATGAGTTTGTGAAGTATCTTGAAGACCCGACCCCTTTGCCGCCGGCAGAGGAATTATGCAAGGCTGCCGGGCAAACTTGTTATATGAGTTTTGGCTCCAGAAGGACTTGGAACCGTGATGCCGAAAGATACTTTGATAATTTAGTTTCCTCCGGACACGGGTCGGTTTTGGAACACGCCAACTTCACTTTTTTGCTTTACGGGATATCGCGGAGCGTTACTCATGAGCTGGTGCGCCATAGAGCCGGAATGGGATATTCACAGGTGAGTCAAAGATATGTTTCCGGCAGGGTTCTGCGCTTTGTCGAAAGACCGGAATACCAAGACGATGAATTTTTGCATAGTAGCTTTGAGAAAAGAATAGACATGCTCGCTCGCGAGTACGAGAAGACGGCGGAGTATCTTGCCAAAAAACAACAGGGAGGAGAACGAATTCTTTCCGCCGCGGCAAAGACCGCTTTAAGCAACAAGGTT
>CAYSOV010000050.1:0-3116 GCA_964432785.1 uncultured Gammaproteobacteria bacterium
ATGAAGCTCCATGGTTAAGCAAAGCTTATCTTCGATTAAAACCGTGGTATCTTCAAGCTTCACCCCGCCTAGCCGGGTGAATTACTCGTCCGCCAACTGGCGGACTCGTGAGCCAATTCATCCCCGCCAAATGGCGGGGTTTTCTTGGCTTGCTTATAAAATCAGTAACATAAGTAACGCCAATAAACAAGGCGGACCCCTAAAGCAAATCAGCTTCAATATGCTATAATCTAATCAAGGGCGCGTAGCTCAATGGTGGAGCATTCGTCTTATACACGAAGGGTTCTAGGTTCGAGTCCTAGCGCGCCCACAGTTGCTCTCCAAAATGAGAATTGAGAGAAAAGTTCCAAGCGAAGAACTTGAGCCAGGTAAAATTCCACGGTTCCATATCCGCTATGGCCCCGTTTTTTGCCTTGATGCCTTAGGCGATAACGAATTAAAAGAACATTGTAGAGGATTGATGAATGGGGTCTCTATTGGAAGAATAGCAATCTCCGACATGGGCGAGGTTGTGGTTATATTCAAAGAACCCTGGAAGACCCCATAGTCTTAAACTACTTGTTTGGCAAAAACTTCGGGAACTTTTAATCCTCACTTATACGTGGACTGAAAAATTGCCTAAAACAGAAGAGTTTGGGCTCAAGTCTCAAATGTGTCGTGCCGTGGTGTCGGCTATTTCAAATTTTGTTGAGGGTTATCTTAAAAGAAGTGTGAAAGAAAAATCTCATTTTATGGAGATTGCAGAAACATCCTTAATGGAACTCGAGGCGCAAAGCGAAATTTGTTTGGTATTGGGTTATTGGACCCAAAGGGAATATGAGGAATTCGACAAGAAAAGGTCAGAAGCATAGTATTTTCTCTAAGGTATGCATCCAAAATAATCTAACATTCAGCCCGTGATACCCGTGCTACCCGTGGTGCTTTCCTACTTAGAGTTCTTCCAGCCTATTTCCTTTTCCTGCCTCTTTTCTCTCGACAAGTTCAAGATAGCGCTCTGTTGTTGATAGTCTTTTATGCCCCACAACCCTTGAAACAGTTACCAAATCAACACCGGTTTTTAATTGGTGGGCGATAAAAGTGTTCCTTAAATCGTTTACCTTTGCGTTCTCGATTCCTGCCTCTTTAAAGTATCTGTCAATAGAATTTCTTATATTGCGTACCAGGAGAGGTCGACCTGTTTTTGTAATAAAGATATGGCCGGCTTTAGCCTGGGGTCTTATTTTAATATAACCCGAAAGCGCTTGTTTTGCGGGAGGGTTAAGGGGGACACTGCGCTCCGGTTGGGACTCATAAGCCCTTACTGTCATTTTGTCGTCTTTAATATCCTCTAGCTGTAAATTTGCAACCTCGCCTATTCTTATTCCTGTTTGGAGCATAAGCTCAATAATGGCTGCAATTCTATAGTCTTCCCGGGCCGCATCCCGCAGTGCTCTGTATTCCATGCGGGTGAGAATTCGGGGAGCCGGGTTTACAAATTTTGGGTGGGCAACAGGAGCCGCCGGGTCCTGCTCAAGAATTTTTTGCGACACAAGGTAGCGAGAGAATGATTTTATAGCATTGAGCTTCCGGGAAACGGACTTGTCGGTGTATTTATCCTTGCCAAGGGAGTTTCTGAATGCTTCAATATCGCTTGGTTTAATTTCCAAGGGGAAGATTTTGCCGTTTTTTGCAAGGAATGCCGTGAGTTGTTCAATGTCCTTATTGTAGGCTAAAATGGTAGAGCTTGACCTTCCCTGTTTTCTAAGGTCGGCCATAAACTCCTTTTGGAGTTCCGTTAAGGTCTTAGTTGTGTTCATACCAATAACCCATATTATCACATTAAAAGATTAGAAATGCAAGTTTTGTTCGGAGGGGGAGGGGAAAAGAGGCTGGAATGAAAAAATATCTGCGCTATATTCTATTTGCGGGGGTACTCTTTGTAATATTTTCTATGGGACGAGCGACATTGAGCTTTCTTGAGAGAGGAAAAGCGATAGATAGGGCAAAGGAAAGGGTAGAAGAGTTAAAGAAAGAACAGGAAGAGCTTTTGAAAACCAAAGAAAAAGTTGAATCCGACGAGTTTATTGAAAAGGAGGCAAGGGAGAAGTTGGGATTGGCAAAACCGGGGGAAACGGTTGTCGTCTTGCCGGACGAGGATATTCTTCGCAGGCTTGCCCCGAAACTTGAGTCGGAAAGCTTTCCGGAGGAGCTTCCTATTTGGAAAAGGTGGGTGGAGATGTTTTTTAAGTTTTAGTCCTTCGACTTCTCTCAGGATTTATTAAGTTTACCTTGAATGAAGACCCGCCTGGCGGGTTGAAGCCGAAGGGTGCTAGGGGTGGGAGTCGAACCCACGACGACTCGCTTATGAAACGAGCGCTCTACCGCTGAGCTACCCTAGCATAGTTTTCTCTTAACACTTCAATCCAGGTCTTTATTTTTATAAATAATGCACCCTGGTTATTCGCCCGAATCCTCAAAACGCCGAAATATTCTTCAGGGTTCGGGAATTCTTTTTTCCATTTAAACTTTTGAAAAAATGGCTTTTGAAATTGATCTTCAGGTATTCTCGTTTGTCCTGCCCAATATTTTGTTACTTTCCGAACCCGCTTTTTATGGGCAATATTTAGACCTATACGGAGGCGGATATCATTTTTAGGAACACCAACAATTTCTAGCCACCGTAGGAACAATTTTATCATAGCTGGGTCTGAGTTTGCAAAGCCAAGCCGATTGTCTTTTTTGAATCCCTCTGACCAATACAAAACCACGCCGGTAATGAAAAGATCTCGTTCGGTCAATGAATTTATTTCTTTTAGCGCATCGGCTACAAGCTGCCATCTTTTTCTTTGTCGTATTTGGCGCTGGACTTCTAGCGCTTTTTTGCGTCCTATCTGTAACGCTCTGTAAACTCTTTGTGTGAGAGTATTCTTTTGGGAGGGGGACAGTTCTATGTTTCGGACCCACAGGCTTACCGTTGAAGTTGCCAGATTCAGGAGGTCAGCTATTTCTCCAATGCTTTTACCTTGCTTTCTAAGTTTTACTGCTTTTTGTTTTTCCTCTGGCCGCCGAATCATCGAACTATGTTTTATGGTTCTGCTATCACTATATATGTTATACAGTTAATTGTCAATAGCCCC
>CAYSOV010000051.1:0-3077 GCA_964432785.1 uncultured Gammaproteobacteria bacterium
TTCTCCCAATCGGGCAAATAAAGGGTTTGGACCGCAACATAATACTTCTCCCGCATCGTGCCTTCGGGAGTAAGTTTTCCATCTTCGGTGAAATAGCCATATCCTCCCCGACCGGGAGCCATCCCCACATCGCGAAACCCGTCATGTTTCTCAATCGTATCCCCGGGAAAGCGGATTAAATGCTGTTCGGCGCCCGTGTACCCATAGACGGTATTCAGGTGTTCTCCCTCAAGGCTTGCCCGGGCAGGAATTTCCGTTGCAAGCTCGATAATTCTGCCAACTGCTTTTTCTTCTTCGGGGCTTACAAAGGGTAGTGCCCAGCGGTCCGTAATCGGGGGCAGAATTTGGCGCAATTTTTCAACAAGCCAGGTTTGAGGATCGTCAACCTTTTCCTCGTTTGCGCTCCCAACGGCCGATATTGCCTTGACTATTGGCTCGGGTAATGGGGCAGGGGCTATGGCCTCGGTTTTTGGCGGAGAAAAAAGAAGCGCGCCGCCTATGGCGCCTGATGCCAAAAGTTTTGCCGAGTGTCTTCTTATCTTTCCGAGATCAAGCCCCTTGGAGTCAAAGAAAATTTTTACATGAGGGTGTTTTTTCTCAAAAGCGGATTTTGTTTCAAGATGACGAAGTTTAAGCTTTTCGCGAAAATTTGCAAGATTTTGGGCAGCTTTGTCCATTTTTACCCCAGCAATACTTTCTGTGCCTCCTCAAGCCTGTGCAAAACCTTATCTTGCCCCAAGAGCTCTATAGATTCATTAATAGGAGGGGTAACTCGCTTTCCGGTCAGCGCCAATCTTAAACTCATATAAAAATCTCCCACCTTAAAATTCTTCTCTTTTATCTCGTCGTCAAGGGCCTTATTAATCCCGGCAAGGTTCCAGTCTTTTATCCCACCCAGCGCATGGAGTGCGGCCGCAAGATGTACCACAGACCTTTCATGCTCAAAAAGATTTTTGCCAATTTGTGGCTCTTGCCAGAAAAATGAAATAAGGGGCTCTACTTCGGAGAGCTTCGTGACGCGCTCTTTTATAAGCGGGGCAACCCTGGCCAACAAATCCCGCGGGGCCCTGGCCGCAATATATTGACCGAAAAGATGCGCCAAATCTTCATCGTTTTTCCCCCTAATATAAACGCCGTTGAGCCAGTCAAGCTTTTGCACATCAAACACAGGGCCTGCTTTTCTGACCCTATCCAAACTAAATTTTTCAACAAATTCCGAAAGCGAAAAAATTTCTTTTTCTTCCGGATGCGACCAGCCGAGAAGGCATAAAAAATTAACAAGCGCTTCCGGAAGATATCCCTGTTCTCTGTATAAACGCAAATCCACAGGATCCCGTCTTTTGGAAAGTTTTTGCCTTTGGGGGTTTCTTAACGTCGGTAGGTGGGCAAAATATGGAGGTTTTTCTCCGAAGCCTTTATAAAGCGCCAGGTGCTTCGGGGTGTTCGAGATGTGTTCCTCACCTCTTATCACATGCGTTATTTCCATAAGAATATCGTCAACCACCACTCCGAAATGATAGGTTGGATAACCGTCGGACTTCAAAAGAACGAAATCTCCAACCTCTCCTCCGGGAAAAGTAATCCTGCCGCGCACCAAATCATCCCAAGAAACATCATCTCCGGGGTTTTTAAACCGTATAGCACCCCCATCCTCATACGCTAAACCGTTTTTTAAAAGTTCCCGGGCTTTCTCTTTGTAAATTTCAAGCCTTTCCGACTGCCGGTAGGGACTATACGGTCCGCCCTTGTCCGGTCCTTCATCCCACTCAATGCCAAGCCACGAAAGTCCTGCATAAATTGCACCTTCTGCACCCTGAACATGGCGTTTTACATCAGTGTCCTCAAGCCGAATGATAAAACTGCCGCCGTTTTTCCTGGCAAAGGCATAGTTAAAGAGCGCAGTATAAGCCGTACCAACATGCGCAAAACCTGTCGGCGACGGCGCAATTCTCGTTCTTACTTTTGTGTTTTGATTGCCCGCCAAAACTTTAGCGTAGGCGGGTGTTTTGTTTTTTGCCATGTCCTCCTGTGCACTAATTCCTGTGCACTGTGCACTATATTGTAATTATATTGATTCTAACATCTGCGCCTCGTATACTAAAGAAGAAAACTGCTATGACCCTGACGGAAACTGCCTACTACACACGAGCGGCAATTAAATATTCTATATTTTTTGCTCTTTTCTTAATTGTCGCAAGACTCTTTTGGGAAGTGGGGCTGGGCGCATACAGAAAATTCTATCCCGAACCTCCTCCTCCGCCGACCGTATCCTTCGGAAAACTGCCAAAACTGCCGTTCCTTGACAAGAAAGATTCGTCCGGCTTTACATTTTCCCTGCAAACCCCAACCGGCGAATTCCCAAAATTCCCGACAACGCTAAATGTTTATTTTATGCCTCAAAGAGACGTGTCTTTTCTTGATCTTGACGAGGCGGCAAAACTTGCACGGCTTTTGGGCTTTTCCGGAAAAATGGTAAATCTCCTCGAGACAATATATCGATTCGAGAAAGACGGAGAGCCGGCAAATATTGATATGAATATAGTAAACAAGACTTTTTCCCTGAATTATAATCTTGCCGCAACCCCGGAGCTTTTGAGTTTTCGACCAAGGTCAACGGATGATGCCTTGCGTACGGTAATCTCACTTCTCTCGCAGGGGAATCTTTTCCCGGATGACCTAGAGAAGGGAGAAAAAAGTTTTGGCTTCTTAAAACCGCAGGCCAGGGAATTTGTCGAAGTCCCTTCCCTTTCCGAAGCAAATTTTGTGCGGGTGAATTTTTTCCGGGCAAACTATGACAACCTTCCGGTTTTAACACCGGATAAAAATATAGCAAACACCTGGTTTCTTGTCGGAGCCGACAGAAGCGGAGGCTCAAAGCTCATTGGCGGGGAATATCACTACTTCGCGGCTGACAAAGGTAACTCCTCAACATACCCGGTAAAAATGGCGGACACGGCTTGGGAAGAATTAAAAAACGGCCGGGGTTTTATTATCTCGCAACCGGAGAGCACTAAAGAAATAACGATAAGAAGAGTATACCTTGCTTATTATGATTCGGGTGAACCCCAAGGATTCCT
>CAYSOV010000052.1:0-2673 GCA_964432785.1 uncultured Gammaproteobacteria bacterium
GACGGTCTTCTCACGCTTTTTCACCTTATTGCTTTTTCAATCCTGGCTGCAATACTTTGGAGAAAAAATTGGACAGAAGGAAGCGCATTGGCGCTGGGGACAAGCGCTGTCACAATAAGCGCATTAAGTATCCTGGCTTTTCTTAAAACCTCCATATTCGGCTCTCCTGATATGTGGGGAGGAATAGGGGCAACCTTTGGCCAGCCAAAGTTCCTAGCAGGGTTTCTTTTAGTCACAATGCCGTTTACGGCCTATCTTGCCGGTAAAAAATCTTACTGGAGCATGGGTCTTGGCGTACAAATAATTGCTATATTTTTGACAAAATCCTTAGGCGGCATTTTCGGCGCCGTAATTTTCTTTTTACTGCTTGGGTACTTTTTAAAAAAATTCAGCCTTAAACCCATAGCTGCTTTAACCCTTCTTGTAATTTTAGGAAGTTTGGTCTTTTATTTCGCGCTCCATTCCTCCGCGGTTTCAAAAAACGAACTGGGCTACCAATCACGGAGCGAGATTTTAACCCGCGGTTTTCAGGGTTTTCTCAAAAAACCCCTTTTGGGATATGGCTGGGCAAACTTCGACTACGCTTTCGAGGCCGGAGGTGGAAACTACAACAAAAATGTTTATGTGGATAAAGCGCATTCCCATGTTCTTGAAATACTTTCTACGGGGGGCATGGTCGGACTTTTAATATATGCGGGCATACTCGCTCTGGTTTTTAAGAATCTCTTACCTGGTCCCAACCGCCGCCTTACATGGAGAAAGACTCTCTTTATCTCTTTTCTGCTCTTTCTTTTCCATTCTCAAACCAATGTAATCTCCCTAAACGAAGAACTATTTTTTTGGTTGATCTTGGGGATTGCGGCAAGTAAAAAGGCTTATTTTACATAAACTTTTGCTTCCTGGACCAGTAAATCCCGGATTTGAGCTACCGGAAGCCTTGGGCTAAGGGCAAAGACTAGAGCATTTTCGGCCAGCCTCTCTTTTTCCGCTTCCTTAAAAAGTTCCGTATATTGACGCTGGAAATCAAAAATTTGTTTATGCAGGTGCGCCTCAAGATTAGGTGGAATTAGTCTTGGCCCAAATGCTTTGCGCTCGGCTCCGGCGTGTGCCGCCTCGTGCACTGCCCATTCGGAGAGATAGTAGCTTGCAAAACCCTCAAAATACGGCTCGAGAGGGAGATTATTCGCCTTAATGTTTTCTATGGCGTTCCATGCCGCAAATTTGAGCCAGAGTATGGTAAACTGTTCATTAATACCCGGAATAAGCGCAGTAAACGCAGCTTGATGCCCTTCCCCTCCCTCTTTTTGCCCCCAGCCCTCATCAAATATAATATTGGTTCTAATGGGAAGGCTTTGCAGAGAAGCCTGTGCAAATATAAACTCTGCCACTGGTCTATTAACTGCTACATCAAAAAGCGAACTTATTCTTCCCATGCAAACATTTGGCGACCAAGAGGGGCAAAGTAAGTTGTTTTTGTTTGTACCGTCCGGGAGAAACTCCCAGCGGGTTCTCTGCCGAACAAGTCTTTGCCACCCTACCTTATCTATCTTTAGGTTTAAATTCGGAGCCTCGGGGGTCTTGGGAGGAGAATCGGTCGGAAGGAAGGATAGAGAGAGACCCGCAAGGGCAAGCAAAAACTCGCACCTTGAAAAAGTTTTCGGCCGGGTTGGCATTTCGGGTCCCATAATTAGGGAATTATAACACCACAGGCATAAAATTTCTGAAAAACTTGACAAACCTTTTGTAAAAATGCCATCCTTGTCTTTGTCATAATCCGTGGGTGTAAGAACGCCGAATGAAAAAACTGCTTTACTTTGTCACCTTTTTTACCATAACGCCGGTAACTATATTAGCCAGCCTCGTCACACTCAATATTGTCTCAACCGTAAAGGAAACCCCGCCTGCGCAAAGCCATGAGCCGACAGCGTCGGCAGGCAATATAGCCTTGCCGCGTTACGGCGCCAGGGTGTATGCCGCACTTCCCGACTCGGTAGGCGAGGTCGCGGGAGCGGCGACAACGGCCGACGCCCGTCTTGAGATTGTCAAACAATATCTTGAAAACTACAAATCACCCCTTGCGCCGCACGCCCAAGATATTCTTGACACATCGGAGAAATACGGCCTTGATTTCAGGCTCCTTGTAGCTATTGCCCAACAGGAATCAAATCTGTGCAAAAAAATTCCGGAAAACTCTTATAATTGTTGGGGCTGGGGAGTTCATAGCCGCGGAACATTAAGATTCACAAATTACAAAGAGGCCATGGAGGCGGTCGCGAAAGGAATAAGGGAAGAATATATTGATAAGGGATACACAACCCCCGAGGAAATAATGGCAAAGTACACGCCTCTTTCGCCCGGAACCTGGGCACTGGGAGTAAGACAGTTTCTTGAAGAAATGGAATAGTATCCTCTAATAGTACGCTTGCACTTGACAAGCATAGCCTCATATGATATACTCCGTTCTAGATCCTGAGGTTTGTGGCTTAAAATCCCATAGACTTTGGGATTACTTGGTCCGCCGGAGCCGAAAGGCGAAGGCGACCTTGGTCCCCTTCGCCGAAAGGCGAAGGCGGACCGCCAAGTCCCCCCGCCACAGCGGGGGACTTTAAAGAGGAGGCACGACCCCTTTGGAATCATCATCGAAATCAAGACGGGCAATCCTACTCAACAGGT
>CAYSOV010000053.1:0-2453 GCA_964432785.1 uncultured Gammaproteobacteria bacterium
TTGCACAAAAATTTAACGAGATGTTCGGGGAAGCCTTTGTTGTACCCGAGGTTTTGATTGGCGATGTACCAACCCTTCCCGGGACCGACGGAAAGGCAAAGATGAGTAAAAGCTTAGGAAATGCGATTTTTCTTTCGGATCCCGCCGAGGAGGTGCGCAAGAAGGTAATGGGGATGTACACGGACCCCAAAAGAATTCATCCGACGGACCCCGGAACAGTTGAAGGAAACCCGGTTTTTATATATTTGGACGCATTTGGGTCAGGAACAGAAAAAGATAAAGTTGGAGAGTACAAGAAGAGGTATAAAAATGGAAAGGTTGGGGATGTTGAAGTTAAAGAGCACCTTGCGGATGTGCTTAATGCATTTCTAGACCCGATAAGGGAGAGGAGGAAGAGGTTTGAGACAGGGACAGAGACAGAGAAAATTCTGGAAGAGGGGTCAAAAAGGGCGCGGGAGGAAGCAAAAAAGACCCTTGAGCGGGTAAAGCGGGCGATGGGCCTTATATAGTTCAAGTCTAAGTCTAAGTAATTGGGCACTCTCCTTGTTTTTCTGGTATAATTAACTTGCCTGCCGAGAGAGCAGGATTTTCGTGTTTGTCAAAATGCCAGAAAAGAAAAAACAAGAACCGGTTTTGCATCCTAATAAGACAACAAAGAGAAAATTCCAATTTAAGTTTGAGATAAACGCTCGGAATATTCTGCTTGTTCTTCTTTTGCTCTTTTTCCTTGGTCCCCTATTTCTTTCTTTTGGGAGCCTTCGGTCGGGAGCAGAAACAGTACCTCTTTCCCAGGTTCTTAACGATATAAAGGCGGAAAAGATAGAAAAGATTTTAATTACCGACGACAAGCTTTTAGTTTCTTACAAAGGTGGAGGAGAAAGAACCGCTATAAAGGAGTCCTCGGAAAGCTTTACAACTATTTTACGAAACGCAAATATTGACCCGTCCAAAGTTGATTTCAGTATCCAAGACCAAGGTCTTTCAAAAGTCTGGCTTGATATTTTAGGGATTCTTTTGCCCTTGGGGCTTATGGCGCTTTTCTTTCTTTTTATCTTCCGTCAGGCCCGAGGCGCCCAAGATACGCTCTTTTCCTTCGGTAAGTCGGGAGCAAGAGTTTTTAGCAAAGGTAAACAATCGGTAACCTTCAAGGATGTTGCGGGGGTGGATGAGGCAAAAAAAGAGCTTGAAGAGGTTGTGGACTTTTTGAAGAACCCGGCAAAGTATAAGGCAATTGGCGCCCGTACCCCAAAGGGTGTTCTTTTAGTCGGGCCGGCGGGTGTAGGAAAAACTTTACTGGCACGGGCTGTGGCCGGGCAGGCGGGGGTTCCCTTCTTCTCCATGGCCGGTTCGGAATTTATGGAAATGCTGGTCGGGGTCGGCGCGTCCAGGGTCCGGGATCTTTTTGCAACGGCCAAGAAGGCAGCGCCTTCGATAATCTTTATTGACGAGATCGATGCTATTGGCCGCCAGCGCGGCTTTGGAATAACGGGAGGACACGACGAGCGCGAGCAGACATTAAACCAGATTTTGGTTGAGATGGACGGTTTTACACCGAATGATAATCTTGTAGTCGTGGCGGCAACCAATCGCGGAGATCTTCTTGACCCGGCTCTTCTCCGACCGGGCCGTTTTGACCGCAGGGTCATGCTTGATATGCCGGATAAAGAAGGCCGCAAGATGATTTTGCAAATCCACGCGAAGGGTAAAAAATTTGAAAGGGGTATTGATTGGGACAGGATTGCGTCTCGAACCGTCGGGTTCTCGGGAGCGGATTTGGAAAACATGCTAAACGAAGCGGCAATTCTGACTGCCAGGACCGATAGAAAAGAAATAACCAACGAGGACATAGAAGAGGCGGCAACCAAGGTAAAGTTGGGGCCTGCAAGAAAGCGCTTTCAGTCGGATGAAGACAGGAAAATCACCGCCTACCACGAGGCAGGGCACGCAGTTGTTACCCACATACTGCCTTTAATGGATCCGGTTCACAGAATCTCCATTGTCGCTCGGGGGGTAAGTTTGGGGCATACTTTTATTCCGCCCGCCGTTGACCGGTCTCACGAAACGAAAACAAGGCTTCTTGAGCAAGTAACGGCCATGCTCGGGGGACGGGCGGCCGAAGAGCTTATTTTTTCCGATATGACAACCGGTGCCGGGAACGATATTTCAAACGCCACAAGCATTGCCCGCCGCATGGTTGTGGATTTTGGAATGAGCGGGCTCGGACCTATTGACTGGGGGCCTCAATATGATGTTGACGACATGGGCAGGCCGCGTTCTTGGGAACCCATACAGGTAAGCCCAAAAATGCAGGAGCTTATAGACGGCGAGGTCAAGAATATAATGGACGCTTGCTATAAAGAAGCCGCTCGGATTCTTAAAAAAGAGAAAAAAATGCTTGACAAGGTTGCAGGGGAGCTTATGAAAAGAGAAACCCTGGATAGGGAAGATTTTGA
>CAYSOV010000054.1:0-2449 GCA_964432785.1 uncultured Gammaproteobacteria bacterium
ACGGGGATGTTGATATTTTTGATTACAATATGATTGTCTCAAATTTCGGGAAAACCGGTGATTTGTACGGCGGAGGCCCCAGCTGTCCGCAAGTTACAACTCCTGCAAAAAGTCCTGCAACCGGAGAATGCCGTGAGTTTTCAACTCCCTGCGATGTTCCGGAAGGATGGGAAAAGGTTGATTCATGCTCCTCTGGTAAGGGTTTCGGGAAGGCGGTCAAAATGGTACGCAATTCTGGCGTTACGAATAGTAATGTCGTTGGTGGTGCTTATCGCAACGATTCGACTTTCAGTAAATGGTCGCAAATAAATCCCCGCGGGCCAATGACTTTGGAGACTTGGCTACGGCTCGATGAGGACATTTCTCCTTTAGATACGACATATTTTATTTACAAAGAGGCGAATTTTTCTTACCCTTCTGGTCCGACACGTTCCACCAATTATTATCTCCAGTTGTCCGGTAGTAGAGGATTAACCCTTGCTGTAAAAGATACACAAAAACAACTTATTGGTTTTACAAGTGCCGAAATGAACCCGGACGAACTCAAGGTTGGTACTTGGCATCATATAGCTGGGGTTTATGATGGACGGGGAATCAAACTTTTTATTGATGGAAAGGAAAGAGCCCGTCAGGAGAATATGGAATCAACTTATCCTCTTATGGACGACAGAGAAGCACTACATCTTCAGGGGGGACCTCTTGGCACGATAGGTTCCCTGCCTCTTACAATGGACGAAGTGCGTATTAGCAACACAGCGCGCTATGTAACGGATTTCAGCCCCCCAAAATCGCCATTTGTGCCTGACTTGAATACTTTATTACTGTGGCATTTTGATGAACAACAAGATGATGGATTTTTCTATAGCCCAGACTCAAGTAGGACGCAACTTAATGCATATTTAATGTGGAGAGTCGAATTGGTTGAATCCACGATTCCATCCATGGGAAAATAAAATGAAAAACAATAACCTGTTTTTTTATCTATGTATTACATTGGTAGTAGCTATTTTCGCAGCCCTTCTTGTAAAGGGTTCTAGTTTTCTGCCTGGAGAATTCTTGACCGGTCTTGAGATGAATGGAAAAGGATTAGTTGCGATGCGTATTAGTCCTGGTGGCATCGACCTGGTAGGTGGTCAAGGGAAGGTTTTGGATGTGCTGGTTGATTCAAAAGGCGAAAAGATAACAGTTTCGGAGATACAGCTTTCTTTTGACCCGAAAGTCATTCATATCGAGGATATTTCCCCGGGGACATTTTTTAAGGAGCCGGTGGTTTTGCAGAAAGAGATACAAAACGGGGGAGGCAAAGCGGTTTTCGTGATTGGCGGCAAGGAAGGAGTTTTGGGAAGCGGAAAGATTGCCCAAGTAAAGATTACCGGAGTCGGGAAAGGCTCTTCCGCTTTAATATTTACAGGGATGACAAAAGTCGCCGCAGTTGATAAAGTAGATAATGTACTGGGCAAAGCGAGAGGAATTTTAGTTAAAGTCCAGTAAATGCCAAAACATGCCCCCCAAAAAAGTTTTAGCGGGAATTTTAGTTTTAGCAGTCCTTTTAGTAGGGGTTGTAGCGGGTGTTTTTCTTGTTAGGCAACAGCAGGAACTTCGCAAAGAGGCCGCTCCCGCTACGACTATTTCCCTTTCCCCTGCCCAAACAACCGCTAAAATTGGGGATGCCGTTACACTTTCAGTTTTGGTTGATACAGCCGAAAATAAGGCGACGGCTGCTGATGTAAGGATTACCTACGATCCAAAGAAGCTCGCACTTAGCGAGTTTAAGCCCGGAACATTTTTGCCGGTTGTACTTACCTCGCCGAAGGTGGATAACGGCCAAGGAGTCGCCACTGCTGTATTTGGAGCCCAGATTGGTACCGTGCCCAAAGGAAAGGGTACTTTAGCAACATTGGTTTTTCAGGCGAAAGAAGCCGGCAGTGCATCGGTTACCTTTTCTCCCCAAACCGAGATGACCGGAATTGATGAGGAAACAAATGTCCTTATTGCCAAAAATTCGGCAACGGTTACAATTCAAGCTGCTGCCGGAAGTGCTGTTTCTCCTCCGGGAACATCTTCTCCCGCGCAGGCACAAGCCGGTGGATCCCCAACTGCGACACAGGCGCCTAAAAGTGCAACGCAAGCGTCCGGCGGCGCATCTTCATCTTCTACTGGGTCCCCGTCTCCAACGGCAAGTCCCAAGGCTACTACAACCCCAAAAGCAACGGCCAAAGCTACATCTTCGCCCGGGCCAACCGGAACACCAAAAGAGCTTCCGCAGGCCGGTTTTGAGTTACCTGTTCTCGGGATGTTTGGAGCCGGGGTGTTGATACTGCTTCTTGGAGTTATACTGGCTTTCTAGCCTCTTTTAAGGTAAAATATACTTGTTTGCCCCTGTAGCTTAACGGACAAAGTAGCGGTCTTCGGAACCGTTGATGGGGGTTCGATTCCCTCCAGGGGCGCA
>CAYSOV010000055.1:0-2405 GCA_964432785.1 uncultured Gammaproteobacteria bacterium
ATTGTCTTGCTTCTTCGTTTTTAATTTGGTAGATTTTATTTCCTTGAAAAAGAAAATTTCCTCTTTTCGCTGTAAACTGTTCGCCGTCTTTAATAATACCAAAGACAAAAGAATCGCGGAAAGGACCAAGAGCATCATCAAGAGAAACTACTTCTTTCCCTCTGAAATCCACATCTACCTCCGGCGAGACCTCATGAAGATAGAGCCTGCTTCCCTGCCTACGAATATCTGTTATTTCACTAATAACGTAGTCAAGAAAAACAGCAACAACTCTTCCGGCCTCGCCTCTCGTAAGAGAAATTGATTGCCTTGCTTTCACCTCCCCTGTCAAGGCATCAACCCAAATGAGATTCGGGTCACCAGGAACTCGGCTAAGTTTTTTGAAAAGAATCCTGTTGTTGCTCCAAAAACTCACATCCCAACTGAATTGATCTGTAGAGAAATTTCTTGGGAAGCGAATCGGGATCGTCCTTCCGTCTCTAAGGTCTAAGACCCCAAAACCCTGGGTAGTTAAAGAAGCCGCAAGAATTCTTGTATTGTCAGGAGAGATCAAGGGAGTGTCGCCAGCCGCCAGCCTTACACCCAAAGATATTCTCTTGTCTTCGGTATGATTATAGAGGGCGAGCTGTCCCTGAATACAATCAGCGGGAAAATTCCGTGGCTGACTCCACTCTCCACATTCAGTAAGAACAAGCAACCCAGAGTCCTTTGACCAAGAAAAGCGAGAAACATTCTCAACCGTTCTTTCTCCCCCGCTTTGGAGATTGATAAGTTTAATGTCCTTTCCCTTCCTTACTGTAAACCAATTGGCATCTGGGGAAAACTCGCCCCAAATGATATCCCGAGGATTGGTAAGCATCTCGCCTGTCCCGGCATGAAAAATTCCAACTTCCTTTTTACCATCGAAGTTTGTAACAATAGCTGCAACTTTCTGACTATCAGCAGACCAAGAGAAAGAGGCAGAAGTCATTCCTCGTACTATCAGTTCAGGTGAAAAAAGAAGGTCTCCCTCTCCGATTAAAGTATCCAAGACAAAAACTTGAGGATAGGACTTTGTTCCTATTACAGAATGGAGAGCGACTGCAATCTTCTTACCGTCCGGGGAAAGAGACAATACTCTTATGCCACCGGGGGTGTATGGCTCCAGATGGACACGTTCGGTCTTATTCCAAGGTGTAGAAATAATAATTTGTCCCCGATCGTTAAATCTTGCCCAAATTCCCCCAAACCAAACGTTCCCTTTTTCCTGCTGCTCTTTTGCCTCGGGAGAAGTAAAAATAACTCTTCTGCCATCGGGAGCCTCAAGGGTTTTGGGCGCGCCGTTCAAACTCAACGGGGTAGAAACTGCCAAATTGTATCTTTGATCATTTACCCCTTGCGCTTCTTTTTCGGGGCTAAAAACTGGAGCGTAGGGCGCAAAGCCAACAGAAACTACGCTTCCAATACGCAGAGCCCGGTCGCTTGTTCTTAAAAACTTCTCTCTTGTCCTCTTTAAAAATTCGGCAGACAAAATAATCGGGCAAGATTACCTTTTAGTGTTGCATATTCCAAAGGGAGCAAGTCAACTATATCTTTTGGGCTCTAAATAAAAAAAAGTAGGTCAAATAAAATTGTATATCCATCTTTTTCGTATGTCAGGCACTTGACAAGGATTCTCCTTGTCATATAGCATAAGGCGTGCCAGCCCGGAATACTATTAAGCAATATATCGAGAATGGACACTATCATATTTATAACCGAGGTGTGGAGAAACGAAAAATTTTTCAAGACGATCAAGATTGCAAGGTATTCCTTAATTTCTTAAAAATTTCTCTATCGCCCCCCAAAGAACCCTATTTTCATCCTGTAGCCGAACTGACAGGGTCTCTCCTTGTCAGACCTCGACCATTAAAGAATCTTTACGGTATTGTGGAACTATTAGCTTATTGTTTGATGCCAAACCATTTTCATCTGCTTATAAGACAAGGTGAAAAAGA
This sequence comes from uncultured Gammaproteobacteria bacterium, assembly GCA_964432785.1. Lineage (GTDB taxonomy): Bacteria > Patescibacteriota > Microgenomatia > UBA8517 > UBA10165 > CAYSOV01. The sequence goes on from CAYSOV010000055.1 coordinate 1,977, forward strand.
TGGAATGACTCGGTTTCTGCGCTCTCTATGTACCAGTTATTCTATGTATTTCAATAAAAAATATCGGCGCGTAGGAACACTTTTCCAGGGGCCTTATAAGGCTGCTCTCATTAATGAGGAGACCTATCTTCTTCATCTATCCCGCTATATCCATCTAAACCCTTTAGAGATCTCCTTGACAAGGAGAGACCCTGTCAAGACCGTAGAATACCCCTATTCTAGCTATGCATACTATCTTGGGAGGAAAAACGCAGACTGGATTAACCCTCAACCAATACTCGCTTTTTTTAAAACCCGGCAAAGAATGGGCTTAAAAGACTTTTTTTCCTATGAAAGTTTCGTTGAGGATTTTAAGGAAGACCCAAAAGAAATGATCGGCACATTAGCCTTGGAATGATAGATGACAAGTAGATAACAAGGAGAGACCCT
>CAYSOV010000056.1:0-1864 GCA_964432785.1 uncultured Gammaproteobacteria bacterium
GTGATTGACCAGCCATTGTCAAGATCAATAGATAAAGCTTTTCCAAATCGCCGAATATCCTTAACAACGGCTCCTATTACATGTTGTATATTTACCCTGAGCGAAGTCGAAGGGCCTGTTACAACTTTCTTAAGCCGCACATCAACCCCTTTTATCTTGTGTCCACGTAGAGCTCCGCCACGCGGCGAGCCGACAAGATATTTCTCAAGCCCCAGCCTAATTGTCTCAACCTCGGGTAATTCCGGCATGTTTATTCACAAAATCGACAATTTCTTTTTTAAATCTTTCTTTAGAAAATTTTTGTGCATGTTTAACTATCATGACAGGGTTAAACCTTGTCACATCAAATCTCTTTATTGCATCTGCCAGTCCATCTGGGCTGTAGTCATCGAAAAATATCCCTGTTTCCCCCTGCCCTGAGCGAGCAGTCGAAGGGTCAATAACAGTTTCGAGATAACCACCGCCTTTATAAGCAATAACAGGGGTTCCACAAAGCATCGCTTCAACAGGAGTTATCCCAAAATCCTCGTCTTTTGCCAAAGCTAAAAATGCTTTTGCGCCAGCGTAAAGTTTACTAAGCTCACCGTCTTCCACATACCCTAAAAACTCAATATTTTTCTTTGCCTTTTTCCGGAGATTCCCGTAAAGCGTCGTATAACCGGAGGGCGTGCCGGCAACTTTTAAAGGAAAACCAAGTCTATTCGCCGCCTCAACCGCCATCTCTAGCCCCTTCCCTCCCACAATCCTTGAAACCACTAAATAATATTCTCGTTTTGTGTTTTGTGTTTTGTGTTTTGTGTTCAACTCCACCGGCGGATAAATCACTTTCGCTTCTCTTCTGTAAAATTTCTTGATCCGTTGGCAAACATTCTCGGAATTTGCAATAAAATAATCCACCCTTTGCGCGGAGTTCCAGTCATAAAGCCGCATAAAATGATTTACAATGGCGGCATAAACCCTAACCGGCCAATACTTTGACCACTCAACCGAAGTCGGATATCCGTAGAGATATCTCGGGGGCGTATGGCAATAGCATATTTCAATAGTTTTTTTCCTTTTGCCTTTTGCCTGCCCGCCGAAGCCTCGGCGTAGGCGGGCCTTTTGCTTTATCACACCTTTCGTGATGTACCAACTCGCCGAGGTTATAACCAAATCGTATTTTGAAAAGTCAAAACTTCCCCAAATTAACGGTGCCAGAAAGCGAAGCGGGCTATAAAATAAGGTGGAAAATCCGGGAATATAGTGAGCCCAGGAAACACGAATCTCTTTGTTTTTAAATCTTTCCCAAGCCTGGCCCTTTCGGTAAAACGCGGTATAAACTGGAGCATCCGGCCATATCTCGGACAAAGCCAGTAAAACCCGCTCTGCCCCTCCGAATTCACCCAAATAATCGTGAACAAGTGCAACTCGCATTAAAGTAATCCTATCTGTCCGTTCTCATTTTTCTTTTTCTTTATCTTTATCTCCTCTGTGCCCACTCTTTTAATCAAACTTTTAAAACCAAACTCTCTTAATTTTTGTATGAATTTTTCACTCTTAGAGAGATCCTTAAATTTCGCCTGCTCCAAGTCAAGCTCGACCGGCGCATCGGTCGAAATTTTGGCAAGCCTTTGCGACAGCATTGCTGGTTCATATCCCTTTTCAAGTTTTTCAAGTACCAAGGGTGTTATGCTTTTTCCTTTTTGCCTTTTACTTTTTATCGCGCGATAGATATTTTCCAAACTCCCAAATCTCCGTAACAAATCTACTGCCGTCCTCGGCCCAATCCCCCTCACTCCGGGATAATTATCCGACTGATCCCCAATAAGGGCCTTATAGTCAACGATTTGTTTTGGCTCAAGCCCGATATATTCCTTAACGGCTT
>CAYSOV010000057.1:0-1845 GCA_964432785.1 uncultured Gammaproteobacteria bacterium
GAACTCTACAGAAGATTATTGAAACAAAAGACAGGCAAATGGAAGATCTCTTAAAGAAGATAGATGAGCTTATTGAAAGAGACCGGGAAACGAATATTCTCATGAAAGGCCTCCAAGACAGATTGTTTCTTCTTGAACAGGCGAGAGAGGAAAAGCCAGCTGCGCCCCCTGCGCCCCCGAAGAACGGCAAAAACAAGAACTAAACAAAACCCCCCTTTGCAGGGGAGTTTTTGTTTTTCTAGTTTTCTATTTCAAAATCAGGGTCGTCTATATCGTCATCTTTTTCTTTTTCTTCATCCAGGTCTTCGCTCGGTTCTTCTCCCGGGTTCATCTCTTCTTCTCCTGGTTCAAATTCTGATCCAAAGTCATCTTCGGGATTCAATGCAGATTCAATGAAATCGTTTTGTGTCATAAAAATTTTAGTGCCTCAATCAGCGACCTTTTACTTTTACACAGCTATTATAAGAAGGCAGAAGGGGTTGTCAATCCCGTTAGGAGTTTCTTTTCCACAGATAAGGTAAATACTCATAATTCATTCGTCCAAGAGCCAGGCAACTTCTAACGGGATCAACACTTCTTAGGGGAATCTTTCTACAGGCTATCAAGAAAATATGCTCGGAGTATATTCTTATTGGGGCAGAGTTTTTTAAGTGAACAATGCTTTTCACTCCTAGTACTTGGCCACATATCATAATTGTGATAATATTAAGGAATGCCTCGATTAGCAAGAATGGAGATCGAAAGGATAATTGCTCTACGGAAAAGAGGACATAGTTTGCCAGAAATAAGACGAGCTACAGGTCATTCCAACGGGACCATTTTTTACTATATTAAAGGTATTGCTATTGATAGTGAGTTTATAGAATATTGGCGCAATAAAAGAAGGTCCAGCGTTCTTCGTAGGATGCAAGCTTTAGAAAAAGCAAGGGATCAAGCAAATAAAATTATACGTGTATTAGATAGGAAAGAAAAACTCTTAATATTAATAACTTTATATTGGGCGGAGGGGTCAAAAAGAGATCTTCAGTTGGTTAATACTGATCCGTTTTTAATTAAAGTTTTTATTGAATGTCTTAGTGCATTGGGTATTACACGAGATCACCTTACCATTTCACTTCGGCTTTACGAGGATATTGATAGAGAAAAGGCTATCAAATTTTGGACAAAGGAAACTGGAATTTCAAGAGATAAGATCTCCTATATAGATATCAAAAAAGGAAACAAAAAAGGTAAACTTCCATACGGCATGTGCCGAGTGAGAGTTAGCAAGGGAGGCTTTACTTTGAAGCTCATTTATAGTCTAATTGAAAAGGTAGTTCATGTGGTAGTTCCGAATAGTCCAATCGGTTCGTTTGCAGATTATTTTCGTCCTCGTAGTTCAACGGATAGAACAGGAGACTCCTAAGCTCCTGATACAGGTTCAATTCCTGTCGAGGACACAAGAAAGACAGCACCTTAAAGCAAGTAAAAGAAAGGAGCATAATGGATCAGCTAAGGGTTTCCGGGGCGGTGCGGCCCAGAACGAGATTCTCTGCATTTAACAAAGCATGGAATTCAGTTGGTGTTTTCCTCGGAGTTTTGTGCACGGTCTGGATTATCGGCCCTGTTCTTCTCATTGGTATCTTTACCGCGAGATTTCTCGGGCTTCTTCATATCCAAGGGTATAGTTCGGAGAAGTTCCGAACGAAAAACGGAGAAGGACTGCTTGTGATTCACCGCCATCCCTCTATGCGCGAGACGCTCATTATCCCGGTGCTCTTTCTCAGTCAGTGCATATTTCATTTCTCAAGAGTTCCCTTGATAACGCCGGATAAGCGCAATATCTATGGCCAGATTATACGGCGC
>CAYSOV010000058.1:0-1758 GCA_964432785.1 uncultured Gammaproteobacteria bacterium
TTTTCCCTCATGAGCTAAATAATCATAGAGCAAGATTTCTTCATCCTCTCTCAATTGTAGCAATAGCTTTAGGATTGGTTTCGCTTCGTTTCTTCCTTCCCTTATTGCCCAACTTTACCAATGTTGTTTTAGGATACGAGTCCGATATTCAACCTGAAAGGATTGTTGAATTAAGCAATAAGGAGAGGGTGGCTGGAGGCGTCGGAGAATTAAAACTCGATCCGCTTTTGACCAAAGCCGCGCTTTCTAAGGCTTCCGATATGATGGCGCGGGATTATTGGGCGCATACTGCGCCGGACGGCCGGCAGCCCTGGAATTTTATTACAGAGGGTGGTTATCAATATCGTTTTGCCGGAGAGAATTTGGCCCGGGATTTTTCAACATCCGAGGATGTTGTTGCCGGTTGGATGAACTCGAAAAGTCACAGAGAAAATCTTCTTTCGCCGAAATATCAAGATATAGGAATAGCAGTTGTTCAGGGAGACCTAGGAGGAGTTAACACGACACTTGTAGTCCAGTTTTTCGGAACAAAAATGAGTGAAGCGGCTTTTATTGAGGAAAGGTTGGGCAAATTCGGGCCCAGTGTTGCGGCAGCTGCCGGCGAGAGCGGCGGGCAAGCATCATTTGTCCAAATAGCTTCAAAACAAGTCATGCTTCTTTCTCCGTTTGCAACCACCCGAAATATAACCGTTCTTTTTATAGCTCTACTCTTGGTTGTCTTTGCAATTGATATGATTATAGTAAAACAAAGAAATACAATGAGGGTGTCATCAAAAAGCCTGGCGCATTTTTTGTTTTTTGGCATGGTTGTTATTATCCTTTTAGTAGCCAAGGAAGGATTAATTAAATAAAAATGTTTCGCGAGTTCTCAAAGCACCTGGCGCACTATATGAGTTTGGGAGGAATAATCGCAGTTTCTTTATGGGGCATTCTCTCTTTTCCTTATGATCAGGCTTTCCAATCAGTAATTACTATGGCATTTGCGTCCTCGTTCGTAGTATGGGGGATTATTCATCACCATGTGCACGGCGACTTGCACCCGAAGGTAATATTGGAGTATATTGCAACGGCAATACTGGGGACAACTGCCCTCCTGGTTGTAATATGGAGGATTTAAAATGAAAGGCATTGTGTTGGCCGGAGGTCTTGGAACAAGACTATACCCTCTCACTTACGCCACAAACAAACATCTTCTTCCAGTTTTTGACAAACCCATGATTTTTTATCCGGTTCAAACTCTGGTTAATGCAGGAGTTACCGAAGTTATGGTTATTACCGGAGGGCCTCACGCCGGCAGTTTCATGCGAGTTCTTAAAAATGGCAAGGAGTTGGGCCTTAGACACCTGGAGTATTCCTATCAGGAAGGGGAAGGCGGGATTGCCGCCGCGCTTTCTCTAGCCGAGGATTTTGCCGACGGCGGGCCGGTGGCCGTCATCCTTGGCGATAATACAACCGATGCTGATATCGGACCGGCTATAAAAGAATTTAAGAACGGATCAGTTATGTTTTTGAAAAAGGTATCCGATCCGCAGCGTTTTGGAGTACCCGTTTTTAGTAAAAAGAATTCTAAAGAGATAATCAAGATTGAGGAAAAACCTAAGAAACCGAAATCCAAGTATGCTTCCACGGGCCTTTATATCTTTGACGGACGGTGTTTCGAGTTAATAAAGAAGCTTAAACCCTCAAGAAGAGGCGAGCTTGAGATAGTCGATTTGCAAAATATTTATATTAAGGAGGGAACTATGCGGTGGTATGAGC
>CAYSOV010000059.1:0-1686 GCA_964432785.1 uncultured Gammaproteobacteria bacterium
CTTCCCCGAATGACAGTTTAGGGAATTAAACTTGGATCAACTGCACCAAATGGTCTTGAATACCCAAGCCTTTCTATTTGATTGTTTTGGTTACTAACCATTTCCTTTTTGATCCCATCCTCAACTCCAGGAATAAAGTTTCCTAACCCCAACCTTTGAAAACTTCCATCATAAGGATTCCTAAAAATATTGAAGTTATCAGGGTCGAAGTTGCCCGGATGCAAAAGTACAATCTCGTCTGATTTGATTCTTCTAATGCCGGGCTTTTGTCTTTCCACATCTGCTTCAAAACCTCCTGCCGCTTTTTGAAGAAAGGTCTCGGCAAAATCCGGATTTTTCCTGATGAGCCCCAAAAGTCTTGCGGCGGCATCTTGTCCCAGCAAAAAGTTTATAATAGCGTTACCGGACGGTCGAAAACTGCTATCTTTGTGGTCATGCAAAAATATATAAGTAACAACCGTGTTCCCACCCTCTTCCGTATTTAAGTAGGCCAAAAAGTGTTTTTTTCTTAAATCTATGAAGGTTTGTCCATCTCTGGCTTTGGGCAGGTGTCTGATGACACCACCAAGAATATGAATTGGAGCGAGCTTTTCACCCCCTATAATTTTATAGGGGAGTTTCTGAACATCACCATAGTCGTCAAAATCGCTTGAGTCGGTTGGGACTATTATTCTATCTCTAACTTTAGTTCCTGCGTAAAATTTACCATGTATGGTAATTGCCTTGACACCTTTTACAAGGTCAGTAGCTTCTTTCTGATAATCGATTATTTCTCTTATATCGGGAATGGCAAGTGTAAACTCCCTACCTAGTCTGAGTTTTTCGTTTTCATATATCTTTTTTGCTCTTTCTGCTCTTGCCTGGAGTTCTTCGGGGTTGGGTTGGACGGGGATTGGCGCCGGAGACCTCCGAGGATGTGGCTGCTCCCTGCCGAAAAGTCTCCCCAAAAACCCTTTAAGCCCGCTTTCGGAAGCTTCTGCCATAAAACCAGTATAACATACACAAAACAGCAGAATGTTTTTTTGTGGCGGGAGTAATTTAGACTCTAGTTTGGTAAAATTGGTTCGTGGTGGACAAGGCTTCAAGGAAACGACTGGTCCTAATTGACGGACATGCGATAATTCACAGGGCTTATCATGCCCTTCCTCCTTTGACTTCTCCGGGTGGACGGCAGACAAACGCCGTTTATGGATTTATCTCAATGCTTTTTAGGGTTATTACGGAGCTTAAGCCGGCGTATCTTGCTGTTGCTTTCGATCTTCCCATACCGACCTTTAGGCACGAGGCCTATATTGCCTACCAGGCGCACAGGCCGCATATGGAGCAGGAGATGAAGGATCAAATTGAGCTTGTGCACGAGGTTGTAAAAGCGGCAGGAATTCCTATTTATACGGCCCCGGGTTTTGAGGCGGATGATGTTATTGGGACGCTGGCAAAGCAGGCTGGCAGTCTACAGTCTACAGTCTACAGTCAGAAAGAAAAAAAGAAAAAAGCCGTAGTCGGTAGTCGGTTGACCGTAGACGAAGTGATTATTGTTACTGGCGACCGCGACATGCTTCAGTTGGTAACTGATAAAGTAGAAATTTACGTGCCGATAAAGGGATTGTCGGAAGCAAAGCTTTTTGATAAGAAAGCCGTTAAGGAATATATCGGGCTTGAGCCAAAACAAATCGTTGACTATAAGGC